>NZ_CP039964.1:2100000-2400000 GCF_005234135.1 Pseudorhodobacter turbinis
CGGAATTGGTTGGGCTTTGACTTATGTCGGAGCCTTGCTCTTTCTGGATCAAATCAAGCGCGAAAAGGGCGTTTGGTGGATGCCTAGGCAGTAAGAGGCGATGAAGGACGTGATACCCTGCGTTAAGCTATGGTGAGCCGGGAATAGGCTTTGACCCATAGATCTCCGAATGGGGGAACCCACCTGACATTTTGTTATAATAACCGCAAGGTTGCTTATAATGAGGTGAACCAGGTACTTTAATCCTGAATACATAGGGGTTTTAGAGCAAACCCGGGGAACTGAAACATCTAAGTACCCGGAGGAAAGGAAATCAATAGAGACTCCGCTAGTAGTGGCGAGCGAACGCGGACCAGCCGAGCCCTGAAGAGTGAGTAGAATGGTCTGGAAAGGCCAGCAATATAGGGTGACAGCCCCGTATACGAAGCTCCAAGGGACATATTAAGTAGGGCGGGACACGTGAAATCCTGTCTGAAGATCGGGGGACCACCCCCGAAGGCTAAGTACTCCTTACTGACCGATAGCGAACCAGTACCGTGAGGGAAAGGTGAAAAGCACCCCGACAAGGGGAGTGAAACAGTACCTGAAACCGGACGCCTACAAGCAGTCGGAGGGACATCAGTCCTGACGGCGTACCTTTTGTATAATGGGTCAACGACTTAGTCTAACGAGCAAGCTTAAGCCGATAGGTGTAGGCGCAGCGAAAGCGAGTCTTAAAAGGGCGCATGAGTTCGTTGGATTAGACCCGAAACCAAGTGATCTAGCCATGTGCAGGATGAAGGTAAGGTAACACTTACTGGAGGTCCGAACCAACACCCGTTGAAAAGGGTCTGGATGACGTGTGGCTAGGGGTGAAAGGCCAATCAAACTTGGAGATAGCTGGTTCTCCGCGAAAGCTATTTAGGTAGCGCCTCGGACGAATACCATTGGGGGTAGAGCACTACATGGATGATGGGGGCCCACAGCCTTACTGAGTCTAAGTAAACTCCGAATACCGATGAGTACTATCCGGGAGACACACGGCGGGTGCTAACGTCCGTCGTGAAGAGGGAAACAACCCTGACCTGCAGCTAAGGCCCCTAATTCGTAGTTAAGTGGGAAAGCATGTGGGACGGCCAAAACAACCAGGAGGTTGGCTTAGAAGCAGCCATCCTTTAAAGATAGCGTAACAGCTCACTGGTCTAGATAAGCTGTCCTGCGGCGAAGATGTAACGGGGCTCAAACTACGAGCCGAAGCTCAGGATGTGTAGCAATACACGTGGTAGCGGAGCGTTCTGTGATATAGGACGCTGTGTCTTTAGTACCTTCGGGTATTACGGACACAATGTGCTTTCTGTGAAGCCGGGCTGTAAGGCATCCGGTGGAGAGATCAGAAGCGAGAATGTTGACATGAGTAGCGACAAAGAGGGTGAGAGACCCTCTCGCCGAAAGTCCAAGGGTTCCTGCTTAAAGCTAATCTGAGCAGGGTAAGCCGGCCCCTAAGGCGAGGCCGAAAGGCGTAGTCGATGGGAACCAGGTTAATATTCCTGGGCCGTGAGGTGGTGACGGATTGCAGAGGTAGTTTACCCTTATCGGATTGGGTAGGCTGCTGAGTGGTCCCTGGAAATAGCCCCTCTATAAGACCGTACCCTAAACCGACACAGGTGGACAGGTAGAGAATACCAAGGCGCTTGAGAGAACCACATCAAAGGAACTCGGCAAAATGCCTCCGTAAGTTCGCGAGAAGGAGGCCCCACTTTTAGGCAACTAGAGGTGGGGGGCACAAACTAGGGGGTGGCGACTGTTTACTTAAAACACAGGGCTCTGCGAAGTCGTAAGACGACGTATAGGGTCTGACGCCTGCCCGGTGCTGGAAGGTTAAAAGGAGGGGTGCAAGCTCTGAATTGAAGCCCCAGTAAACGGCGGCCGTAACTATAACGGTCCTAAGGTAGCGAAATTCCTTGTCGGGTAAGTTCCGACCTGCACGAATGGCGTAACGATCTCCCCGCTGTCTCTGATGTGGACTCAGCGAAATTGAACTGTGTGTCAAGATGCACACTTCCCGCGGTTAGACGGAAAGACCCCATGCACCTTTACTATAGCTTCGCACTGGCATCAGGATTGAGATGTGCAGGATAGGTGGTAGGCATTGAAGCGGGAACGCTAGTTCTCGTGGAGCCTCCCTTGAGATACCACCCTTCTTACTCTTGATGTCTAACCGCGGTCCGTTATCCGGATCCGGGACCCTGCGTGGTGGGTAGTTTGACTGGGGCGGTCGCCTCCTAAAGTGTAACGGAGGCGCGCGAAGGTTGGCTCAGAGCGGTCGGAAATCGCTCGTTGAGTGCAATGGCAGAAGCCAGCCTGACTGCAAGACTGACAAGTCGAGCAGAGACGAAAGTCGGTCATAGTGATCCGGTGGTCCCGAGTGGAAGGGCCATCGCTCAACGGATAAAAGGTACGCTGGGGATAACAGGCTGATGATGCCCAAGAGTCCATATCGACGGCATCGTTTGGCACCTCGATGTCGGCTCATCTCATCCTGGGGCTGGAGCAGGTCCCAAGGGTACGGCTGTTCGCCGTTTAAAGAGGTACGTGAGCTGGGTTTAGAACGTCGTGAGACAGTTCGGTCCCTATCTGCCGTGGGTGTAGGAGATTTGAGAAGAGTTGCCCCTAGTACGAGAGGACCGGGGTGAACGTTCCACTGGTGGACCAGTTATCATGCCAATGGTAGTGCTGGGTAGCTATGAACGGACAGGATAACCGCTGAAGGCATCTAAGCGGGAAGCCCCCTTCAAAACAAGATCTCCCTTGAGAGCCGTGGAAGACCACCACGTCGATAGGCCAGAGATGTAAGTGCAGCAATGCATTCAGTTGACTGGTACTAATTGCTCGATAGGCTTGATTTGATCCAGAAAAAGCAAGGTTCATATGAACCAAGCATTCGGAAATAAAGTCAAAAGCAAACATCACTACGTCACAAAGTGACGGCAGTGTAAGAACATGGAACAATGATAAAGCCGCATAGCTTTATCACTGATGTTGTTACTTCCTGAATACCTCAGGAAAACGTTTCTTTCTCGGTTTGGTGGTCATAGCGCGAGCAAAACACCCGATCCCTTCCCGAACTCGGCAGTTAAGTGCCGCCGCGCCAATGGTACTGCGTCTTAAGACGTGGGAGAGTAGGTCACCGCCAAACCTAGTAAGAAACGTATCTCTCATAACGATGACAAAAATGACCCCAATCCTACACAAGGGGCACTATAGGGCCCAACAAAGCGCCCAACCGTCGCGGGGTGGAGCAGCCCGGTAGCTCGTCAGGCTCATAACCTGAAGGTCGTAGGTTCAAATCCTACCCCCGCAACCATCGTTTCCGACCTAAAGCCCGCAAACCTTGCGGGCTTTGTCGTATCTGCCTCCCCTAAAGACAAAATCCCCGCCAATTCCCCCGCAAGTTCAATATGATGCCCGTTCAGCGCATCCGCGTCAGGCATCATCCGCACCTCCGAAATCAGCCCGCGTAGGGCCTCGGTGGCCTCCATCTTCAGGCCTGGATCTTGCAGCGCAGACGACAAGTTGCGGATCTTGCTGCGGTAGAGATCCGAAAGGCTCGGGTGCAGCCGCAGGGCAGGGGGCTCGGGGCTTTCCTCAAGAAGTTTGGTCAGTGCCTGCTTCTCGGCGTCTAAGGCGGCCATTCGGTCCTTCATGCTCGGCTGATACATGCCATCCTCAATCGCTGCCATAATGCCTGCGATCTTCTTGTCGATCTGGTTCAGCTCGCGGCGCGCCTTATCTCGGTCGGCATTCGCGCTTGCGGCCTCTGCGTTGAAGGCCCGACGATATTCCTCAATGAAGGTTGCGATGAGGTCTGGCTGCAGCAAGCTGTCGCGCAGCCCGTTGAGCACGCGCTCTTCAACCACATCGCGCAGGATAGTGGCGCGGTTCGTGCAAACCGCCTCGCCCTTGTTGCGCGCACCGGCGCAGCCGTAGCGGGTTTTGTTGATCAGCGTATAGCTGGCACCGCAACAGTCACATGTCAGAAGGCCAGAAAACAGATAGTTGGGCCGCCGTGCCTTCTCGGGCCGCGTGTGGCCGTCTTTGATCCCAGCCGGGTTCATCTCTTCCCGAATGGCGGTTTGACGGGCTTTAACGCGGTGCCAGAGGGCATCATCGATGATTTGAAGATGCGGCACCGCTTCATTGATTAAGTTTTTCGAGACGTTCAGCCGTGGGGTAATCGCCCCCTTTTTAACGGGGTGCATCTGTAGAACTTACGCGGCCATTTTCAGTTTCATAGCGGGTGTGATGCCGCCGATGCCCATGTTCGGGCGGTCGTTGTTATATGTCCAGAGCCATTGTGTGGCCTGATCCTGAGCCTCCTCGATGCTTTCGATGATGTATTGATCCAGCCATTCATGCCGAACCGTCCGGTTGTAGCGCTCGACATAGGCGTTCTGCTGGGGCTGTCCGGGTTGGATGTGCTGGATCGTAACACTATGTTTCTCAGCCCATTTTCTCAGTGTTTCGCTGATATATTCCGGCCCATTGTCGACCCTGATCGTGCCCGGTTTTCCGCGCCATTCGATAATGCGATCAAGGCTGCGGATGACCCGTTCGGCAGGGAGCGAGAAATCAACCTCGATCCCCAGCCCTTCGCGGTTGAAGTCGTCCAACACATTCAAAAGCCGAAAAGCCCTGCCGTCGCCGAGGCGATCCGCCATGAAGTCCATGGACCAGGTCACATTCGGTCTGTTCGGGACCGCCAGAACGTCAGGCTTCTCCCGTTTCAGCCGCTTGCGCGGCTTGATGCGCAGGTTCAGTTCCAGCTCACAGTAGATCCGGTAGACCCGCTTGTGGTTCCACGGATGCCCCTTCACGTTGCGCAAATGCAGGAAACACAGGCCAAATCCCCAAGTCTTGCGCGCATCCGTCAGCCCTGTCAGCAGATCGGCGATCACCTCGTTCTCGTCTTTCAGCTTCGGGCTGTAACGATAGCAGGTCTCGCTGACCTCGAAGGCCCGGCACGCCAGCGCGATGCTGACGCCCCGTCGCTCTACCGCCGTTTCGGCCATCTCGCGGCGCTGAGATGGCCCCGTTACTTTTTTCCGAGGGCTTCCTTCAATAAGTCCGCCTGCATGCTCAGATCTGCATACATCCGCTTCAGCCTGCGGTTCTCTTCCTCCATGGCTTTCATCTGGCTGACCATGGATGCATCCATGCCACCATACTTCGCACGCCATTTGTAAAACGACGCATTGCTCATGCCATGTTCACGGCAAAGCTCGGCCACCGGCACACCACCTTCGGCTTGGCGCAGGATCGCAAGGATCTGGGGTTCGCTATATCTGGTCATTTTCATTCAAAATCTCCTCGTTCATCTTGCCGAGAAAATTCTACTTCCGCAGCCCCTTACTTTCGGGGGGGATTACCCCAACCGCCTCACTGTTTCAGGTCTGTTCGTATTCCATGATCGCGATGGGTGATTGCTTGTTATCGCGCAGTTTCTCGAGATAAGCGCGGCCAGAATAACCACAGCGATTGAGGTAAGAAATTGTGTGTGACGCCGAGCCAACCTGGTCTTCGCGCGCTCTGAAAAGTGCGACATGCGCAAATGACTCGACGCGATGTCGTGCCAGCGCGTCGATCCTTCCAGCCAATGTTAGTGCCATGTCATTGCGCATGCGTGTCTCTAAAAGCTCTAGAATTCCAATGCGATTGGTTAGCGAATTCAGATTGGCTACAGTGTCAGCGGCAGCAATCTGTGCGGCGTTCAAATCATCCATTGCCGTTCGTACGGAGACGAGGGCGGCTGAGGCTAATAAAGCCGCATCAATAAAACTTTCAAACCGATCAACGGCAAAATCGGGTGCGTTTTGTGCTTGCCGCGCGCGATCAAAGAACCGCGCTTCTAGCTGGTAGAGGGCGCCTGCGGCGGCTGACCATTCTGGCAATGGATTCGCAATACTCCAAGCGTCGTCAATTTGTTTGCACACCGCTCGTAGAGTGACAAAATCGCGCTGTATCTCGGCATCATGAAGATCCTCGATCCGGCTTTCGATATGTGCAAGACGATCATCAATTGCTTTAATCTGTCCGGTTAAGGGATCTGAACGGCCAGGGTCTTCTGCCTGCGGCATAGGGTGGAAAAGTCCGGCACGGGCCAGTCCAGGCCCGCCAGCCGCAGTAGGCTCGCCACCATCCCGGCGGTCTGCCTGAGCGGCAGCTTGAACAACACTTTGATCGACAGGCAGAATTGTATGGCATCCTCAGATGCCCATTCCCACATGGAACCTGCGTAATTGCGCGCGTTCACTCCGGCGGTCTTCAAGACGGCTGTCACAAATCCCGACCGGATGCCTGCTGTGCAATAGGACACCACTTGTGTCTTGCCGGTGATGCCGAGGTCGGCAAGGCGGGCTTGCAGTGTTGCGCCCTCCACAATTCGGCCGTCGGCCCCGACAAGATCCATAAAGTATACATGTTTCGCGCCCGGCAGATGTCCCCCGCGGGATTCCCCATAGGGTGTAGCACCCTCGTATTCGCGCTGCTCGCGCGTGTCGATAATGATGACGTCGGGCTGTCCAATCAAACCTGCCAATTCTTCCTTTCCAATCTCAAAATCGGTGATGCGGGCGACTGTGAAATCACCAGGCACCTCGGCCTCGGTGATTGAAGGTCCTCCGTCCGCCAGCAGCGCCGCAACACCGCCATTCACAAGAAAGGCCTGCGCATGCCCCAAGCTGCGCAGTGTCCAGACGATGCGCCCGTCTTCTCCCCAGCTTTTGGCGGGATCCGCGACGACGACCACGGGAAGTGCTGCTGAAACACCAATCTCGCGCAGCATTTGCGTCAACATCGCGTCGTCCATCAAAAGATGGCCCATGTTCGGCATGTCGGGGTTTGAGAATTGCTGCCATGTGACCGGGACCGATCCGGCCAACGGCAGGTCTCTGCGCTGCCTCTCGGACCGCGTATCCAGGAGAAGCGCCCCCGCCGCCAAAAGACTGCGCGCCTCATCCGCCTCGATCACCCAGCGAGCGGGGTCAGCTGTTTACCAAGGCGCGGGCTGAGGGGCTGCCATCCGTCGGCAATCTGGACCTCGGCGCGCTGCGCGAGCGCGACGAACGGCCCGCCTTTACCGCCGATGATGTGCAAAAGCTCTTCGCCCATCCGGTCTGGCATGGCTGGAAGGACAAAATCCACTGGCAGGAGCCGGGATTGCAGCTGGTCCAAAACGGGCTCTATTGGGTGCCGTTGACCGCCGCGCTGACCGGCGCAAGGCGCGAGGAAATCGCGGCGCTGAAAGCCGCCGAGATCACCGCGATCGACGGCCTGCCCGCCCTGATCATCGCGCCGAACGCCAATCGCGGGCTCAAGTCGCTTACGGCCAGGCGCGACCTGCCCCTGCATCCACAGCTGGTGGAGCTTGGCCTGGCAAAAGCCCCTTGGCCTTCGAACGAAAGGCTGCCTAAATGAGTTGAGAGGCCGGAACGTAAGCGTGACAAGACCAAATCGCCTCGGAGGCTGTGTCAGTGCCGCATCATTTGATGCCCGGCGGCAACCAGTGCACACCAGCGGGAGTTCTAAGATGCCGGGTGGCGTCAAGCACCGAGGACCCAAAGGGCCAGTGGGATTGTAGCGATGGCTGCGATGGTCTGGGAGGTGACAATGCCTGCCATTAGCGTACCGTCACCGTTCAGTTGCTGGGTCAACACATAGGAAGTGGGGGCCGTGGGAATAGCCGAGAAGACGATCAGCACCAGCGCCTCGACCCCGCTAAGGCCGACGGCGCGCGCGATGAGCGCGGCAAGCAGGGGCATCAGTAGTAGGCGCAGGGTGCCGGTTGCGGCCAGTGTCAATCCGTCACGAAGCAGGGCCGCAGGTTGCAGGGCCGCCCCCACGCAGAGCAGGCCAAGCGGCAGGCTCGCTTGCGCCAGAAGATCAAGGAGACGTTCTGTTCCGAAGGGCAGCCCCCATCCGGTAAGCGCCAGCGCGATGCCCCCCAGACAAGCCAGGATCAGCGGGTTGCGCGCCATGGTGCGAAGCAGAACGAGCAGAGTGCGGGCCTGACCGGCCTCGGTCAGCGCCATGATCGACAAGACATTGACCAAGGGAACGGCGATGGCAAGGTAAAGCGCTGCCCGCTCGATCCCCACGGGTCCGGCTAGGGTCGCCAGGATCGCCAGCCCCAGATAGGTGTTGAAGCGCACAGTGCCTTGCAACACCGGGCCGAAGCGCGCCGCGGGCATGGGATGGGCGCGGCGGGCCAAGGCCAGGGCGAGTGCCGCGAATAGAATGATTGCCACGGCGGCACCGCCCAAACGCAGCATCAAAGGGTCGCGGACGGGGGCCTCGGCCAGACTGCCAAGCAGAAGGGCCGGGAAGAGCACGAAATAGTTGATCCGTTCGGCAGCCGCCCAGAAGCCGGGATCAGGAAAGCCCCGCCGGGCAAGGATGTATCCAAGGCATATCAGCGCAAAAAGGGGCCAGATGGTGAAAAAAAGCAATGTGATATCCTCTTTGGCACTGGCCTGCGCAGACAGAGAGCCGCGCGGGTGTCGTTGCACCGCCCGTTAAAGACCGTAGCGCAGGGACTGACAAGCAGATTGCTGAGGTATCTAACCTCGCGGTTCCATTTGAGCTTCCGATTTAACGTCGCAACTGGCCGTCTTTATGTGTGCAATGATTTCGGTATTCGCAACACCACACCCGCTAAGGCTCCCTCTCTCCGCCTCAATTCCCCTGCAGATGGTCGAGATATATCGCGAGCAGGTAGGCTACTGTTTGTAAAACGGCAGCAGACAGATTGGACGCTGGAGGAAAAGGGGGTTTTGAGGGGATTGACTGACCGAAGTTACTGACGCCGGGGGAAGCAAGCAGGACCTTCATTCGGGACCGCAGGCCTATGCCGTTCAAATACGACCATTGGCCGATACGATTAACACAAGATCCTGAGCTCGGCTTCGTTCTTCAATGCGGGGTCACAGTAGTTCGCGCAGTGATAGCAAGATCCCTGACAAGAACATCAAGGCGATCAGAAGTCTGCGAAATTGCACGTCAGTCAGCCTGTGGAACACAAAAATCCCGATCTGCGCAGCGACCATTGTGATGGGCAATGCAACGGTGAGGATCAGCAATGTTTCACGCGTGTACGCCCCGCGCCACGCCAGAAAAACGGCCGTCAGCAGCAAAATAACCACGTTAAAGGGCTGTAGAACAGCGCGTGTTTCCTGTTTTGTCCAAGGCCGCATGGCGCACCACATCGTCGGCAATGCCCCCGACAAGGAGGCTGCCCCGCCAAGGACGCCGCTGAGAAAGCCGATTGCGGCGTCTATCACCGGTGTCGGGCGTTCAAAGCTTGGCAGATTGCGCCGGACGATAAAAAAACTGCCGTAGAGCAGCAAGAATGCCGCAACGCCGATTTTCAACACCCCTGCGTCGATCGAGGACAGCAACTCAATGCCGAGCGGGACGCCCAAAATCGCCGGCAGCAGGAAAATCATCAACCTTTTGGGATTGGCCTTTAGATCCTCGCGTACGATCCAGACGCCCTGAATTCCGCTGATCGCGGCCACTATGACGATAATAGCCACGGCCTGTTGCGGGGGCATGATCTGCAACCAAATGCCTAGTGTAAGGAGGGCCGTCCCAAAGCCGGCCAACCCGTTGATGAAACCGCCGGCCATTGCGCCGAGGCCCAAAAGCAAAACAAAGTGTAGATCCATTTATGCTGCTTCCAGAATAGGTTGAGGTGACCTGCCGTGGGCGGCAATGGCGATGAGGCCCGTGCTATCCTGATCGACATTTTGTCTCATTTGAATTGTAAACCAATGTTGCGCATTGGTTGGCGTCCGTAACCGCACTTGTAAGCAAGAGGTGTGTCTTTGCAACTGCGAAGCGGCATGAAAGATGTCGCGGGCTAGGGCAATGTTGGGTTTCGAAAACCGGCTTGCGGAAACCACGCCCTCCATATATATGTAATGATATAACATAATGTGGAGAGAATGATGCCAGCCAAGGATGTGCGCCTGCCCGTTACCGTCGTTTCAGGGTTTCTCGGGGCGGGGAAAACCACGCTTCTGAGTGATGTGCTTAACAACCGCGAAGGACGGAAGGTTGCGGTCATCGTGAATGACATGTCGGAGGTGAACATCGACGCCGACATCATCCGCGACGGCGGTGCCAATTTAAGCCATGCCGAAGAAAAGCTGGTCGAGATGACCAACGGTTGCATTTGCTGCACCCTTCGCGATGATCTGCTGGTAGAGGTGCGGCGCCTAGCGGATGAAGGGCGCTTTGATTATCTGTTGATCGAATCTACGGGTGTGTCAGAGCCGTTGCCCGTCGCGGCCACATTCGATTTTCGGGATGAGTTCGGAGAGAGCCTGTCTGACGTTGCGCGGCTGGATACGATGGTGACGGTCGTCGATACGGTCAACCTGCTTGCGGATTATGCCAGCCATGATTTCATCCGTGATCGGGGTGAAAGCCTGGGGGAGGGGGATGACCGCTCTTTGGTTGATCTTTTGGTCGATCAGATTGAATTTGCCGATGTGGTCATCTTGAACAAGGTCAGCGATGCGGGGGCCGAGCGGCTGGACGCGGCACGTAAAATCATCACATCGCTCAACCCCGATGCCCAGATCATCGAAACCGATTACGGGCAGGTGCCGCAGGACCGGATCTTTGACACGGGGTTGTTCGATTTTGACAAGGCGCATCTGCATCCGATGTGGGCCAAAGAGCTTTACGGTTTTGCCGATCACGTCCCGGAAACAGAGGAATACGGGGTTTCCTCTTTTGTCTATCGGGCGCGGCGTCCGTTCCATCCGCAAAAGGTCCATGATGTGCTGTGCGGGGCGCTTCCGGGGGTGATCCGCGCCAAGGGCCACTTCTGGGTTGCGACCCGGCCGGACTGGCTGGCCGAATTTTCACTTGCGGGTGCGTTGAGCAGCATCAAACCGATGGGCATGTGGTGGGCGACCGTCCCGAAAGAGCGTTGGCCAGACCATCAGCAGGCGATCGATTACCTGAACAAAAACTGGCAAGAGCCTTATGGCGACCGGCGGCAGGAGTTGGTGTTTATCGGCGCCGACATGGATAAGGCGGCGATCACCGCGGCATTGGACGGGGCGCTGATCGCCGATGGGGACGCGTTTGTGCCGGATCAATGGGCGGAGTTGCCCGATCCCTTTCCGGCTTGGCGCCACGCACCGCAGGCGGCCTGATGTCACAGCGCGGCAAGGGAACCAACACACGAAGCACCCTTCGGCCCCGGTCCCGGAACACCAATCCGATGCAGGATTATGACCGGCTCCCGCCTGCGCTGCGCTGTTGGCTGGCGCAGGCGGTTTTGCCGTGGTCGGCGCAATCCGCGCTGCGGTTCTGGGAACAGTCGTTGCGGGCCTCACGCGGGGATGTGGCCGAGGCGCAACGGGCGCTGTCACGGATCGAACGCAAACGCCTGAGCCGGGATGTGCGCCGTGTCTGGGGCGAGGCCCATCCCGCGGCGGCAGAGCATTGAGTTGGCTGAAATCAGCACATGCAGGGTGACGCGGATTGTGTCACCCCTATTGTCGAGATACGTCACGGATATGCGCCATTTTATATCTGCCCTGATCCTCGCCCTATCGGTCAATTCAGCCGCTGCACATCCGCATGTTTTTGTGGATGCCAAAGGGGCGTTCATCTTTGCAAAAGATGGGCGTCTCGTAGGGGTGCGGATATACTGGCTTTATGATGCCTTCACGACCTTGCTGCTTTACGACACGCTTAGCCTTGATAAAGATGGCGATGGCAAGCTGGATGGCGGTGATCTGGAAACGATCAAGCAGGGTGAGACGGATTGGGCGCCGGATTATGAGGGCGACACCTATCTTTGGATTGACGGTCAGAAACAAAAACTCTCACGCCCGAAAAATGCCTCGGCGCAGATGAATGACGACCGGATTGGCGTGGGCTTTGAGTTGCTGCTTGAAAACGCTGTTAATATGTCGGGAAAATCGGCCTCGCTTAAAATTTACGATCCGATTTACTACTATGCCTATTCTATCGCAGAGGCGGGGACGCTTTCCGGTGGACCGGCAGGGTGCGCGGTTCAGGTCATGGGTTTCACGCCAGATGAAAAATCCTCTGCGTTACAAAACCAGCTTGCGGCGTTGTCACAAGAAGAAATCCCGGACGATCCGAATGTTGGCGCGTTGTTTTCCGAGGAAATCCTATTGCAATGCGATTGATCCATCTTGCTTTGGTGCTTGCAGGCGCGTTGGTTCTCGCCGTCCTGTTGATGCAGGTCTTTGATTTCACTGCCGTTATGCGTTGGGCAGCGCAGATGCAGCGGGATTTTCAGAACGCGATGGCGGTCAGCCTTCGTGCCATACGCGCAGGCGATGCGGCGGCGTTGCTCACGCTTTGCGGGCTGACTTTTGGCTATGGGTTTGTGCATGCAATCGGGCCGGGGCATGGCAAGTTTTTGCTTGGGGCGGCCGCTGTTTCCAGCCGCGCAACTATTTGGCGGATGGCGTTCCTGACCCTTGTTTCCAGCCTTGCTCAATCGCTTGCGGCGGTGTTGCTTGTGACGGGGGGCATTCAGCTTGTCTCGTTGACCAGTGCATCCCTCATTGACATCACAGAGCGTCTGCTGGCCCCGATCAGCTATGGCATCATCGGGCTGATCGGGGCGCTGCTTGCGGTGCGCGGGGCGCGAGCGGTTTGGGGGGTAGCGTACGTCGAACACGATCACGGGCCAGAGGGGTGTTCTTGCGGTCACAAGCACGGCCCCTCCATGCAAGAGGTCGACCAAGCGATGACATGGCGAGAGATGCTGGCCCTGATTGCCAGTATTGCGATCCGCCCCTGCACGGGCGCGTTGTTTTTGCTCGTGATTGCTTGGCGTTTGCAGATCCTGCCTGCGGGTATCCTTGCGACATTTGCGATGGGCTTGGGGACGGCCGCATTCAATATGACGGTTGTCGGATCGGGGGTCGGGGCGCGCGTCATTCTCTCGGCGCTTGGCACACGACGGGGTGGGGGCGCGCTGTTTTTGCCCATTGCCCAGATCACCGCTGGATTGCTCGTCGCAATCGTTTCAATCGGCATGCTGCGTCCCTATCTGTGACGCGGCGGGTGGTCTAGCTTTCGGAGGCGGCCTCGGTCAGCATGTCGTCGAACAGCGCATTCCACTGCGCCGGCGCAAGGTCAATCAGCCCGAGCGCTTTGAGCAGAAAAGCACCCTCACCGGCCAAAAAGGCCAGCGCCAGGCGGCGGTCTTCGCGCTTTTCCAGATCAAGCCCGGCAAGACGGGCGTTGTACCATTGCCGTGTGTCTGACAGCTGGTCAGGGTGCTGCAACAGGGCGGTCATCATAGCGGCAGAGCGCGAGTGGTCTGTTGCATCCGCATCCCGTGTTGTGGCCAGATGCCCTTGGATAAGCGCGGCTGGCGCGGGGTCGGGGCCGGTTCGCGCCGCAACTTCGGCGTCAAAGCCCCCTCCCCAGCGGGCGATCATCGCGCGGATCAGGTTGTCGCGCGTTCCGAATGCATATTGCACGCCGCCCTTGGTAATTCCGGCAGCTTTTGCGACAGCCTCAAAGCTAAGCGCACCCGCACCCGCCGTCACCACCAGATCCTCGGCGGCGTCGAGCACTTTGTTCCGGTCAATGCTGCGTGGTCGTCCCGCCATTTTCCCTCTTTCATTTCAATACGAACGTATTTATATCCCAGGCCTCGGATACACAAACCGTATCTCAACGTTCCAAGGATTATAACCATGTCCCCCCGCAACCGTTGGCTTATTCTGGCAATTGTGTCGAGCGCGCTTTTCCTGATCGTTATTGACATGACGGTTCTATACACCGCGCTGCCACGGCTTACGCATGATCTGGCCGCCACAGCCACCGAAAAGCTGTGGATCGTGAACGCCTATCCGCTGGTGGTGGCCGGGCTGTTGCCGGGTTTGGGTGGGCTGGGCGACAGGTTCGGGCACAAGCACATGTTCCTGTCGGGTCTTGTGGTGTTCGGGATTGCCTCTTTGGCGGCGGCCTTTTCTCCGGCACCTTCCATGCTTATTGCCGCGCGGGTGATGCTGGCGGTCGGGGCGGCGATGATGATGCCCGCGACATTGTCGTTGATCCGTCTGACCTTCACGGATGAGAAAGAGCGTGCCTTTGCCATCGGGATCTGGGCTGCCGTTGCCTCGGGCGGGGCCGCGTTTGGCCCTGTGGTGGGCGGGTTACTGCTTGAATGGTTCTGGTGGGGATCTGTGTTTTTGATCAATGTGCCGATTGTCCTTCTTTCGTTGGCGGCGGGTGCGTTGGTTTTGGTCAACAAACGTCCGGCGCAGGCACATCCCTTTGATTTGATCGGCTCGGCGCAGGTGATGGTCGGGTTAATCGGGATGGTTTACGCCATCAAAGAAGCAAGCAAACGAGAGCCGTCATGGCAAATCGCGGGCATCGTTTTTGTGATCGGCATGGTTGCCATGTTGGCTTTTGTGCGCAGGCAGAGGGCAAGTGTAAGCCCGCTGATCGACTTTTCGCTGTTCAAAAACGCCCAATTCTCATCCGGGGTGATTGCCTCGATGGTGGCGGCGGCGGTCCTTATCGGGGTGGAGCTTGTGTTCAGCCAGCGATTGCAGCTCGTGCTGGGGCTGTCGCCGTTGCAGGCCGGGGTGATGATTTTGCCGATTCCAATGGCCGCCTTTCTGGCCGGACCGTTGACCGGCCTTGTGCTGCCGCGTCAAGGGGCAAGGCGGGTGCTAACCGCGGCAATGGCGGTGACCGGGGTGGCACTGATGGCCTATCTTTCGACATACCAAGGGCCATCATGGCTTTGGCTGTCATTTCTGGCGGTGATGGGGTTCGGGCTTGGTGCTACGATGACGGCAGCCTCCAGCACCATTATGATGTCCGCACCCGAGGATCGCACCGGCATGGCCGCCTCGATCGAGGAAGTGTCGTTTGAGCTTGGGGGCGCGCTTGGCATCGCGGTCCTTGGCAGCCTGATGTCGGCGCTTTACACGCGTGCCATGATTATCCCCGATGGCCTGTCAGCCACGGTATCCGACGGCATTGATGAAGCCCTGCTGGTTGCTGAGCGGCTGGAACCCGCAGCCGCCGTGCATCTGACAGCATTGGCGCGAGGGGCCTTTGATGAGGCGTTTGTCGTGGTGATCGCCTTAACCGCGGTTTTGTCGTGCTGTGCCGCCTTCGGTATCTGGCGGAAGGGCGGGGTGCCATTAGGGTGAAAGCGGCCCCGTGGCGGTAAGCCCATCTCACCAGGGGATGGTTTTACCGTGCTGGTCTATAAAGCCGCCGCTATCGCCTGGGCCAAGCGCTTCTATCACGCGGAGCAAACGGGCGGCGGCCGTTGCGGTTGTGTCTGTCTGCGCGGCGGCCCGAAATGGCGCGGTGAGGGATGTCGCAACCGTGCCGGGGTGGAGCGCCACCACGATTGCCCCCGGACGGGTGCGGGCCAGTTCGATCGCGGCGGTATGAATGATCTGGTTCTGTGCCGTTTTCGCCGCGCGGTAGCTGATCCATCCCCCCAGCCGGTTGTCCCCGACAGAGGCCAGCCGGGCCGAGAGAGAGGCAAAAACCGCGCGCCCCGGTGCCATAAGGGCAGTGCTATGTTTTATAAGCAGTGCGACGGCCGTTGCATTCAAGGCAAAATGGGCCGCCATGTTTTGCGGATCGATTGCGCTGATTGTCTTTTCCGGCGACACGCCGTTCAGGATCAATCCGCCTGTCGCGTTAAGCACCAGATCAAAGCGTCTTCCCTGCAACCGGCCGAATGCCTGACGGATCGAGGCTTCATCTGTCACATCCAACCCGTCGTCGCGCCGTGACAGGCCGGTGACATGAACCCCGCGCTGTTCCAATGTGCGGACCATAGCCGCCCCGATGCCCCCCGAGCTGCCCAGTACAAGCGCATGCCTTATCGTGGTGCCGTCGGTTTCTATCGGGCCGTTAGCAGTGATTTCAGGGCTGTCGGACATGGCGGCCTTCTTTGATGTGGTGTGAGTGACTTTGGACATCCCACCGCATTTCTTTCGGTACGCGGCGCTGGAAACTTGATAATTCTACGCAAGCGCAGGGTTTCTGGATCATTTTTGATCCGGTTGCGCTGTCCGCCCGTAATCTTTCTGAAACAACAGCCGGATTGAATATGTCTTTTGATGCCGCCCCCTTCTGCCCGCAACGTATTGCCATTATTGGCGGTGGTATTTCGGGGCTGGCTGCCGCCTATTTGATGGCGCCCAACCACAATGTCACGGTGTATGAGGCCGCCCCCCGCCTTGGCGGACATGCCCGCACCGTTATGGCCGGAAAGAACGGTGATCAGCCGGTTGATACGGGGTTTATCGTTTTCAACTACGCCAATTATCCGCATCTGACACGCATGTTTCAGGCGCTTGATGTGCCTGTTATCAAAAGCGATATGAGCTTTGGCATCTCGGTCAATGACGGGCAGATCGAATATGCGTTGCGCAACCTGCGGTCCTTGATGGCGCAGCGGCGCAATATGCTGCGCCCCGGTTTTTGGCGTATGCTGCGCGACATCCACCGCTTCAACACCGGCGCCGAAGCAGTAGAGCGCGGCAGAGACATGACCATCGGCGCCTTGATGGATGAAATGCGCTTGGGCCGTTGGTTTCAGGACTATTACCTGATGCCGCTTTGCGGGGCGATCTGGTCAACGCCGCCTGCGCAAATCCGAAGCTTTCCCGCCCGCGCCATCATCCAGTTCTTCCGCAACCACGCCTTGCTAAGCGCGACAGCGCAGCATCAGTGGTGGACCGTCGATGGTGGCAGCACACAATATGTAACCCGGCTAGAGGATCATCTGCGCAGGCAGGGCGTGACGATACACACAGGCACGCCGGTGCAATCCGTCAGCCGAAACGGATCGCAAAGTACCGTGACCAGTGGTGAGCAGGGGGCCGCAACCTTTGATCATGTAATCTTTGCCTGCCATGCGGATCAAGCCTTGCGCCTGCTCGCGCAGCCAACGGGAGAAGAGCGTGCTGCGCTTTCTGCGGTTCGCTTTCAAGATAACGTAATGGTTTTGCACCGCGATACCGCCCAAATGCCAAAGCGTAAGGCGGTCTGGTCCAGCTGGGTCTATAATGCCGATACCACTGGACCAGAGACGGCAATAGGCGTGACCTACTGGATGAACCGCCTGCAAAATATCCCCGAGGATGATCCGCTTTTTGTCACGCTCAATCCCGCCCGCGCGATACCAGAGCATCTGATCTATGATCAAACCGTGTTTCGTCACCCGGTATTTGATGCCGCCGCGCTGACGGCACAAGAGCAAATCGCGCAACTGCAGGGGCAGAACAATACATGGTTCGCAGGGGCGTGGTTGCGGCACGGCTTCCACGAAGACGGCTTTGCCAGTGCCGCCCGTATCAACCGGCTGATGCAGCGACAACACGCATGACGCATCAAGCGGAGCATATCGCGGGCATTACGACCCATAAGCGGCTGGGCAAGATCAGCCACGGTTTTCGCTATGGTGTCGATTATGTGCTGATTGATCCCGAAGAAGGGGGCGCTGGGGCAGCCTTGTTCTCACGCAACAGGTTCAATCTGATGGCAGTTCATGATTGCGATCATGGCGGGCCATTGGGCCAAGGGCGCGGCCCAACTTGGGCGCGCGACGTTTTGGCCGCAAGGGGGCTTGGGGCGCGCAAGGTGCATTTGCTTTTGCTGACCCAGCCGCGCTTTCTGGGCTATGTCTTTAACCCCGTCAGCTTTTGGCTGGTGATGGAGGATGACACCCTTATCGCCGCAATTGCCGAGGTTTCGACCCCCTTCGGCGATCGCCATTCCTACCTGTGCCACAGCCCGGATTTCGGCCCGATCACCAAAGATACACGCATCACGACGCCCAAATCGCTGCATGTGTCCCCCTTTCAGGATGTGGCGGGAACCTATGCGTTCGGCTTTGACATAACCCCTGCGCAGATCACCATCCGCATTCTGCACCGCAATGGCCCCGAGGGCGTGCTTGCGGTGCTGTCAGGGCCGCGCCAACCGATGACCAATGCGGGCTTACTCAGGGCAGGCATCCGTCGCCCGTTGGGCGCATTGCGGACCATGACCTTGATTTACTGGCAAGCGCTGCGCCTGAAACTGAAGGGTGCCAGATACCGCGCCCATCCCACCCCCCCGAATTCGGAGATTACCTGATGTCGTTTCTCGACAACCGCTTGAAAAACAAACTGTTGGAAACCTGTGGCCGCATTCGTCAGGGAAGCCTGCGGCTGCGCCTGCCGGACGGGTCCACCCATGACTTCGGTGCGGGCGATCCGGCAGCCGAGATGCAGATACACGATCTGGCCGCAGTGCAGGCGATTGTGGCCCGTGGCAATATTGGCATGGGGGAAACCTATGTCGCGGGTCTTTGGGATACGCCCTCGGTTGAGGATTTGATAAAGGTAGGCCTGCTGAACCTCGATCTTTTTCAGGAATACGATAATGCCAACGTCTGGAACGGTTTGAAATTCCGGCTGATAAACCGGCTGATGCGGGCCAATACGTTGCGGGGATCGGCGCGTAATATCCGGGCGCATTACGATGTGGGTAATGAGTTTTACCAACTTTGGCTGGATGACAGCATGACCTATTCATCTGCGATTTTCACAACTGGCGACGATGATCTATCCCGTGGTCAGAACCGCAAGTATGACCGTATTCTGGATCGCCTTTCCGGCGGAGAGCGTGTTCTGGAAATCGGTTGCGGTTGGGGTGGATTTGCCGCGCGTGCGGCCGACAGCGGGCGTCACGTGACGGGGCTAAGCATTTCCCCCAGCCAAAAGGGATATGCCTCGGCCTTGCTGGACGGGCGCGCGGATATCCGGTTGCAAGATTACCGCGAAAGCAGCGGGCGGTTTGACAATATTGTGTCAATCGAGATGGTTGAGGCGGTCGGGGAACGTTACTGGCCCACCTATTTCGCCACGCTCAAGGCGCGACTGGCCGAAAACGGGGTGGCGATGGTGCAGGCCATAACTGTGCCGGACGCGGGTTTTGACGCCTATCGCCGCGGTTCCGATTATATCCGTCACTATACCTTTCCGGGTGGCATGCTCCTGTCGGATTCGATCATCGCCGAGCAGGCCCGCAAAGCCGGCCTTCGGGTGCGCGAGAGCCATGCCTTCGGGCGCGACTATGCCAGAACCTGCGTGATCTGGGCAGACCGTTTGAAAAGCCAGTCACAGCGCATTCGAAAGCTGGGCTATGATGAGGGTTTTATGCGCAACTGGCGGTTCTATCTTGAATCCAGCGCGGCCTGTTTTGCGGTTGGCCAAACCGATGTTGTGCAGGTGGAACTGGCCCATGCGTGAAACTATCTGGATCATCGGTGCCAGCGACGGCATCGGTGCGGCATTGGCACAGGAATGGGCAGGGCGCGGTGCGCGGCTGATCCTGTCTGCACGCTCGGCGGATCGGCTGGGCGCGTTGGCGGCAAGCCTTGGTCCCCAACACATCGCGCTACCGTTGGATGTTGCCGATCGGCACAGCATCGAGGCGGCGGCGGCAAAGCTGGCCGGGATCGGGCCGCTGGACCGCATTGTGCATTTGGCAGCCCTTTATGATCCGGGAAATATTGCCGATGCCGATCCGGAGCGTGCGGCAAAGATCATCACGGTAAACCTGACCGGCAGCTTTCACATCGCACAGATCGCACCGCCCTTGTTGCGCGCAGGCGGGCAATTGGCGCTTTGCGGCTCTGTTGCGGGCTATATCGGGTTGCCGCAAGGGCAGGTTTATTCGGCAACCAAGGCCGGTGTCATCAACCTTGCCGAAACCCTGCGCGCCGAGCTGGCGGGGCGTGTCGACGTCCGCCTGATCTGCCCCGGTTTTGTCGATACCCGCATGACCAAAACGAACGACTTTGACATGCCCGCGATGGTCACGCCCGAGGCTGCTGCCCGCGCGATCATAAAGGGTCTGAAATCCCGCCGGTTTGAGGTGCATTTCCCGCGGCGGCTGACCTACGTGCTCAAGCTGTTGCGCGCTTTGCCATATTGGGCCGCCCTGCCATTAATGCGCCGTCTTGTGCGCTAACAAGGAGCAATGCCATGAAAATCATGATCCTCTATGCTGTAACCGCGGTGATCTTTTTTGCGATTGATGCAATCGGACTGCGCGTGTTGATCAAACCGGTGTTTGATCGGCATATTGCCCATCTTTATGCCGAACCCTTTCGCGCTGTGCCTGCGATGGTGTTCTATCTTGCCTATGTTGCGGGGGTGCTGTGGTTCGTGTCGGTCCCCGCATTACAAAAGAGCGATCCGATGGCCGCGTTGGTTGGTGGTGTGCTCTTGGGGCTGATGGCTTATGGCACCTATGAGTTTACCAATTACGCCACCCTGCGCGACTGGTCGATGAACCAAGTCGCCACCGATATGTTGTGGGGGGGCGCGCTGACGGGGGTTTCCGCTTGGGCCGGGGTGTTGATCACGCGCGCTTTGGGATAGCGGGGGGGGCGTCAGCCGCTGTCTTTCGGTAAATACCCACCCTGACTTTTGGGAATCTGGAGTTTTTGCACGGTCGATACATCGGTTTATTCGGCGCCTATTCCACCAGCAGACCAATGCCGCGTCAGTAAGATAAATTCTAAAAAGTTAATAGGGCGGCACTATCCAGCACAGCCGGTTTTGATGCAGGTATGGCAATTTTTGGTTTACTGGCAGGTTAAATCTTGGTTAATAAGGTAATATGTGGGGTTTATTTAAATCCCGAATTATCGTGCAATCTGGTTCATGGGGGAACCTATCATGACTACTGCCACGACCAGTCTGCTTCGTGTAGGTATCTTGTCATTTGCAATGCTGGTGCCAAGCGCAACGCTCGCACTTACAATCACCAGTGAATCAAACGGCGGTTTGCTTGCAGAAACATTGTTTCTCAACCTGCCCGGTGTTTCGGTCACAAGCGCTGAGCTTTTTGGTTTTGCAGGGCAGGCCGGTCTTTATAGAAATGTGATCGGCACCTATGGCCTTCCTCAAGACGGGATTGTGTTTTCTTCGGGTAACGTGCGGGATTATCAAACCGGCCCGAACCGGTTTGAGGATACGACCACAAGCTATGAAGTTGGCGGCGGTCTTTGGGATGATGTAGACATTGGTGGCGATGGCGCGCCGCCTCTTGTCGATTCCGGCGATATTGTCCCCGAGCGGGAAAATTGGGCTACGGCAAGTCAGGAAGCTTTGCTTCAACCGATCACGGGGATGGATCGTCATTTTGACGTCGTTCAACTGAATATCGATTTCGAAACAGCTGCTGACGTGAATAAGGTTACATTCTTTGGTGCCTTCGGGTCCGAAGAATATCCCGAATATGTTGGTGGAAGTGTAACGGACGGGTTCGGTCTTTTTGTGAACGGGGCGAACCAGGCCGGAGTTGCGGCGGAAGGCGGCGGCGCGCATTTGCCCGTCAATATTGATCACCCGAACATGGCAGCCATTTCCGGAACAGAGCTTGACGGCATCCTTGCCCCCGGTGGAAACCCTGTTTTGCGCTTTGACGTGGATGTTCTTCCGGGGCAGGTCAACAACTTCACGATCATCCTGGCCGACGCCGGCGATGCTATCGTTGATACAACAGTCTACCTGTCGAGCTTTCTTGCAAGCACTTCGGGCGGGGATACCGGTGCGCCTGTTCCTGCGACCGGATCGACCGAGTTTGACCCGCTTTTGCCGATCATGACCGCAGATGGCACGCCGGTTTTTGATGAGGCTGGAGGTTTCACCATCGACATCGCCGCAGAGATCGCAGAGGGCGGCGACATGATCTGGGTTGATCCGCCGGTATCTGTCGGCTTTACCTATGATGTCACGGGTGGGTCTTTGATCACTTCGATCACAGCGCCATCATTGGCAACGGTTGCGGACATCGACGGTTACACCATTAACTTCGGTTTGGGCGACATCGTTCTTGCCGCGGGTGCAACATATACCTTTGGCGGCGGCGGCGTTGATTTCCTTACCCTTTCGGGCATCGACACATCTTTGTCACTGGACCCAACAAACCCGTTGGCGTTTCCGGTAGGCATGACCTTTGATAAGGTTATGGGAGATTTCTCGGTTGTCATCACGCCGATCACCGAAGATGTCGGTGGCGTGTCGCCCGTTCCTTTGCCTGCCTCTGGTCTGCTTTATATCGGGGCGATGTTGCTTGGTGGTGGTGCGCTGCGTCGTCGCCAAAAAGCAGCTTGATTGCATCTATGCGCATGCGCTTTGAACGCAACACTATGAGGGGTACATTCGTATCCCTCATATTCGTATGCGGCCTTGCGGCCCCGATGGCTTATGCCGCAGATGCGAACGGGAAGTTCGGCATCAAGGGGGGCGGGCTTCAAACTTGTGAAAGCTTCACTGAGGCCATGGAAAAGGGCACGGCGGATGTCGCGCTCTATGGCGGGTGGATCGAGGGTTTTATAACGGCACAAAACCAGCACAACGAAAACACCTATGATATCGCGCCTTGGCAGACGACCAGCACCATGTTGGAATTGACGAAATCCCTGTGCAATCAGGCCAAGCCGAACACGCGCTTCATCGATGCATTTGCGGGTGTTTTTCGCATACTCTTTCCCGCAAGACTGCAACAGGAAAGCGCCGTCGTGGGGGTCAGCAATGGCGAGGCACGTTCCATTGCATATGTTGAGGTGTTGAAACGCGTTCAGCAGGCGCTTCGCGATGAAGGGTATGAGATCGCAGATGACACCGGCGCGTTCGATCAGGCATCAATCCGTCAGCTGATGGATTATCAAACCAAGAACGGGCTTGTCGCAACAGGGCTACCCGACCAACCAACCCTTTATGCGCTGTTTTTCAAAAAATAGCCGCACTCCCATAAAGGGGCGGCATTGCTTTTCGGTGCCATGCGGTAGCGGGGTAAAGCTCTTTCGGCGGTGATATGAGCCTTGATTTGGCGCGTTTGGGCGATAACGCGCTGCATCCCCTATGCATGGCTGGGTTTTGGTTAATTAATCTTTACGCTGGAAATTAGATCCCCTAACTCTGACAGTCGTCATTAACCCTTTGTTGAGAGTACCCCGTGTCTGATAATCCGCCTGAGAAAGCTCTGACCGCAGATACGACAAGTCCTCAAGCCCTTAACCCTGGTCATCAAAACGAAAATCCGCGAGGGATCGGGTTCTGGGGATTGGTTCAGGAGGATTTTAAAACCCACGAGTGCGACTTTTTTGCCCAAGGGTTTTGGGCATTGTTCTGGCATCGTTTTGGTAATTGGCGCATGTCGGTAAGGCCGCAACTTCTGCGGCTGCCTGTGAGCCTGTTTTACAAAATGATGTATAAGTCCTGCCAGTGGTTCGGCGGTATCGATTTGCCCTATACGACCTATGTCGGGCGCCGCGTGAAGCTAGAGCATTTCGGCGGAATGATACTGGTCGCCCAGAGCATCGGGGATGATGTTATCATCCGGCAGAATACCACCTTTGGCATTGTCCATACCAATAGCATTGCGGGGCGGCCGGTTATTGGCAACGGGGTTGATATCGGTGCCGGGGCGGTGCTTATTGGCGATATCACGCTTGGCGATGGTGCAAAGATTGGTGCAAATGCAGTCGTGCTGAGTAATGTCGCGGCTGGCTGTGTGGCAGTTGGCGTTCCGGCCCGCATTATTAAGCGCCCCCAAGAATAACACAAGGCTCCGCCCTACGCGGACATGAGCATCAGTTCGCGTTAGGCCCGTAATTTTCACCACGCAGCTTTAAGTGGCTTCACCTTCTGTTGCCACAGGCAGCATACCGGTGCGCAGTACCGTTGACATTGCCGGTGCCTTCCCTAAAAAGAGAACATTAAGGGCCGTTAGCTCATCTGGATAGAGCGCCAAATTCCTAATTTGGAGGTAGCAGGTTCGAGTCCCGCACGGCTCACCAATACCTTGGTGTAGATGAGGCATAAGTGTGCGCAATAAGTCCGTTTCTCGTGCGCACCCCTGTCAAGAAATACTCTCGAAAATTACACGATTTCACTTAATGCATTGAATTTAATGGATTTATACATTTCCCTTGAAATCCAGCATGGATTCCTCGGAAAATCGGGACAGTCACGAATGCTACTGTACCGATCGACGCCCTCTCCGCTACTTGAGCGCTTTGACTGACTCTTCCCTTAGATAGACGGGACCAAAATCGTGGCCGTCTGGGGAAAAGCGATTAACACGGGCTGCCGCGAGAAGGGTTTTCAGTGTGTTGCGATGGTACCCAGTTTCCTCGATCAACGTGGTCAGCGTCACAAAACGACGGTGGAACGATGAGATGTCTTCGGCGCTGAGGCGATATTGAACGCGTTTTGTGCGGGGGTGCATGTGTTGCAGCGCAGGTGTCTGGCCAGCCTTGACCAATGCAATGAAGTTTCCATGATCTCGCAGCCCGACGGTGCGACCGAATTCGGCAGCACTTATTTCTCCTGGGGACAGGACCTCGTTGGGGATACTGGGCTTTGGGCGCAATGGGGCGAGGAGGTCGACTTGGCTATTTTGGACGACGATCCCGTGAAAACCCGTGCCCCCCATCCGTTGCCCAACAGATATCTGTTCCTCCCGGACCGCTTGGATCAGATCCGAAAGTCCTACCCCTGTCCGCTTGCGAGCCAGAAGCAGGGTTTCCCAATTGTTGTCGCCCTCTCCGACGGGGACCGCGCCGGTAAGGAGTTCTGCGACAAAAGCTGTTCCGTCAGAAACGCGCCATGGATTCTTGATCTTGGCGATGCGTGTGCGCGGGATCAGAAGGCCCTCATCCTCCAGCGCCATAAGTTTACGTAAAGTCGCCCCCATGGCTTCACGCATGGCCTTGGGTCCTGCAAGGGTGGGGATCTCTGAGCAGCTCGGCATGCACCTGCGCGTCAAACACGCGGCGACTCGAAGGGCGGTCATCTTGTTTGGGCAAAGCGCCAGCTTCGAGTAGAAAGTGTTCGATAACCTGTACACCGATGCCAATCTCATGTGCCGCTGTGACGAGGGAGTGCATGCGACGTTCTGTTACAACTTCACCCAGTAGCGTTTCGCCCGGCGCGATGGGCCAGTGATCGCGAATGCACTCTCGCAAGATGTTTAAGAACGGGACAAACTCATCCTCCACAGGATTTTTGCCGTTAAAATCCTGATACATCGCACCGAAGGCCTTATTAGGTTCATCAAGGTGTCCAGTGTACGAGGCGGCAATCTGGTCGAGTGCTTGTCGGATGGATTTCTCGCCGTGCCGCGCAATATCGAACCCCACCGCATGCGCCGTATCGCCGATAAGCGCATCTTCGAGTTGATCCTTCCGCAGGAAGGCTTCTCCAAGTAATCGACAAACAGTTATTGAAGCAGAGAGCGTCTGTTCCATGAACCAAGTAACGTCACGATCATTCTGAAGCCGACCATCCAGCCATAGATCGTAGTCAGAAATAGGCGTTTCCGGCTGATCAAGTCTCCCTGACAGGATGCCCTGCTCAATCTCGCGCAGGCGTGCCTGGATGTCATGCCGATCCCGAGGCTTGTCAGATTTCCAGAGAGGAACCAGAGGCTGACGATGCTGGATGCAGGTAATGACATCTCGCAACTGCCAGTTTCCACGCATGACCATGTTTGCGACCCATTGGCCGCTTTGCTGCGTTGCATCCTCGCGTAGGCATGCAGGACATCTTCACGATGCGGTCCGAACCACAGCAGGTGCAGCTGGTCGGCGCCTCGACCACCACACGTTCGCGCGGCACCCTCCCACGGTTTGCAGGCAAACCGCTGCCGGGCAATGGATGGTCGGGAAAGGGTTTGCGCACAGGCTTGCGCCGTGTGAAGGCGCGCACGGTGCTGATCTTGTCTGCAGCAGCGGCTGCTTGAGTCGCCAACGCATCCTCAGGTGGCGGTGGCTTCCAATTTTGCAAGCTGCAATTCCAGCTGATCGATCAGTCGCGCGCGGCGCTCGGAGGAGATGCCGTATTTGTCGCGCCGCAGCTTGGCGATCTCCAGCTTCAATTCCTGGATCATCGCGTCCGTGCAGGATGCCAAAGCGCGGGCCTGCGCCAATTCGGCTTCCGCAGCCTGCGCACGGGCGGTCTGCGCGGCAAGTGCAGCGCTTAATTCGGCGATTTGCAAGGCGGCATCTGACATGGCAGATGTCTACCATGAACGCCACGAAAGGCCAATAAAAACAGGTGCCTCACCGCAGATTATCCAGCCGTTCTGGGCCTTTGCGTCCAACGCGGATTACGCCAGTCGATCCCTTCCAGAAGATAACCGAGCTGGGCTGATGATATCGCCACAGCCGTCCCGTCCTGGCTCACAGGCCAGATGAACTTGCCCGCCTCAAGCCGTTTCAGATACAGCGACATGCCAACCCCGTCATGCCAGAGCAATTTCACCAAGTCGCCTTTACGCCCACGAAAGCAGAATATCTCACCGGCATGCGGGTCACGCCCAAGTCCCTGTTGGACAGACAACGCCAAGGTGTTCATCCGCGCCGCATATCCGTCACCCCACCCGCAATCCAAACCTTCGTGCCCGCCGGAAACGCGATCATGGCCGCACCGTCAGCCGTGACAATACTTCAGCAAGTTTCTGCTCGCCATTGTGCTGGAACGCGGACACTACATGAATTGCTGGCTCAGTCGTTGTTGCGGCAGGAATGACGGATTTCACCAATTGTGTCGGGTTCTTCAAAACAAAATTGCGCGCTGCAAACGCAATCTTGTCGACAGACCTGAAAGTGCGTCCAAGGTCCACAGTTCGATGGACACCCACCTCACCATCGAATGTGCCACCGAATTCCTTCCCGAAGTTCCGCATCAGATGAACGTCGGACCCCGCGAACCGGCTTTGTTGCACAAATCGGGTGTAGGACGTTCTCCCCCTTTACCCCAGACGCACTTACCAGCAATCTCCCCTTCGAGGAATGGACGGGGACACTCGGCTCCGAAAGGCTTACTGGCGCGCTGTTGGATCGTCTCACACACCACGGCTCAATCCTTGAGATGAATGGTGAAAGCTATCGCCTCGCGCAAAGTCGAAAAGCAACTCAAAGCAGATGATCAAGAGTTGCCCCTTTCGGGGCAACGCGCCCGGGAACCCGCTTGCTTTATGATGAGCCGCAGGTCCCCGGGCGCACATCTAAAAGCAGACACGTTACTCCCCCAAAATGGCCTACTTTTACGCCGCCCTAATGGTCCAATTTGCGACCGCCATTGACACACAGCGGTTGACCGGTCCTAATTTGATATGACAGGCAACGAGCTCCTGAAGTTCACAGACCACAAATCACCAGCGTCACTGCAAGCAGCACTCTGAAATGCAACAAATGCCCATTCCATCGACGATCCAATCAGTGACACAAAGGCGTCGTTGAAAATAATGAAATATCCAAAAACTGGGACGAAGACGCTAAGTTTAGCGAATCTTGAATTACCAAATGAGCGGAGTAGCTCCCATGTTGGAGTAAAATGCATTCGGGAATACCTCGATCTTCTTATTTGCTCAATCATTTAGGCAGGTTGCTCAATTGTCCAGTGATTTGGCCCCAGTAAGATACTGATTGCGGATATTCATGCGTTGCACGGCACCCGGTATAGTGGGCTCGAACCTGCCGTTAGCCGCGCAACGCATCAAGGTCCGGAATGAGCCATTCGTACCCTCTGACATGACCCGTGATCCGAACTTTGCAAATTGTGCTATCTGCGCTTACGGATACCGTGATTTGGAGCGATACGAATGGGATATGAGCCGTTGAACGTGCTGAAGTCAGTGGCACCAGATGTTTGGATCGTTGACGGACCGCATGTCCGTTACTACGGGATGCCGTTTCCTACCAGAATGACTATCATTCGGCTGGCTGCAGGCGGCTTATGGGTGCACTCGCCAATTGTCTTGTCACACCCTTTGCTCGAGGCCGTCCAAGCTTTGGGACCGGTAGAGCATCTGGTTGCGCCCAACTGGATACATTACGTATCGCTTGGTGATTGGTCGAGTGCTTGCCCTAAGGCTGTCACTTGGGCCGCGCCGGGCGTGACCGAACGGGCAGCAAGCCGTAAAGTTCCCTTGCGTATCGACCACGAGTTCGGACCGCAGACGGAAGTGCCTTGGGTGTCTGAAATTGAATGGCTCTACGTTGAGGGCAGTTCAACTCATAAGGAGGTTGTCTTTTTTCATTCCAAGTCAAAAACATGGGGGTGTCCGCAATTCGTGTTGGTCAAGCACATCGCCTCAGCGAGTACTCACAATCTCGATCTGGGTGCGTGCTGAACTGAGCCCGTGAGACAGGCATATGGCGGATGGGGGCATCCATATAGCCTGGGTCGGTGTCAATATTGCACAAACTTCAGGATTACCTTCATCGACTGCATATAGGTGGGCTGTGAGATCGAAGAAGCCGGGCTCGACAGGGGCCACGACGCGGTATGTGTTCCAGCCCCGAGTGATCTGTTCGATGCCTCGACGGTCCCGAACGGCATCTCCACTGATTTCTACGCCCGCTCCGAGAGGTAGGCCAGATGCATGGATGTGGATATCGTAGAACTCACCGGGATGGCTCTGGCTGGGCGCCTCGATCGTAATCGATGTGGCCTGTATTAAGGCGTAGCGTGCGTGCGACCCAGCACACCTCGTTGAAATGATTTCTGATGCTCTGAGCGAAGAGATGGTGTTGTCCCGTCGAACATTCGGCCTTCTTAGCGCTTTGGGGGACATCCTATTTCTGAAGCACGTTGATGATCCTGGCAAAGCGCAATCCGGCTACTTCGCAGCCATCGATCCCGCGGACCCAGTGGTTGAGGAGCTTTGCTTGCTTGCTGACGGCTTTGCCGAGGCATTGTGGACCTGTCGCGCTTTCGTGCCGCTCCAAGTGCTCGTTTAAGCCACCTTTCGTTCAAAAGCGACCGGACTTTTCCAACCCAATGCTGAGTGGCGTCGTCGCGGATTGTAGAAGCCGTGTGTGGATGCCCCTTTCAATGCAAGAAGTTTTTCAGATTGCTTGGAACAAGTGATCAGTGCAGTCGTGTGTCCGGCCTTTGAATGCGGCTTTCACACGCCGCTGGCCTGTATGGTGTCCGTGGATCGGGTCCAAATCGTTGATGCGAGCACAAGGCTCCTGGCTTCTATCTGGTTTTCCCAACCCCGTCTTATGACCGTTGTTCCTTACTCTCCTTCGCCCTTCTCACATTGCCGGTTTACTCCAACGCATGGTGCAAAGCTTATGTAGCCAGCGGTGGAATTCGATAGTTCTCTTTTGTGGTTGTTAACGCCCAAACGGTACGGGCAAGCTTGTTTGCCAGGGCAGTCGCCACCAGCATACGAGGCTTGCGCGCCAGCATCTTGGCAAGCCATGATCCAGGTGGTGGACCTTTCCGGATGGCCCAACGGATGACGGCCATTGCGCCTGTGATCAGCAATCGCCTTATATCGCGCTGCCCCATTTTTGAGGTTCTACCCAGGATTTGTCGCCCACCGGTCGACTTCTGCCTTGGTACAAGCCCGCACCAAGCTGCAAACTCACGCCCATTAGAAAATTCTTCCATTGGTGGCGCGAAGGCCTGAATGGTCGTAGCACACATAGGCCCAACTCCGGGGATCGTCATAAGCCGTGATGTTGCTTCATCTGTTTTTGCTCGGCCTTTGATCTCGTGATCCAGCACCACAATCCTTTCGTCAAAAAGAGCGATCTGATCAATGTATGCTTGGCAAAGGCTTAGAATTTGCGCGGGCAGGTCAACCGCGACTTCATCAAAGCTGGCTATTATTCGTCTAAACTGAACCATCCCTTGAGCGACGACGACACCGTATTCTGCTAAATGACCCCGCAAAGCGTTTACCAACTGGGAGCGTTGGCGGACAAATAAATCGCGTGTTCGAAAGACCATGCCCTGCGACTGTTGTTCTGCGCTTTTGACCGAGACGTAGCGCATCGTCGGGCGCGATGCCGCCTCAGCGATCGCTTCTGCGTCATTTGCGTCGTTCTTTTGACGCTTCACAAACGGCTTAACGTAAACAGGTGGAATAAGGCGCGCCTCGTGGCCAAGCTTGCCAATCTCACGCCCCCAATAATGGGATGTAGCGCAAGCCTCCATCGCAACAACGCACTTTGGAAGCTCACTCAGGAACGCGGTAAGCTGAGGGCGCGACAATTTCTTGCGGAACACGACAGAACCATCAGCGGCAGCCCCGTGCAGCTGGAAGCTCCGTTTTGCTAAATCAATTCCTACTATGCTAACATTCTCCATGGATGCTCTTCCTTTGTATGACAGTTTAAGCTGCTATCATTCTGGCACATTGCGATGCCGCCGGGTGGGGCATCCACCCCATCATTGATGTATTCAAAGATCGCCATCTCGGCCTGCCTGCGCGTTTCCCAAGATCTGCGCCAGATCAGTTCCGCTTTGATGGTTTTGAAGAACGTCTCAACAGCCGCATTGTCATAGCAATTTCCTTTGCCACTCATGGACACTTCGAAGTCGTGCTGTCGCAGGATTTTCTGATAGTCGTGCGAACAATATTGCGATCCGCGATCCGTGTGATGAATGCAGCCCTTCGGCGGCGCTAGGAAGGCTATTGCCATGTTCAATGCCCGGATCGCCAGATCCCGTTTCATGCGGTTACTTATGGCCCAGCCGATCACGCGCCTTGAATGCAGGTCCAGTATCACAGCGAGATACAGCCATCCCTCACGCGTCCAAATATAGGTAATGTCACCAGCCCATTTCTGGTTTGGTTGGTCCGCTGAGAACTCACGGTCCAGCAAGTTCGGCGCAATATTGAACTTATGATTGCTGTCCGTCGTGGCTTTATGTTTGCGCGTTCTGACCACAGATATACTGTTCTGGCGCATCAAACGCCCCACGCGACGATGGCCAATATCCAAGCCTATCTCTTTCAGTTCTTCAGTCATGCGCGGCCTGCCATAGCTGCCAAGGCTGAGACGGGATTGTTCTTTGATATGTGCCAAGGTGACCATATCAGACCGTTGTCTGCGACTGCCTGGGCGGTTAGCTTGACGTCGCCAGGCTATCATCGAGAGGAGCTCTTTATCGGCAAGTTGTCATCTACGATGGATATACATTCTGCGGGTGCGATCACTTGCGGAAAAGGTCTTTGTCATTTTTCAGCAGCCACGCGGCCTTCGTAGATGAATCCTGTCCAGCGCATTGTCCGCCTTGAAGATGTCTTGAGGGATGGCCTGAGCTTCGGTCAAGTTCAGGCCAAGACCAAGACACTAAGTATTACTCTTCAATGTGGGACAGGTTGTGTGGCACATTTAGAGAAAAAGATGCCAAAACCCCCTTAAAATCATATAACATTAATTTTAAGGGGTTGACTTTGGTGCCCAGGAGAGGACTCGAACCTCCACGCCTTGCGGCACACGGACCTGAACCGTGCGCGTCTACCAGTTCCGCCACCTGGGCAGGTGTCGTGGGGGCGGTGTAATGCGAGGGTGCGGTACTGTCAACGGGGATTAAACAAAAATCATGCGGTCTTTTGTTGCTTGTTTGAAAAGGCTTGGAGGGATATGCAGATGACCGTATGAAAAGCTTTCCAGATGGAGGCAGGACGGATGAGCAAACGGGTCACGATCTATGGCGGTTCGGGTTTTGTAGGGCGCTACATTGCCCGGCGAATGGCACAAGCAGGATGGCGGGTGCGCGTTGCGGTGCGCCGACCGAATGAGGCGATCTTTGTGCGGACCTACGGTGTCGTTGGTCAGGTGGAGCCGGTTTTGTGCAACATTCGCGATGATGCGTCGGTTCGGCGGGCATTGCAGGGCGCAGAGGCGGTGATCAACTGCGTTGGCACCTTTGATGCGCGTGGCAAGAATAATTTTGCGGCAGTTCAGGCTGAGGGTGCGGGCCGCATCGCGCGTATCGCAGCCGAGGGCGGCGTGGAGCGGCTGGTGCAAATCTCCTCTATCGGGGCGGACGCCGATGCGGAAAGCGAATATTCGCGCACGAAGGCACAAGGTGAGGCAGCCGTTTTGGCGGCGTTCCCAAGTGCTACAATTCTGCGCCCTTCAGTCATTTTCGGGACCGAGGATGGTTTCTTCAACCGTTTTGCCGGTATGTCGGGCTTGACGCCTATCCTGCCTGTCGTTGGCGCGAACACGCGGTTCCAGCCGGTTTTCGTCGATGATGTGGCCTTGGCCGCTGAAATGGCAGCAACCGGCGCGGCCGCTCCGGGGGTGTATGAGCTTGGCGGGCCAGAGGCGGCCAGCTTTCGCGATCTGATGAAAAAGATGCTGGGTGTGATCCAGCGGCGTCGTCTTGTTATGAACATCCCGTTTTTCGCGGCTTCTGCGATGGCGGCCATTTTTGACTTTTTGTCCATTCTGACCGGCGGTCTGGTGAAGAATAAAGTCCTGACCCGCGATCAGGTAAAGAGCCTGACGACCGATAACGTGGTTGCCGAGGGCGCGAAGGGTTTTGCCGATCTGGGGATTAAGCCCGTGTCAATGGATGCGATGCTGCCCGAATACCTGTGGCGCTTCCGTCCGTCGGGTCAGTACGCCGCGATTAAAGATAGCGCGAAAAACCTTCGCAAAGTTTGATATAAGAAAGGGCCGACGATGGCCGATACCACTCTGGCAGCCCTGTTCTTGGGTGTTCTTGAGGGGCTGACGGAGTTTATTCCTGTTTCCTCTACGGGTCATATTCTGTTGGCCGGTCATTTTATTGGCTTTGAAAGCTCTGGCAAGTCGTTTGAGGTGGTGATCCAGCTGGGCGCTGTGCTTGCTGTTTTGTCGGTCTATGCGGCAAAACTGTGGGCTTTGTTCAGCGCTGCCCCGCATGACCCTGCTGCGCGGCGGACCATTCTTTCGGTGCTGGTTGCGTTTTTGCCTGCGGTTTTCATTGGTGTGCTGGCGCATGATTTCATCAAAACAGTTCTTTTTGAAAGCCCGCGTTTGATTTCGGTGATGCTGATCCTTGGTGGCATCGTTTTGGTGTTCGTGGACCGCATTGCGCCGGAACCGCGCTATGACGATGCGATGAAACTGCCGCTGGGTGTCGCGCTCAAGATCGGGTTTATCCAGTGCCTTGCGATGATTCCGGGCGTGTCCCGGTCTGGGGCGACGATTGTTGGTGCCCTGATGTTGGGCGCAAACAAGCGTGCCGCTGCCGAGTTTTCGTTTTTCCTGTCGATGCCGACGATGGGCGGCGCTTTCGCCTACGACCTCTACAAGAATTACGACGTGCTGGATTCTGGCGCGATCAACGAGATTGCCATCGGCTTTGTGGCCGCGTTCATATCAGCCATTTTCGTTGTTCGCTGGCTTTTGGGGTATGTCAGTCGCCACGGGTACGCCCTGTTCGGCTGGTGGCGAATCATCGTTGGCGCGCTTGCTTTTGTGGCGCTCTCGCTGGGCTATTAAGGCGGTAGGTAATGCGTACTGACCTATAATTGGTAAAAAAATACCGAACCGGGATTGAATTTCGAAAAATACCGCCATTTAGGTAAGTGTTGCTGACTTTTAATTTGTTGGGCGGCGCAGTATCACGTCACTCTGACCAAATTAATCAGGGAGGCGCCGTTATGGCCAAGGAACAAATGCTTCGCTTCGTTACGGTTGCCCGTGAGATGCCGGAAAAGCGCCCACCTGATTTGCGGGCCCAGGATTTTCATGAAATCTACCGCGAATATGCGGGCGACAAAGCGGCAGAGCAGGCCGCGCGCTGTAGCCAATGCGGCGTGCCATATTGCCAATCGCATTGCCCTTTGCACAATAACATCCCCGACTGGCTGCGCCTGACCGCCCAAGGCCGTCTGCAAGAAGCCTATGAGCTTTCGCAGGCCACCAACACCTTCCCCGAGATTTGCGGCCGCATTTGCCCGCAAGACCGGCTTTGCGAAGGTAACTGTGTGATCGAGCAATCGGGCCACGGTACGGTTACCATCGGCTCGGTAGAGAAATACCTGACGGATACCGCTTGGGAAAACGGCTGGGTAAAGCCGATCAAGCCGTTGCAAGAACGTACCGAAAGCGTTGGCATCATCGGCGCGGGGCCGGGCGGTCTTTCTGCTGCGGATGTGTTGCGCCGCGCGGGTGTGCAGGTCACGGTATATGACAGCTATGACCGGGCAGGCGGGTTGATGACCTATGGCATTCCCGGCTTCAAACTGGAAAAACCCATTGTGATGCAGCGGGTTGAGCAGCTTGAAACAGCAGGCGTGCAATTTGTGATGAATTGCACTGTCGGCAAGGATTTGACTTTTGATGCGATCCGGGGGCGGCATGATGCAGTTTTGATCGCCACGGGCGTCTATCAGGCCCGCGACCTGCCTGTGCCCGGCGTCGACGCAAAAGGGATTGTTCCCGCGCTGGAGTTTCTGACAGCCAGCAACCGCAAAAGCTTTGGCGATGATGTGCCCGAATATGACAATGGCACGCTGAACGCGGCGGGCAAGCGGGTGGTGGTAATCGGCGGTGGTGATACGGCGATGGACTGTGTGCGCACGGCGATCCGCGAAGGGGCGATTAGCGTTAAATGCCTGTATCGTCGCGACAAGGCGAACATGCCGGGCAGCCAGCGCGAAACCCAAAATGCCGAAGAAGAAGGCGTTGAATTTGTTTGGCTTTCTGCGCCCAAGGGTTTCACCGGCGGTGAATCCGTGGATGGCGTGATGGTGCAAAAGATGCGCCTTGGCGCGCCGGATGCGACGGGCCGCCAAAGCCCCGAAGTCATCGAGGGTGCCGATTATGTCGAACCTGCCGATCTGGCGATCATGGCACTGGGGTTTGAACCGGAAGACCTGCCAACCCTCTGGGACCAGCCGGAACTGGGCGTAACCCGCTGGGGCACCATCAAGGCTGATTTCGAGACCCACGCGACCAATCTGCCCGGCGTCTATGCCGTGGGCGATATCGTGCGTGGCGCCAGCCTTGTGGTCTGGGCGATCCGTGACGGGCGTGAGGCGGCGGCGGCAATGCTGGCTTATATCTCGCAAGAGCAAACGGTCGCGGCAGAGTAACCACGTCGATGGGTTTGAAGTGAACGGAAAGGTTCGGATATGCGCGGTTTGATCGTGGCGTTGCTTGTAGTTTTGACTGCCCCAACGGGGGCGGCTGCTGGTGCGTTTAACCCGCCTGCGGGCTGTAGCGGCTATTTGACGGTGCAGTCGCGGTCGTGCCGCGTGTCAAACTATTATACCTGCACCCAAGATGCGCCGGGCGACCAATGGCGCGCGGATTTCGACCAGCAAGGGCTGTTTTTCGTCAGCCGTGTGGATGCTGAGGGGCAGTGGGTTGAAAGCCTCGATATAAACCCGATGGTGCGCCAGACGCTGGATGCGGGGGCCGAAGATCCGGCCTCGTTTACCGAGCTGTTGGGCGGATTGGACAGCTTTTCGTTCAACCTGACCCGCGACAACGGGGAACGCAGCAGCGTGCGCGGTTTTGACCGTTTGACCGGAAGATCGGTTCAGATTGACGGCATAACCCTGCAGGAAACCGAATTTGAATATAGCGAGACGGATCGCGAGGGCAATTTGCTGCGCCGGTCGCGCGGGGTTGAATATATCCATCCCGAATGGCGGATTTTCTTTGCCGGCCCGTCGGAATGGGACGGTGGTGATGGTTATTTGCCGATGGATGGCAGCCCTGTGGAATTTATCTTTCCCGATGAGCCGGGGTTCTTTTCCAACCAGCCTGTGTTCGAATGTGATGCGATTTTAAGCAATTATTCCAAAGGGTCCGCAAATGGAAATTGAGCTGGAAACCGGCGAATTCTACACCAGCGAGCAAGACGGATTTGACCCTGTGGTCATCTGGCTGGGCCGCGTAGACCTGCCCGAAGACCTTGAAGGTGTCGCCGCAGAGCCGGTGCTAAGCCTGATGGTCCGCGCCGCCGAAGAGGGCAGCCCCGTGATCGAAATGGCGCCCTTTTGGCAAGGCGTCGTTATGACGGCCGAGTTTATGGAGGCCGACCCGTTTTATGTCGATGAAGCGGTGTTTGAAGACAGCTACCACATCTGGCGCAACGCCTATGACCAGGGCGAGGCCTTCCCTTGGACGATGTCCCCCAATGAGGTCTATGCTCGGATGCTGGGCGAAATGGATGATGAAGACGCGTAAAGCGACACCTGTAATTTTTCTGACGGAGCAAAACCAATGACGAATTCCCCCGTTTACGATGCTGCCTGGGTTGCTGCCGAGGAAGCGAAACGCGCCTACATGGACGCGAACAGCCTTTATAAATCCGAGGATGAGCACGCCTCTTGCGGGGTCGGGTTGGTCGTTTCCATCTCGGGGGAGCCGAGCCGTTCGGTCGTGCAAAACGGCATCAACGCGCTTAAGGCGATCTGGCACCGCGGGGCGGTGGATGCTGATGGCAAAACCGGCGATGGCGCGGGGATCCATGTGCAGATTCCGGTGGAATTCTTCTATGATCAGGTGCGCAGAACAGGGCATGAACCTGATACCAGCAAGATGATTGCCGTCGGTCAGGTCTTCTTGCCGCGCACTGATTTTGGCGCACAGGAACGGTGCCGGACCATCGTTGAAACCGAAGTTCTGCGCATGGGTCACGCGATTTATGGCTGGCGGCATGTGCCGGTTGAAACCTCTGTTCTGGGCGAAAAGGCAAATGCCACCCGCCCCGAGATCGAGCAAATCCTGATCCGTTGTAATCAGGACATTGAACAAGAACAGTTTGAGCGCGAGTTGTATATCATCCGCCGCCGTATCGAAAAAGCCGCTGCTGCTGCGCAAATCGGCGGGCTGTATCTGTGCAGTCTCTCGTGCCGATCGATCATCTATAAGGGTATGATGCTGGCCGAGGAGGTCGCGGTTTTCTATCCCGACCTGATGGATGAGCGTTTTGAATCCGCCTTTGCGATTTATCACCAGCGCTATTCCACCAATACATTCCCGCAGTGGTGGCTGGCCCAGCCGTTCCGCATGTTGGCCCATAACGGTGAGATTAACACCCTGAAGGGCAACGTGAACTGGATGCGGAGCCATGAGATCCGCATGGCCTCTGTCACCTTTGGCGACATGGCCGAGGATATCAAGCCGATCATTCCGGCAGGTGCCTCGGACAGTGGTGCGCTGGATGCGGTGTTTGAGGTGATGGTACGCTCGGGGCGGAATGCGCCCTTTACCAAGACCATGTTGGTGCCAGAGGCATGGAGCAAAACCACGACCGATATGCCCAAAGCTTGGGCCGATATGTACGCCTATTGCAACGCCGTGATGGAGCCATGGGATGGTCCCGCCGCTTTGGCGATGACCGACGGCCGTTGGGTTTGCGGTGGGCTTGACCGTAACGGTTTGCGCCCGATGCGCTATGTTGTCACCGGCGACGGCTTGTTGATTGCAGGCTCCGAGGCGGGAATGGTGCCGGTGGATGAGGCCAATGTGCGCGAAAAAGGCGCGCTTGGGCCGGGCCAGATGATTGCCGTCGATATGCAGGAAGGCAAACTTTATCACGATGGGGTGCTCAAGGATAAGCTGGCCTCTGCCCAGCCCTTTGGCGACTGGATCGAAAAAGTGGTGGAGCTGAATGACTACCTGATCAACCTGCCCGAACACGCCGGCTTTACCGGTACAGATCTGCGCCAGCGTCAGATCGCGGCAGGCTATTCGCTAGAGGAATTGGAACAGGTTCTGGCCCCGATGGCCGAGGATGGCAAAGAGATGATCGCCTCGATGGGGGATGATACGCCTGCCGCCGTGTTGTCGTCGATCTACCGGCCGCTGTCGCATTTCTTTCGGCAGAACTTTAGTCAGGTCACCAACCCGCCCATCGACTCCTTGCGCGAAAGCAGGGTGATGAGCCTGAAGACGCGTTTCGGGAACTTGAAAAACGTGCTGGATGAGGGCAGCAGCCAGACCGAAATTCTGCTGCTCGAAAGCCCGTTTATCGCCAATGCCGAATTTGATGCGATGATGGCACATTTCGGCGATACGGTGTCGGTGATTGATTGTACCTTCCCGAGGGGTCCGGATGCGCTGCGTCAAGGCTTGGAACGTATCCGCGCCGAGGCCGAGGATGCTGTGCGCTCGGGTGCCGGGCATCTGGTTTTGACGGATGAACACCAAGGGCCGGACCGCGTGGCGATGCCGATGATCTTGGCCACAAGTGCTGTGCACAGTTGGTTGACGCGCAAAGGGTTGCGGACGTTTTGCTCGATGAACCTGCGCTCGGCCGAATGTATCGACCCGCATTATTTCGCGGTGCTGATTGGCTGTGGCGCGACCACGGTGAACGCCTATCTGGCACAAGACAGCATTGCCGACCGGATCGCGCGCAATCTGATCGCAGGCAGCTTGACCGAAGCAATGGCGCGCTACCGTGCGGCGATTGATGCGGGCCTTCTCAAGATCATGTCGAAGATGGGGATTTCGGTCCTGTCGTCCTATCGTGGCGGGCTGAACTTTGAGGCCGTCGGCCTGTCGCGTGCGATGGTTGCGGAATATTTCCCCGGTATGCACAGCCGGATTTCCGGCATCGGCGTGTCGGGTATTCAGCACAAGCTGGAAGAGGTTCACGCACGCGGCTGGCTTGGCGGCGCGGATGTTCTGCCTATAGGCGGCATCTATAAATCGCGGAAATCGGGCGAGAAGCACGCATGGGAAGCGCAGACGATGCATATGCTGCAATCGGCCTGTGACCGCGCCAGCTTTGATCTGTGGAAGCAGTATTCCGCCGCGATGCGGGCCAATCCGCCGATCCATCTGCGCGACCTTCTGGCCATCAAGTCCTTGGGCAAGCCTGTGCCGATCGAGGAAGTGGAAAGCATCACCTCTATCCGCAAACGGTTTGTGACGCCGGGGATGTCGCTGGGCGCGCTCTCGCCCGAGGCACATAAAACCCTGAACGTGGCAATGAACCGCATCGGCGCCAAATCCGACAGCGGCGAGGGCGGCGAAGATCCGGCGCACTTCCTGCCTGAGGCCAATGGGGATAACCCCTCGGCCAAGATCAAGCAGGTCGCCTCTGGCCGCTTTGGCGTGACGGCAGAATATCTGAATGCCTGCGAAGAGCTGGAGATCAAGGTCGCCCAAGGGGCGAAACCGGGCGAAGGCGGGCAGTTGCCGGGGATGAAGGTCACCGAGTTGATCGCACGGCTGCGCCACTCGACGCCGGGAGTCACGCTGATCTCGCCGCCGCCGCACCATGATATCTACTCCATCGAAGATCTGGCGCAGCTGATCTATGATCTGAAACAGATCAACCCGCGCGCCAAGGTGACGGTGAAGCTGGTGTCGAGCTCTGGTGTTGGTACGATTGCGGCAGGGGTGGCCAAGGCCAAGGCTGATGTGATCCTGATCTCGGGGCATAACGGCGGCACCGGGGCAAGTCCGGGCACTTCGATCAAATACGCGGGCCTGCCATGGGAGATGGGCCTGACAGAGGCGCATCAGGTGTTGAGCATGAACAACCTGCGCGAACGGGTCACCCTGCGGACCGATGGCGGCCTGCGTACGGGGCGCGATATCGTGATGGCGGCAATGCTGGGGGCCGAGGAATACGGCATCGGCACGGCGGCACTGATCGCGATGGGCTGCATCATGGTACGCCAGTGCCAAAGCAACACCTGCCCGGTCGGCGTTTGCACCCAGAATGACGAACTGCGCAAGAAGTTCACCGGCAATGCGGATAAGGTGGTGAACCTGATCACTTTCTATGCGCAAGAGGTTCGGGAAATCCTTGCCTCTATCGGTGTGCGTTCGCTGGATGAAATCATCGGCCGCGCGGATTTGCTGTCGCAGGTCAGCCGTGGCTCGGCGCATCTGGATGATCTGGACCTGAACCCGTTGTTGATTACCGTCGATGGTGCGCAGCGGATCACCTATGATCGCTCCAAGCCACGCAATGCCGTGCCGGATACTCTGGATGCCGAGATCATCCGCGATGGCGCCCGCTTCTTTGAGGATGGCGAAAAGATGCAGCTTTCCTATGCCGTGCGCAACACGCATCGGACCATCGGCACGCGCGCATCCAGCCATATCGTGAAACGCTTTGGCATGCGCAATACCCTGCAAGAGGATCACCTGACGGTAAAACTGTCAGGCTCTTGTGGGCAATCGCTGGGCGCATTTGCGGCGCGGGGTTTGAAGCTGGAGGTTTACGGCGACGCGAATGACTATGTTGGCAAGGGCCTTTCGGGAGCGACCATCGTGGTGCGTCCGCAAATGTCCAGCAGGTTGGATGCGTCGCAAAACACCATCATCGGGAACACCGTGCTTTATGGCGCAACCGATGGAAACCTGTTTGCCTGTGGCCGTGCCGGCGAACGCTTTGCTGTGCGCAACTCGGGTGCGTCGGTGGTGATTGAAGGCTGTGGCACCAACGGTTGCGAATATATGACTGGCGGTGTTGCGGTTATTCTCGGCTCTATCGGGGCGAATTTTGGGGCGGGGATGACAGGCGGCATGGCCTATCTCTATGATCCTGAAGGGGTGGCCGAGGATTTCATCAACCCTGAAAGCCTTGTGACCTGTGCCGTTAGCAACCCCTATTGGGAGGCGCAGCTGCGTGGCTTGATCGAACGTCACGTGGCGGAAACCGGTAGCTTGAAGGGCCAAGAGATCCTGAATGATTGGGTGCAGGAGCGGGCAAATTTCCTGCAAGCCTGCCCCAAAGAGATGCTGGTACATATTCCACATCCGCTGAGCGATGAGCGGGATGCGGTGCCCGCAGAATAATACGCACAGGCCCGGCGGAATCCTTCGCCGGGCCTTGTTTTTACGGCGTCCTGACTTGAACGCAGGCGGGCTTCGTGTCTTAACGGGGCATGGTAAAACGCAGCAGAAAATCCAAAGCAAAACCCAAGACCCTGCGCCCGATGCGCTGGGTCACGCGGGCTGTGTTGCTGATTGTGGCCGTTGTTTTCCTTATCGTGCTGTTGTTTTCACTCATCAACCCGCCCACAACGCTTTACATGTGGAAAGAGGGGCAGCGCCTTGGTGGTGTCAAACATGAATGGGCCAGCTGGGATGAGATTGCCCCGGTCATGGCGCGCTCTGCTGTTGCGGCCGAGGATGCGAATTTCTGCCTCCATTGGGGGTTTGATATGGGCGCGATCCGTGCGGCGATCGATGAGGGGGGCAATCGCGGTGCCTCCACCCTTAGCCAGCAGGTCGTGAAAAACGTGTTTTTGTGGCACGGCCGCAATTACACGCGCAAAGCCGCCGAGGCGGTGATCACCCCGATGGTGGAGCTGGTCTGGTCCAAGCGCCGCATCCTTGAGGTGTATCTGAACGTGGCGGAGTTTGATGAAGGCGTCTTTGGCATCAAAGCCGCCGCCGCCCATTATTTCGCAGTGGAGCCTTCGGGCCTGACTCCGGTACAAGCGGCGCGATTGGCGGCGGTGCTGCCTGACCCCAAAGGCCGCAATGCCGAGACCCCCACCGCGCGGTTGCGGAAACGTTCGGCCTCTATCCTGGATGGGGCGGAGACGATTCGCCGCGATGGCAGGGCCGCTTGTTTTGCGCAGTAGGCGCGATGCGGGATTGAATTTTACGCCCAATGCCAGCTAAAAGGACTGGGCGTCTTTGTTGAAGGCTACAATCTGATGAACCGTCTATACCACTTCCCCCTGTCGCCGTTTTGCCGGAAAGTTCGGCTAACTCTTGCGGAAAAAAAGCTGGAGGTGGAACTGGTTGAGGAGCGCTACTGGGAACCCTCTGCCGATTTTTTACGGCGCAATCCTGCAGGCAAGGTGCCGATCCTGAAGATGGACAGCAAGATGCTGACCGAAAGCCAGGCAATCTGCGAATATCTGGAGGAAACACATCCGACGCCTCCGCTGATGCCCCGCGATCCCGAGGAACGCTTTGAGGTGCGCAAGCTTTGTGCTTGGTTTGATGACAAGTTTCACAAAGAGGTCACGTCCAACCTGGTCTATGAGCGGGTGAACAAGAAGGTGATGAAGCTGGGCTACCCCGACAGCAAGGCGGTAAAGCTTGGGGCGCAGCGGATCAAATACCATCTGGATTATATGGCATGGCTGCTCGATCAACGCCGTTGGCTTGCCGGCGATGTGATGACCCTCGCCGATTTTACGGCGGCAGCGCACCTTAGCTGTCTTGATTACATCTCTGATGTTGATTGGAACCGATCCACCAACGTGAAGGATTGGTACGCGAAAATCAAATCGCGCCCCTCGTTCCGCCCGCTACTGGCCGATCAGGTGCCGGGTTTTCCGCCACCCTCCCATTACGCAGATTTGGATTTTTAGGCCCAGTTCTCAAAGCCATAGCCGATGTAATCACGGTTATAGGCGTCGCGGGTCGCGGCCTCGATCTCTTCGTCATAGATTTGGGACAGAATACCCATTGAGGGATCGGGCGTGGCGGGCAAGGGCGGGCAATCCACACCAAGCTCGGTCGCGATAAAGCCAAGACCCATGGCAAGGCTTTCCTCTCTCAATACAAGGTCGGGGCCTTGGAATTGCGCGAAACCCTGGATCACGGCGGTTTGGCTGGCAAAATGCGGGTCGATTCGCAGGCCGGTTTGCCCTGCCACGTTAAGTTTGAGGAAGCGTAGAAAATCGAGGAACGCTTGCCGGTGGGCATTAAGCGGCATCACTGTGCCGGGTTCGGGAAGCGCGATCTTGTAGCTTTTGATCAAACCGTCCCGGATCTTCGGCAAGGCGCCTGTCAGGATTTGGCTACAAAACCCGGCATGGGCACGGGCAACCGGATGGCGCAATACGGTAAAGCTGCGATGTTTGGGCGTATTGCGCAGCCATTGACGCAGGGTTTTCTGGCTGAAATTCCCTGTCATGGGCCCCAGACCCGAAAGCCACTGCATAGCGTCCTCTTCCGGTCCTCCGCGCAGTGGCATGTAAAGCGCCCCGCCTGCAGCCACGAATGAGGGGATCGCGGGGGCGCGACGCGGCTCAAAATTCGGGGTGCGTGACAGGTTGAAACGGTCAAGCCCAGCAAGGGCCGCAGCCATTTCGTCGTAGTTTTCTACCTTTTCGGAGATCTCTTCGGGGTTTTGCTTTTTGAGCGTCGTATCCGGCGCAGCGAGCGTTCCTTCAATCCCCAGAAACCGGGCAAGACCGTTTAGGACATCGGTGTCGTTGATATCCTCATAGTCGATGTAGAATGCGGTTTGGCCACTGGTTTGCAACCCGTGCATCAGGCGCAGCTGGAAGTCTTGCAATTGTGCCAGATGAGCAGAAAATTCGGGCGCATCAAAATGTGCCTTGGCCGTTTTCAAGCGCTTTGCCTGCGTCAGTTTCCATTGGCCTGTGGCCTGCGCGATTTTCCAGCTGACATAGCTTTCCACGGGATTGCGGGTTAAAATAATTTTTGCGCAACGAGGATCGGTAAGAACGGCAGGCAGAACACGCGGGTCGTGGTCGTGAAAATACCGAAACCCAGAAAGCCCCTCGGTCTGCTTGCGCATGTGTTGCAACAACAACAGCGGATCGGCCTCTCGCTGGGCCAATGTGACCCCGAAGGCCTCTTCTTGGTTCAGCTTGCCGATGAAATGCGGGTTGAACGCTTCACCATGGCAGGCCACTCCGGGCATAGCATTGAGGTTTGCCTCAAGAAAATTGCTGCCCGTACGCATTTCGGCAAGCAGGACGAAGCTGTCAAATGGTCGTTTCAAAGCGCTACCTTACCAGATAAGGCCGACCCCTGCGGACGGCGTTTTGGTGTATATTGTCGTCAACCGGAAAGTCGCCCATCAGCATCGGCTGCATGCCCTGATTGCGCAGGTTTTGCAGGAATTGACCGAATCCGGAAAGGTCGGTCATGCGCGGCGCCTCGTTCAGACGGCGCAGCGCACGGGGGCTGATTTCATCCACTATGGATTGCAAGGGTTCCATAGGGTTCTCAACGAATTCCGCCAGATTCCAAATGCGATATCGGGCCTTGGTCCAAGGGCTGCTTAATATATTAAGGTGCTCTTGTTCCAGCCGTTGCAGGCGCGCGGCCTTTTCCCGGATTTCCAAAAAATTCAGGTTGGACTTGAACAAGGGCACTGCCCAAGCTCCTGATATCACGGAGATGGTTGCATTGGGATCCTTGGCAAGTTGCCAGTTGATCGCCTGATTGTCAGCCGGGCCGAATTGGAAACATTGCCGCTCGCCCCGCGTATTCCACAGCAGGTTCGACAGGAAACTTTTGGGATTGTAGTCGCGGATCGGGGCAGAATCGGACATTGCACCATTATAGACCGCTTCGCGGCCTGAATATTCCACCCGCTCCAGCGAGAAGAGATGCCCATGTACGCGCGTTCCGGTCATCTTTCCCAGCCAGGGTTCGAAATTCTCGAACAGGTCGGAAAACCCCTCAAACACTGAATATGGCGATGCGCTTTTGCCATTCTCCCAATCCTCGTTGGGAAACCGGCTTTGCATATAAAGACCTGATCGCCCTTTTGTCCGCCGCGCGATCGCCCTTGAAAAAAGGCGGTCAATTTTACCCGGGTTGGGTTCTGCTGCTGTTTGCTGCTCGGTCCCTTTGGTCAGAAAAACACGGTAGAGCTTTTTGGCATGGGGCCAGGTTTTGCGCGCGACAAAGCAGTCAGACCGCCGCAATAGTTGCAGATGGTCATCATAGAAAATATGCGGTTTGCCCTGAAAGTCGAATTTCGACAGGGTCAGGGAGCGGCTTTCGATATTCGATGAAAACCGTCTAACCTGTGTTTGAAAGTAGGATTCATCGGGAATCCAGACGCGCCGAAAGTAGCGGTCAATTATCGGCCGCTCCGGGTCTTCCAGAATGGCAGAGAGGGTTCTGCGCGTCAGGCACCACCATTGGCTGCCCAGATGCGGGACAACGCCTGTCGGGATTTTTCGTTTGAAGCGCACACGGCGTTGTAGTTTGACGTAGCCGTCAAACAGGTGGCGGTGTTTGCGCCATGAGAATGGAAACCGCAATGTGAAGCGTTCAAGATCCAACCCGCCAATCGTCCAGTCGACATCTGCGGTTGTGACGGATTCGATGAAATCGGTACGGGGACGGCTGTCCAGATATGCAGCAAGCTCGCGCACTGGCCGCAGTGGCAGACAGGAGCCGGACGCAAGGTAGATATGGCTTGCGCCGGGAAAGTCCTGCAACATGATGATGGCGGCGGCTTGCGTGGCGGCTACAATTCCCCAGGTTCCCCATTCGCAGGCATAGCGTCCGGAAAAGCGGATATCGGGCAGGTCCGCCAATGAGGATTGTAGTGCTTCGAATTCCGCGCATGGGACGCGTTTATCGACGTGGATCACGACAGGGCAGCCATGATTGGCCCAATGGCGCGCAACCTGTGCCGCGCGGTCCAGGGCGGTGTGACACAGCATAATGATGCCAACACTCATGCCCAATTCCCCTTGGACATCAGGCCCAAAATCTCCAACTGGCGCCAGTTGATATATTTTTCAGACCATTTACACCACAAGTCGGGGTTATCCTGTAGCGCGGCCTTATAGGCTTTGTATTCGTGGCTATTGGCATAATGCTGCCTGCGCTTCATCTCCTCCTCTGCCTTGGAGGCGAAAGTATCAAGAAATTTGGCATGTAGCAGGCAGCCGCTTGCCTTTTCTCCGCCCCATTCGTCATAGACGAGGTTCAACCCGCGCGGCAGCAGCGTATGGGTCGAAGAGGCGTAGGCGTATCGCCATTGCCATTTCACCAAAGGGGTCTTGTTTAGCGCAGGCGCACGCTCTGGTGCATCGGGAAAGAAGACGCGTGCACGCGGCCCGCCCTGTATCCAAAGGTTGCCATATTTCGCGTTGCGAGAGATCGTGTAATTGCCGCTGTCAAACCATTGGGCAATTTCGAACGGATCCTGACCCTCTTTGTATGGCCGCGTGTTGATCGGCCCCTTGGGATACATATCCAACAGCATGGCCGAAAAGGACTTGATCGATGATGCATCAAGCCAATCTGTCAGCGCGCGCAATGGGCGGGTGTCGCAAAAGGGGTAGATGAAGAATTCATCCGGATCGACAACCAGCGTCCAGTGATTATGCCCGTAACGCATTTGCAGCCAGTTTAGCCAATCCACGCCGAAACGCGCCCGTTTATAACTATGTTTCGTGTGCCACAAAGAAACATCCGCCTGCGCCTGAAGGTATTCGCGTGACCCATCATCGCTATCATTGTCGACGATTAGAAAATGATTAATGCCCAACCCGCGATAATATTTCAGGAAATATGGCAAGCGCACACGTTCATTGCGAAGTGTAGAAAAGAGCAAAATATCGGTGGGTTTGATTGCTTTTGTGCGTTTGGCAATAGATATCAATTCGCGCCTCTTGCGAAAAGCACGAAACAGCCAGCGTTTGCGGGCAATTCGTAACCGATATCGAGAGATAATGCTCACACGTTACTTTCCAAAAGGCAGGCCCTTATTATGGGGTAGAGATCCCTTACACATTAACCGGTATCAAGCGATACTTAAGACAGTGTTGAAATGGTCTTCCCAGCGCGGAATTAGTCCCGTTTGGTGTTTTGATGCCCCATGTGTCCATCCTGCAGGCTGTTGAGCATCACTTCTGGCCATGAAGCGGATGATTGCTTCCTGCCAAGAATAGCCATCCTCCAAAGCGAGGTAAACGGGGTATTCCCCCAAGGTTTCGCGGTAGATAGGCAGGGGGGGCAGGAGCACTGGGACACCGAGGCTTGCCGCCTCAAGTGGGGGGAGGCCGTAACCCTCAACGAGGCTGGGGAACAGGAGCGCCCGCGCATTGGCAAGCAAGCCCATAACCTGCCTGTCGGGCAGGTTCGGCATCTCAAACACAGTGCGGTTCAGGAAGGGCAGCGCATCAAGACGTTGAAAAAGCGCCTCATTCGCCCAGCCGCGACGGCCAAGGATCAGCAGGTCGGGAATGCTCTCGTCGGGCAGGTCGCGGTGAAATGTCTCCCATAGATCCAGAAGGAATGCATGGTTTTTACGCGGCTCAATCGTGCCAACCGTCACGAAGTAAGGCTTGGCACGCGGGCTAACCGGCGCAGGATCGGGGGGGAGGATGCCCAAAGGCGCCACGATGCCCGAAGGTGTGCGGCCATGGCGCGACAGGTGGCCCTCGGTCAGCGTGCGCGTGACGCAGGCAGTGTGGATAACCAAATCGGCATGGGTGGCGGTTGCGGCCAGCTTGCGTTCAAAGCTTTGGACAGTGTCCGCACGTGTGAAAGCCGGATGGTCCATAGGAATTGTGTCATGGAGCATAACCGAGACAGTCCCGCCCGCAGCCTTTACCGCCGTCAGGCCCTTGTCTGTCAGGTTCGCGTGTCCGACATTGAGGTAAGAGAACCCCTGCGGAAGGTGCAGCTGCAACATCTGCTGCAAGCGCCCTTGGCGCGCCCGTGCGATGGAAAGCCTGCGGGCTGCGGTCTCTGCCTTGGCGCGTAGGGAATCTTTGCGTTGCGTCAAACGAGAGAGGATATCGGCGCGGGGCAGCGGTATACGTCCGTTGACCAAATCCTGAAAAGCGCCCATCCCTTCGCGGTCCAGTAATAAATAACCAAGCTGGCTGCGAATCAGGCCGAAAACAGGAAGCGGAGCACCAAGAAGCTGCCCAAGATAGGCAGCCTCTACCCTGTCCACCCCGGTTGGCTGCCCTTTGCCTATGCGTGAAAGTAGACGCGTCAGGTCAAGCAGCCGGGCCGGGGGGGCCATGGCTTATTGCGCAGCTTTTTGCTGGGCGACCAACTCATGAAGGTATTCGCCGAACTCTGCCTGAAACTCGGGGCGGGCAAGGCCGAAGGCGACCGTCGCCTGCAAGAACCCGGCTTTGGAGCCGCAATCATAGCGCTGACCCTGGAAGCGATAACCGTAGACGTTATCTTCATCGTGGATCTGCTGTGCGATGGCATCCGTCAACTGGATCTCGCCACCAACGCCTTGTTTCATCGTGTTAAGATCATTCAAGACTTTTGGCGACAGGATATAGCGCCCGATCACGGCAAGGTTGGATGGGGCGTCTTCGGCTTTTGGCTTTTCCACCATGCCTTTTGCCCGCACAATCGAGCCCATATCCTCGGCAATATCCAAGACACCGTAAGCGCCTGCCTTTTCTTGGGGCACTTCCATGGTTGCGACCATGTTGCCACCGGTTTCGGCATAGGCCTCAACCATCTGCTGCAAGCAGGGCTTTTCCGCGGCAATAACATCGTCGGGCAGCAGAACGGCAAAGGGTTCATCCCCGATCAAGCGGCGTGCACACCAAACGGCGTGCCCCAGCCCCATCGGACGGTTTTGCCGGACATAGGCGATTGCGCCACTGTCCATATTGGTCGCTTTCAGAACTTCCAACAGTTCGGTCTTGCCCGATTTGCGCAGTGACGCCTCCAATTCCGGGGCGACGTCAAAATAGTCTTCTAGCGCAGATTTCCCACGTGAGGTGACAAAGATGAACTCTTTAATGCCGGCCGCGCGCGCCTCATCAATTGCGTATTGAATAAGGGGGCGGTCAACCAAGGTCATGATCTCTTTAGGGATCGATTTTGTCGCCGGTAGAAAGCGCGTTCCCATTCCAGCAACAGGAAAAACGGCTTTTGTGACTTTCTTGATTTTCATTTACCTACCTTACAGAAGTCGTAAAATTTCGTCGCGTATACACATTCGCCGTGAACTTGGCATCCAATTTGAAGGATGAATTGTCAAGAAATCTATAAAATGGAAACAGTTGGCCAATTACCGCCTATATTTTTGCGCAATAAATGGCCTTTTGCAACCTATAGGGGCCGATAGAGCGCTAGGCGTTTCGATTCGATCAATTTTCGGGCGGTGGCATTACGCCATTCAAAGCGTTTACCATTGCGAAAACTCCGGCCAAAGCGCCCGCCGGACTGTTCCCATACCCCGTTTTCGGTGAAACGGTGCCTATGCGGGGACAGGCCTCGCGACAGCAAGATAAGTGTCACGACTTCACCTTTTTTTCGCGCGCGTAGGGCAGTCTTTTGTAATGCTGTACGGTCCTTTGCGGCTCCAAACAGGAAGCGGCCAGGTCGCGGCCCGGTGTTTGGAAGGGGTGAAAAAGCTGGCGGGGCGACACCTACGGCGGCTATCCGTTTGGTGACCGCGCTTTGGCCTGATGCGATGCCGCGCGACAGCCCATCCATCAGCCGTGTGATATCGCGAGGCTCCAATGCGCCGCGGATCATATGGCGGATCAAGCGTGCCTTTTGCTCTGCGATATGGCGTGGCAATGCGGTTTGAGGCATGCCGTGGCGGGTGGTGAATAGGGCGAGGCTGTGGCCGATCTCGGTCAGGTCGGTCGGAACACGGTCGGCGCGACGGCGGGCCGACGGCGCATACCCGTGATGCACGACCGCATCGGGCACAACCGCCGTCAGCCCGCCAGTGGCAGCAAGGCGCAAGTTTACATCCGCCTCATCCAGATAAAAACGGTAGCCCTCGTCAAAGCCGCCGATGGCAAGCAGTGCCTCACGCCGGAACGCACAATTGGTGCCTTGGGTTTTGATCGCGCGCGATGCCGTGCCGGAATGCAGGCTGGTAGAAGGCCCCGCATCAAACGGGTGGTCAAAGCCATCCCCATCCACCCATGCGGCTTGCCATTGCCACGCAAGCCCCGACCGCCCCAAGACAAAACCGCCCGCCGCTGTCACGCGCGCGTCAGAAAAGGGCGCCACCAGCCGCGATAGCCATGATGGTTCCGGCACCGCGTCATCATCCAGAAAGGCAACCACGGGTGCCGCTGCCAAGCCAAGCCCGATATTGCGTGCGGCAGAAATATTCGGTTGGTCATATTCCGCCAGCTTAAGCGGAAGGCCCAATGTTTGTGCCGCCCGAATACCATCCGGATCGGCGACAACGATCACCTCAAACGCCGGATGGTCCATTTGCGCCACCCCCATCAGCGCGCGGATCAACGCGCACGCCCGGTGGCGGCTTACGATGATCAGGCTGGTGGGGGTCATTTCTTGAGGGTAACGCCCGGCGCATAGGCGATGAAGAAGGGGTTCTCCCAGCCTGCTTTGCCATAGGCCAAAGGTGCATGCGTATCAAAGTGCACGACCTGCCCACCAGCGCCGCGCAAGACGGCGTCCCCGGCGGCTGTGTCCCACTCCATCGTGCGACCAAGCCGGGGGTACAAATCGGCCTCTCCGGTTGCGAGGAGACAAAACTTGAGGCTGCTGCCTGCGCTTGTCATATCACGCACCGCATATTTGCCGATATAGGCATCGGTGGCCGCATCGCGGTGCGACTTGGAGGCGACGACCATCAGCGCGCTGTCATCTGGCGAGGAGACATGGATTTCATGGCAGGGGCCGGGTTTTTCCCTTAGGAGGTCGCCTGTTTCCTCTACTGTTTGGCCATCGGCACGGGTGTAGAACAACCGTCCCTTTGCCGGCGCATAGACCACGCCGCGTTGGGGAATGCCGTTTTCAACATAGGCGATATTGACGGTGAAATCCCCGCGACGTTTTACAAACTCTTTGGTGCCATCCAGCGGATCGACGATCAGAAAGGTAGAGGCCTTTAGCGCGTGGCTGTCGGCCTGCTCTTCGGTGATCAGGACTACATCCGGATATGCCGCGCGCAACCCCGCCGAGATAATGGCATCGGCTGCCTCATCCGCCTCGGTTACAGGGCTTTCGTCAGACTTTGACCTAACCTCAAAATCCGGGGCGGCATAGACCTTCATAATCTTGGCACCGGCATCCAAGGCCAGTGTGCGCATCAATGATATGAGGGGGGAATAGTCCATTCTGCTCTCCATTTCACACGGATCCTGGCATGATTGCCAAAAATATTGTTCCTCCTTATCATACGGGTTTAAGGTATCAGCAAGTTTTCCCCACCATAATTAATAGCGAACCACCAAGAGCAGAGGTAATAGCAAGAATGTTCCAACGCGAGGCCCGAAAGGGCCCGATGCTTACGGGCCTTGGTATGATGGAGTTGATCTTTCATGCCGCTGTCCGATCCGTTCGCAAGAACCACGGCAATCCGATCATCGGGTTGCTGTTGAATATCTTTCAAACGGTCATGCTGGTTGCAGTGTTCTTTTTGTTGTTCCAATTGCTGGGCATGCGCGGCATGGCGATCCGCGGGGATTATCTTTTATACGTGATGTCGGGCATATTTATGTTCATGACGCATATCAAAGCGTTGGGGGCTGTTGCGGGATGTGAAGGCCCGACCTCTGCGATGATGAAGCATGCGCCGATGAATACCTTTGTGGCTATTGCATCAGCTGCGCTGGCAAGCCTCTATACACAGCTTCTTTCGGCAATTGTGGTGCTCTATATATATCATGCGGCTTTCAGCCCGATCAGCTTTCACAATCTGCCCGGTGTCCTCGGGATGCTGCTTTTATCATGGAGCAGTGGGGCAGCGCTCGGGACGTTGTTGCTTGCGCTAAAGCCGTGGCAACCCGATGCGGTCGGGATTATCACGCAGCTTTATCAACGCGCCAATATGATCGCGAGTGGCAAGATGTTTGTTGCAAATACGATGCCCACGTCAAAACTTGCTTTTTTTGATTGGAACCCGTTGTTTCATACAATTGACCAAGGGCGCGGCTTTACCTTTTTGAATTACCACCCCCACTACAGCAATTGGGAGTACCCGCTGAAAGTGACTTTGGTGGTCTTCGTGATCGGGTTGATGGCGGAAAACTTCACGCGCAAGCATGCCTCAATCAGTTGGGGAGCAAAGCGGTAGCGCTATTGCGGCTGTTCAAACAGTTGAATGGCCAGAACCGGTGCCCCGTGAAGGATTGCGGCGGGGGCGCCGATTAGAAAGTCATGGCGCGCAAGTGTGATATCCCCATATTGCACCGCGCCCAAGGCAAAGAGGCAAAGCGTGGCATCGGGGCACGGGGTCAGGGTGGTGTTTTCGAACACTTCGACGACCGGCTTTGGCAAGCTGCGGTGGGTCATCACATTGAAATCCACTGCTGCCTCTGAGACATCCTGTGCCGAGAGTGGTACATCACCGGGAAAGGCGACCGGTTTCAAAAAGCCGGCGCGAAAATGGCTATCTCCGACAAGATTGAAGCCGGGACCATCAATCACGGTCAAGTTACGCTCAATATCCGGGAACTGCGAAAACGGGCCATCCTTGGCAACCGTCGCCATAGAGAACCGCCAGCGCAAACCGCTTTCATCGGCCTCGCGCCAAATCTCAATGGTTGTTCCCTGGCCATTCGCCCAAGGCATTTCGGTATAATCGGCGCGGGTCAGGTGGCGGGTCATCTGTGCTTACTCTGTCTTTTGGGTACCGATAAGATCGGGGCCGGGTATCGGATCTGGGGAAAGCTCTTCAAAGTCGAAATTATCCAGCTTGGCGGCGCGTTTTCCAGCACGCTCAGCGGCGGTGCTGATCCCGTCAAGGTCGGCGCGGGCTTGGTTGAAATGGGTATTCAACTTATCGACGCGGTTCACGACAAGCTCCACATCGCGGTGCAGCAGGCGCAATGTCGCACGAATCGCACCGGCCTGTTCGCGCATCCGGGCATCTTTCAGCACGGCGCGCATGGTATTCAGGGTCGCCATGCAGGTGGTGGGGGATACAATCCAAACCTTTGCATCAAAGCCGTCGCGCACCAGTTCGGGGAAATTGGCGTGCAACTCGGCATAGACCGCCTCGGAGGGCAGGAACATCAACGCGCCATCGGCGGTTTCCCCATCAAGGATATATTTCTCCGAGATCGCCTTGATATGCGCCTTCACCGACACGCGCATTTGTCGCGCGGCGTCCAGTTGCTCGGCGGGGGTCTGAGCGCGGCGCAGGGCCTCATAGGCCTCCAGCGGGAACTTGCTGTCGATGACAATCGGGCCGGGCGGATTGGGCAGATGGATCAGGCAATCGGCCCGCTTCCCGTTTGAGAGCGTGGCCTGCATCGAATAGGCATCGGCAGGCAGCGCCTTGCGCACGATGTCATTCAGCTGGATTTCCCCAAATGCGCCGCGGGTTTGCTTGTTGGACAAAATATCCTGCAACCCCAATACATTGCCAGAGAGCTTTTCGATATTGGCCTGCGCCTTGTCGATGGTTTCCAGCCGTTGCTGCAACTCGCCCAAACTGCGCGCCGTGCGGGTTGATGTGCCGTGCAGGCTTTCGGTCATGCCGCGTTGCACCTCCATCAGCCGCTTTTCCATCATTTGCAGCATTGCCGTTTGGGAATGGGTCTGGGTCTCGGAAACATGGTGCAGCCCGCCGGCCAGCCGTTCCTGCCCCTCGGACAGATGCTGCACCCGCTGGCCAAGCCAGCCCATTTCCCGCATCAGGGGTTCTGTTGCTTTGGCCGATTGCCCCAAGGCGCGCAGGATCAGCAGGAAAAACGCCAGAACAACAGCAAGGCCGCCGCCAATCAACAAGATTAGCGGATCATTCCAGTGATATATTTGTCCTGCGATTTCAATCATCTGCGTCCGAACAGCTTTTCAATATCGGCCAGCTTCAATTCGACATAAGTGGGGCGTCCGTGGTTGCATTGGCCCGACAAGGGGGTTGCCTCCATTTCCCGCAGCAACGCATTCATTTCCTCGGCGCGCATCTGACGGCCAGAGCGGATGGACCCGTGGCAGGCCATGCTGGACAAAACCGCATCCATCCGCGCTTGCAAGCGGTCAGAGCTTCCGATGTCCGCCAGATCATCCAGAATATCGCGCAGCAGGGCGCTGGCATCAACACGGCCAAGGATCGCTGGCGTTTCGCGTACCGCAATCGCGCTGCCGCCAAAGGCCTCAATCGTAAGGCCAAGCTGGGCCAGTGCAGGTGCGGCCTCCATCAGCCTTGCGCAATCACTGGCCGAAAGGTCAATGATTTCAGGGATAAGCAACGCTTGGGTGGCGATACCATTATCATCCCGCTGCGCTTTCAGGCGCTCATAAACCAGCCGTTCATGGGCGGCGTGCTGGTCGACGATGACCATACCATTTTCGGTCTGCGCGATGATGTAGTTTTCATGGACCTGCGCGCGGGCGGCGCCCAAGGGACGCGCTATTTCTTGGGGTGCGGGCTCCTCAAAACGGGCAGAGGGGCTTTCGGCAAAGCCCATATCCTGTTCGGGGGCCTGATAGGCCAGCGAATGACGGATCGCCCCAGCCGATGGACGCTCCATCTGATAAACCCGTGCGGTTGCGTTCGGTTCCGGCTGAAATGCGGCAAGCGTTTCGGCCCCCACGGTTGAGGAGGCGCGATGCCCGGCCTCGGCCAGCGCATGACGAAGCGACGACACGATAAGCCCACGCGCAAGCGCCGGATCGCGAAAGCGGACCTCGGATTTTGCGGGATGCACGTTCACATCAACCAGATGCGAATCGCATTCGATATTCAGCACGGCGGCGGGATGACGATCACGACTGAGCACATCCATATAGGCGGCGCGCAGAGCCCCATAGAGCATGCGATCCTGTACAGGACGGCCGTTCACAAACAGATATTGCGCCGCCGAGGAGCCGCGTGAATAGGTGGGCAGTGCGGCATAACCGATTAGCCGCAAGTCCTCACGCGGGGCATCAACGCGCATCGCGTTATCGGCAAAATCGCGGCCCAGAACCGATGCAACCCGCCCGTGAAGCGCATCAAAGAAGTCGCCCGAGACAGGATCGGCGCGAAACATCATCCGTGCATCGCCGTTTGACACATCGCGCAGGGTGAAGCCGACCTCGGGTTCAGCCAAGGCCAGCCGTTTGATAACATCGGCAATGGCCATCGCCTCGGCACGGTCCGAGCGCATGAATTTCAGGCGGGCAGGCGTGGCGTAAAACAGATCGCGCAGCTCTACCACGGTGCCGATGGTGATGGGGGCAGGGCGGGGCGTCTCCATCCGGCCACCGGAAACTGCGATCATCATCCCGTCGCCGTCAGCGGTACGTGAGGTGATGGTCAACCGCCCGACAGCCCCCAAAGATGGCAATGCCTCACCGCGAAACCCGAAGGAGTGGATGTTGAGCAGATCACTGCCGTCAATCTTGGATGTGGCATGGCGTGACAGGGCCAAAGGCAAGTCCGCCCCCGTCATACCGCAGCCATCATCGGTGATGCGGATCAGGGTTTTGCCGCCATCGGCATAGTCGATCGCGATGCGCCGTGCGCCCGCATCCAGCGCGTTTTCTACCAGCTCTTTCACGGCCGAGGCGGGGCGCTCAACCACCTCCCCCGCAGCGATACGGTTGATGGCCGATTCGTCCAACTGACGAATGATGGCGCGCGGTGGTGCGCTTATGTTGCGGTATGGTTCATTCATGACACCAGTTTTAGCATGACCCAAGGGTTGAGGCCACTGCTTGCCATGGGTTATCCACCGTTTTTAGGGCGTGGTTTCCGGCTGCCCGACGATCACGAAATGCAGATCCTCGGGGCGCAGAAGCCGCTTTGCGACCTTTGCGACATCTTCCAGCGTGACGGCCTCAATCCTGGCGTTGCGCGTGGTGGCATAATCAATGGGCATACCGTCCATTTGCATGCCAACCAAAATCCCTGCGATCTGGGAATTGCCGCTGAACCGCAGCGGATAAGAGCCGGTCAGATAGGTCTTGGTTTTCGCCAATTCCTCCGCGGTGATACCTTCATTTGCGGCGCGGGCCCATTCGGCGCGCACGATCTCGACCGCCTCAAGCGCTGTGGCATTGGCGCTGGAGAAACGGCCTGCAAGCACCTCGGCGTAGTCTTTATCGGCGAGATGGGTGCTGATGCCATAGGTTAGCCCGCGTTTGTCGCGCACCTCTGTCATCAGGCGGGCGCTAAACCGACCGCCACCCAGAACCTCATTCAGGATATAGGCTGCGAAAAAATCAGGATCGTCGCGTTTGATGCCCTGTTGGCCAAAATGGATGACCGATTGCGGGCCGGGAAATTCCACGACGGTTTCGCCGCCTTGCAAGGCCCAGTCGGCACGTTCGGGCAGTGGCGCGCCTTTGGCAGGCAAATCACCCAAAAGCTTGTCCAAAAGCGCACCAAGATCAGCCGCAGAGATGTCGCCCGTGGCGGCAACATAAAGATGCTCTTTGGTGATTGCGGCCTCAAATGCAGCTTGGAGATCGGCGCGGCTTAGGCCGGCCACGCTTTGCTCGGTGCCGCCGCCGGAACGGCCATAGGCATGGTCGCCGTAAGCAAGCATGTTGAACCGTTTTGAGGCGATGCTATCGGGGTTCTTCACGTCGGAGCGGATGTTGGAAAGCACCTGCCCGCGCACCCGTTCGACGGCATCGGCGTCAAAACGGGGTTGGGTCAGGGCAAGGTGCAGCAGGTCGATGGCCTTTTCCTGGTTCTCGGTCAGGAATTGGGCAGAGATGCTGACGCTATCATCCCACGCCTGAAAGCTGAACGAGGCGGCCAGCGAATCGCGGGCATTGGCAAAGCCTTGGGCATCCAGATCGCCGGCACCTTCCTCAAGCAAGGCTGTCATAAGGTTGACCACGCCGCGTTGTTCCACCGGATCAAGCGAGGTGCCGCCGCGCATCCTGATCTCCAGCGCGGTGAAGGGGATCTCATGATCCTCGATCAGCCATGCAGTGATGCCACCGGGGGAGGTGACTTTTTGGATCGGCAGCTCTGCATGGGCGGGCAAAGACAGGGCCAGAAAGGCCGCAAAGAAAAAGCGCATCATCATTGTGCCACCTCTGTCTGGGGATCATCGCTGCGTTCCAGCCAGCCTGTCACCGCGTTTTTGCGGTCGAAAACCTTTTGCGCGGCCTCCATCACCTGCTCTGGCGTGACGGCTTGCAAAATATCGGGCCAAGCCTGCACATCCGCCACAGTCAGGCCGCTGGTCAAGGCGGTGCCGTAGTTGCGCGCCAAGCCTTCGACGTTGTCGCGGGCGTAAATCTCATCCGCGCGAAGCTGGCGTTTGATGCGGGCAAAGGCGTCGGGGTCCACGCCGTCCTCTAGAAACTGCGCGATCACATCGTCAACGGCACTTTCCAGTTCGGTCAACGAAGTGCCGGGCGTTGGCACGGCCACAACGCCGAAATTGGTCACATCCAGCGAGAGGCCGGAATAAAACGCACTGCTGTAAACGGCTTTGGGCGCCTCACCGAACTGCAAGGCCTGCGCCATGACGGAGGTGGTGCCGCTGCCGCCCAAAAGCTCGGCCAGCACGCTAAGGGCGGCGGCGTCCTGCTGTGCGCCGCTGTCGCGTTCGGGGGCCAGATAGGTGCGGATCATATAGGGTTGGGCCACGCGATCGTCCGACATGGCAAGCCTGCGTTCCGCCAGTTGCGGCGGCTCTGTCGGGCGCAGGCGCGGTGCAAGATCGGGGGTGGGGGGCAACGGGCCGTAATGGGTTTCGGCCATCGCCTTGACCTCTTCGGGGGTTACGTCACCGGCGACGATCAGAACGGCGTTATTCGGCGCATAATAGGTGCGGTAAAATGCCAGCGCATCTTCGCGGGTCAGGGCCTCTGCCTCATGTTTCCAGCCGATAACCGGCGTGCCGTAGGGGTGGTTGAGGTATTGTGCCGCGCGGCGTTGCTCGCCAAAAAGAGATCCGGGGTCGCTGTCGGTGCGCTGTGCGCGTTCCTCGATGATTACGGCGCGCTCGGTTTTGACATCCTGTTCGGACAGAACCAAACCGCGCATGCGGTCGGCCTCCATCTTCATCATCAGGTCCAGGCGGTCGGCTGCAACACGTTGATAATAGGCGGTATAATCATAAGAGGTGAAGGCGTTGTCATTGCCGCCCTGTGCCTCGACCGTGGCGGAAAATTCACCGGGGGCAACGGTGTCGGTGCCCTTGAACATCAGGTGTTCCAGAAAATGCGCAATGCCGGATTTGCCGGGCGCTTCGTCGGCAGAGCCGATTTTGTACCACAGCATATGGGTGACAACGGGTGCGCGATGATCTTCGATAACCACCGCCTCCAGCCCGTTATCCAGTGTGAATGTGGTCACTTTATCGGCAAGCGCCGAGGTCGCTGACATGGCCGCGAAAACGAGGGGCAGCAACAGGCTACGCAACATCGGCAATACTCCGTTTGGTGTGCGGTATTACACCTAACTGCCCAAGGCGCAGGGTCAAGCCTTCTTCGCGCGGATGTGATGCCGAGGGGCTATTCGCCGTCTTGCGCCGGAGGGGCCGAAACGTTGCGGACACCGCGGGCGCGCCAGCGTGCCAATTCGGCATGTTGGTCAAGCGATTGCTCCTCGTAGGCCTTGTAATAGACGTTCACGTTAAAGAGACGCTCCATCACCCGGCCTTTGTTGTCGCGGCGGTGTTCAAGATCGGCAGAGGCCAGCTCTGGCCGGATTGCGGCAGATGTACCGTAACGCCCGGCGTGGTTGACCAAGGCGCTATCCCCTGCGGGAACACCCGTGCCGGTACGCAAACGCCCACCAAGGGCGGCAACTGCATCGGCCTCGGGGGTGGGGTCGCTCAGGTTGCTGCCGCCGACCGTGGGTTCGGGCAGGGCTGCCAGGTCTTCGGGCATTTGCAACGGTTTGGGCGGCAGAATCGCAAATTCATCCGGCCCGTTGCCAGAGGCTTGCAGGTTCATCAAGCGCGGCTCTCCGCCACTGCAGGCAGAAATAAGCATCGCAATCGCGGCAAGCGCCACGGCCCCTTTTTTTGCAAGCATCTCCGCCTCCTTCACTTAGGTTGCCCATGTTTAGCCGAAAGTAATCGGCGCGTCACGGGGTCTTTCGCGCCTTTCCCTTGCTATCGGCGGCGAAAAGAACAAGCCCCGCCGCGCCGGCAAAGATCGCGATGTCTGCCACATTGAACGCATAAGGGTTTTCCAGCCCGCAGCAAGACATATTCAAAAAGTCCGCCACGGCCCCGTAAACCAGCCTGTCGATCACATTGCCCAAAGCGCCGCCGATTAAAATTCCGGCTGAGATTTGCGCCATCTTTGTCTGTTTGCTGCGCGATACCCAGCGCCAGACCCAAGCGGTGATCGCAAGCGACACCACGATCAAAACCCAGCGCATCACGTCGGAATTATGGGCAAACAGGCCGAAATTCACGCCTTTGTTCCACGCCATGCGAAAGGTCAGATAGGGCGGCCAGATATCGATATACCCAACCTCACGCAGGTTGAGACCAAATACCACGGCCAGTTTACTGGCCTGATCCAATACGAATATCACCAAGGCCGCCCAGAAAATGCGCATATCAGTGCCGGAAATGGCGCTGGCCGGTAAAGACCATGGCAAGGCCTGCGGCATCGGCGGCGGCAATCACCTCATCATCACGCATCGACCCGCCGGGCTGGATGATGGCCGTGGCACCTGCCTCGGCGGCGGTGATCAGCCCATCGGCAAAGGGGAAGAACGCATCTGACGCCACAACCGAACCGATGGTCAAAGGTGAGGAAAGCCCCATCGCCTCGGCCATGTCCTGTGCCTTGCGGGCGGCGATACGCGTGCTGTCGACGCGGCTCATCTGGCCTGCACCAACGCCGACCGTTGCGCCGTCTTTGACATAGATGATTGCGTTGGATTTGACGTGTTTTGCCACCGTCCACGCCATCAACAAATCGCGCATCTCGGCATCCGAGGGCGCGCGTTTGGTCACCACGCGCAGATCATCCATCGTCACATTGGCCGCATCACGGTCCTGCACCAAAAACCCGCCCGCAACCTGCCGGAAGGCAAGGCCAGCGGTGGCCGCATCAGGCAAAGTGCCGGTGGTCAGCAAACGCAGGTTTTTCTTGGCGGCAAAGACCGCACGCGCATCATCATTGGCATCGGGGGCGATGACGACCTCGGTAAAAATCTCAACGATCTTTTCGGCGGTTGGTCCGTCAAGCAATTGGTTCAGCGCGATAATTCCGCCAAATGCAGATGTACGGTCGCAATCGAAGGCGCGGGCGTAGGCCTCGGCCAAGGTCGCGCCGGTTGCGACGCCGCAAGGGTTGGCGTGTTTGATGATCGCGCAGGCAGGTCCGCTGTTGGCAAATTCCGCAACCAGTTCAAAGGCCGCATCCGTGTCGTTGATGTTGTTATAGGAAAGCTCTTTACCCTGCCATTGCTTGGCGGTTGCCACGCCGGGGCGGTTGGTCCCATCGGTATAGAATGCAGCCCCTTGATGCGGGTTTTCACCGTAACGCAGGGTTTGTGCCAATGTGCCCGCAAAGGCGCGGCGGCGCGGCGCGGGCATTTCAAGCGCGCCCGCCATCCAGTTGGAAACAGCCGCATCATAAGCCGCAGTGCGCCCGTAGGCTGTTTGCGACAAACGCTGACGGAACGCGTAACTTGTGGCACCATCATTGGCGGCGAGTTCCGCCAGCAAAGCCGCGTAATCCTCGGGGTCGGTCACCACATTCACAAAACGGTGGTTTTTCGATGCGGCCCGGATCATCGCAGGGCCGCCGATATCGATATTCTCGATGCAGGTGTCATAATCGGCACCCGCCGCCACGGTCGCCTCAAAGGGATAAAGGTTCACAACCAGCAAATCGATCGGCGCGATGTCATGGGTTTCCATTGCGGCCACATGGTCGGCGTTGTCGCGCAGTGCCAGCAATCCGCCATGAACCATCGGATGCAGGGTTTTTACCCGCCCGTCCATCATCTCGGGAAAGCCGGTGACATCGGCGACATCGCGCACCTCAAGCCCCGCCTTGCGCAGTGCCGCCGCCGATCCGCCGGTGGAAAGCAGCTCTACCCCCAACTGCGCCAACGCGCGGCCAAGGTCGATAAGCCCGGTCTTGTCGGAGACAGACAAAAGCGCGCGTTTTACGGGAACAAGATCAGCGGTCATGGATAAATACCTTTTGGCAGCTTGGGGTCAGATCACGCCCGGAACATCGTCTCGTTCCAGATCGCGGATGGCCAGCGGAGTATCCTGTGCTTTGGCCAAGGTCCAGCCAATCACGGCATCAAAGCTGCCAACATGGCCGGAAAGTACGATTTGTTTTGACGCACGCGGGTTCAAACGGCCTTTTTCTAGATAAACCGAAGGCTCCACCGACAGGTCATTTGCGCCGGTATGGCGGAAAATCCAGATCTCGCCGCTTTTGAGGGCAAGCGATACCGCATTGCCGCCAAGGTCAATCGCGGCATCCACATCGGGGTGCAGGTGAAACCGGATGGAAAAGCGAACCTCGCCGTTCGGGTCGCGCTTTTGGACGCGGGCAAGCTGTGCGCGGTCGCTGTCAGACATGGCGCGCAATTCATCCTGCCCGCCCATATGCCGCCCGTCATGCGACAAAAGCAAAAGCCGCGCATGTGTGAGCCCGTGGGTCGCGACCCAGCCATTATGGGCAAAGCGCAGGGCATGGCCATCGGCGGTTTCTCGCGGGCGGGTGCGGGTGACATGGGCGCGGTCGGCCAGCACCTCGGGGGTGCCACGGTTCAACCGGCTGGAGGAGTACCCCTCAACCGTCAGGGTGGAATGGCTGGGCGTGGCACGACCCGCGCGCAGCCAGTCGGGCCCAAAGGGCGCCCCCGATCCGCAGTTCACGATCACCGGTCGCCGTCCCGATGTCATCTCAAACGCAAGGGTGGAGGCATGGGCCGTTGCCGCCCCGCGCCCCGCCGGTGGGTCCGACGCATCAATGATCACCGATGTGCGCGCCCCTGTCAGCCGTAAGAACCCCATCGCAAGGCCGGTGCCGACAGCAGCCTTCACCCCTGAGGCCGCAAGCGCATGGTCCAGCCGCCCGTCCATTCCACGCCCGCCACCGTGGAACCGCGCAAGCGATCCGTCGGCATGGCGCAGGGTGCGCAGGGTGGGGGCGATCCGTTCAATCGCGGCGCGCTGCGCTTGGGGGACGGCTTGCCCTGCCTCGGCCAACGCCTGTGCGGCCCATGTCAGAAGGGTGAAAACATTCAGCAATTCCTCGGGGTTGCGGGTGGATAGACCGCCGAATTTGTCAATCTCGGCCTCACATTCAAGGGCGAGGGCGGCAACCGCTGGTTCCACCTCGTTCTCCATTCCTGTTAGCGCAAGCCCGGCATAGATCAGCCCGGTAAGCGCCTCAAATCGTGGAACGCCGGGGGCAGAGGCCTGCCAGCGATGCGACAGAAAGCTGGTTTGTGCGGAAAGGGAGTGGAAATAGGCTTGGCTCTCGGCCGTGCTGCGCCCGCTAAGCAAAAACAGCGCGTGATGGATCCAGCGGATCAGGCGCCGTCCGGTGACATCAGGGGTCCAGCCCGGACCGTTGCCTTTGCCGAACCGCGTGATCCAGTCCCATGTCCAGTCTTGGGCGCGCTTGCGGGCAATCGGGTCCCCGACCGCGGCCAGATCATCAAGCCAGACAAAACCATGCGCCTCTGTCCAAAACTCGGGCGCGGCCGTGGGCGCATCCCAAAGCGGTTTTCCGGGGGCCTCTATCAGATGGCCGGCCAGAAGGTAGTTGCCAATGGTAAGCTGTTTGCCCCGCGCGAACAGGCCGATGCTGCGGGGTTCGGGTTGTGAGACGAATCCCGTGACGGCATGGCTATGCTGTGCACGCCGAGCGGCCAACCGGTTCTGCAAACGCGTTATCTGCGCTGCGAGCCCGTCTTTAAGCGGGTAAGCCAAATTGCCTCATGTAGGTTGCCACTCGATCACTGCGCCCGGTTTTGGGTCTGCTTGGGGTGATCATAGCTGCGTGTCTCGGCGCTGTCACCGCAAATTGACGCCTTAAGTGGCCGGGGTGCGCAGCCGTGCCATGAAAAACCCATCCATGCCGCCGGTCTCGGCCCAGTAATCGGGGCGCAGGCGCAGGCCGCCGCCTTCGGTGATCCATTCGGGGGCGATTCCGGCAAGGGTGGGGGCCTCTACGGTCAGGTTGGGGTGGCGGGACAGGGCGGCGGTCAATTGGTCCTCGCCCTCCTCAGCCAAAAGCGAGCATGTGCAAAATACCAACCGCCCGCCCGGCTTCAGGAACCCGAGGGCGCGGTCGATCAGGGCTGCTTGCAATTCCACCAGTTCAGGGATGTCGCTGCCATCCTTGGCAAAGGGCAAATCAGGGTGGCGACGCAGGGTGCCGGTCGCCGAACAAGGCGCATCCAGCAGCACCGCATCATAAAGCGCATCGGGCGTCCAATGCAGCGCGTCGGTGGTAATGATCTTGGCCGACAGCCCCGTGCGCGCAAGGTTTTCATGCAGCCGCGCCAGACGTGGGGATGAAATATCAAGCGCCGTCACCTTGGCCCCCGTGGCCGCGATTTGCAGGGTTTTACCGCCCGGCGCGGCACAAAGATCCAGCACCTCCTCGCCGTCCTGCGCATCCAGCAGGCGGGCGGCAAGGGCGGCGGCGGCATCTTGGACCCACCAATCGCCGGTCTCAAAGCCGGGAAGGTTGGACACCTGCACCGATCGGCTGATTCGCAGACTGCCGGTGGGCAAGACGGCTGCGCCCTCAATTTCCGGCGGGGTTGATTTCGGGGTCAGGTCCAGCGGCGGGGTTTGTGCTTGCACTGCCTCGATCGCCGATACGACATCACGTCCCCAGCGGTGGACAAGCGGTTGACGCAGCCATTGCGGCATTTTTTGCGGCGGCATTTTTGCAAAGGGTTCGGGCATGTCCGACACCTTGCGCAGCACCGCATTGACCAGCCCCGTCATATGCTGCGTGCGGTTGCCGTGGCGAACTAGGTCGACCATCGCGTTCACCACGCCATGCGCGGCCGATCCATCCACCGCCAGCTCCACCACACCCAGCCGCAAGACGTTTCGCACCAAGGCGGGGGGCGATTTGCGCAGATAGGGCTTGAGGACCTTATCGGCTTGCTCGATATGGCGCAGGGTGGTCAGTACAAGCCGTTGCGCGCGGGCGCGATCAGATGGCGACAGGCCCGCGATGGGGCTACCGTCAGCCTCCAAAGCCTGGCTCAATTGCGCGCCGTCTTCCAGCACCGCATCCAAAAGCGCCAAGGCCGCGCCGCGTGCTGTTGTTCCATCGACCGCCATATTTTCACCCGTGTTGTCTGTCCGTCTCAAGCGGCCTATATCAAAGCAACTGCCCAGACAAGGAAGGCCGGACCATGCCCGACAAAGACCGCGAACTCCCCGCCGCCGCCCAACGCGCCTTGGACGAGGCCGAAGCGCGCCGCCAAGAGGCCGATGAAAAGGTCGCCGCCATGCCCAAAGAGCTGGGCGGGCGCGATGGACCAGAGGCCGTGCGCTATGGCGATTGGGAAAAGAAGGGGATTGCCGTCGATTTCTGATCGCGTCAAATTCGTAAGAAGGGTTGCGCCAGACGTGGCAGCAGCCCGTTGAACCGCAGTGGCGCATCGGTGGCGGCAAGGCAGATGCAATCGGGGCCAACCTCGGCCACGGGTTGATGGTTCAATTCCTCATTTGCAATCTCAAGGTCACCTGGGCCAAAGCGGTCGGTCTCGTCGCGAAAGGCGCCTTGCAGCACCAGCGTCAATTCCATGCCGCGGTGGCTGTGATCGGCAACCTTTTGACCGGCAGGGATGTACAGCAGCCGGGCCGAGGCCCCTGCATCTGTGGGCAAGATCGCCTGCCGCACACCCATCCCGATTGACCGCCATTTGACCGACGCAAGATCGCCGCCGACATAATCCACCAGTGGCGCGGGGAAAACCTTGCAGCCCTTGCGCGGGCGTGGCGTGGGGGTGGCTTGTGTCAGACGGTCCAATGTTGCGGTCAGACTGCTGTCCATCATCGCCACGCTGTCGCATTCCCCCATCAAGGCGCCGCCAATGGCATCAAAGGCCCCCAGCCGTGCGCGACATTCATCGCACAGGGATAAATGCACAGCCACGACCAGATTGAACGCCTCTGGCAGTTGACCCGCAGAATAGCCCATCAGGAGCTGGTCGGTGATATGGTGGCGAATTGTCATTGGGGAATGCTTTCAGCTTAATTTGTGGCGCAGACGCTCCAGCGCCAGCCGAATACGGGATTTGATGGTGCCAAGCGGCAGGCCGGTCTCAGCGGCAATTTCACTATGCGAGAGGTCGCCGAAATAGGCGCGTTCAATCAGATCGCGCTGTTTTTGCGGCAATAGGGCCAGCGCCTCACCCAGACGTTCGGTGTCCTGGCTCAGCTCCAGCGCCTCTTGCTGGTCTGGCTCTGCCTCTGGTCCCCATGTCAGGTCTTCGGGTTCGGGGCGGCGGGACTTGCGCAGGGCGTCAATGCGGCGGTTGCGGGCGATTGTAAAGATCCACGTCGCGGCCGAGGCGCGCGCAGGGTCAAACAAATGCGCTTTTTGCCACAGGGTTGCCATAACGTCTTGGGCGCATTCCTCTGCCAATGCGGCACTGGTGCCGGATTTCATCAAGAAACCTTTGATGCGCGGGGCGAAATGCCGGAACAACGCGGCAAAGGCCGACTTGTCCTGCGCATCGCGAACCCGCAGGATTAACGCGCTCCAATCCTCTGGTTCTGTCTTGGGTGACACACATCTACCTTTCTGGCGCAGGCGAACCGCCGCGCCCGTCACAGCATAGTGCCGTGTGGCGGTATGTGCATCTGATTTTTGAAAGGGTGCTGTATCTAACATGCACCCAATACGGGCGGTCTGCGCGATTGGATCACCTTTGACAGATATTTGCAGGATTTGCGCAGGGTATATGTCGGCAATTTTGTAATTCAGGGGTTCAAGGTTGCGGATCGGCCCGCTAGCATGACGTCAAAGCATGAAAGGGTTTTCGGATGAGGGATTGGCAAGGCAAACGCTATTGGATCGTCGGAGCAGGCGAAGGTTTGGGACTGGGTCTGGCCCGTCGGATCAGCACCGCAGGGGCAGAGGTGATCTTGTCCTCCCGCTCTGACGTGCAGCTGGAAAAGGCTGTGGCGCAGATGCCGGGCAAGGCGCATGCGGTCACCGTGGATGTGGCTGATACCGCATCGGTTGCCCGTGCAGCAGCAGAAGTGGGCGATGTCGACGGCGTGGTCTTCCTTGATGAGGTCTATTGGCCGGTGAAAGCGCAAGAGTGGAACGCCGAGCATGTCGAGGCGATGTGCAACGCCAACTTCACCGGTTGTGCGCGTGTTGTTGGCGCGGTGCTGCCTGCAATGGTTGCGCGCGGGGCGGGGCATCTGGTCATGACGGGATCTTTGGCGGGCTATCGCGGGGTGCCGGGCACGAACGGGTTCGGCGCGTCCAAGGCCGGTGTCATGGCGATGGCCGAAACGCTGCGCGCTGATTTGCGTGGCAGCGGAATAGAGGTGCAGTTGGCCAACCTCGGCTTCATCCGCGGTAATCAGGGTGGGGATGCCATGCCCTTTATGATGGAGGCTGAGGATGCCGCCCAGCAGATGTTCGAGCTGATGCTGACCGAGCGGTTCAAGGTCAGCGTTCCAACGGGGTCATCCTGGTTGGTTCGCCTGTCACGGTGCTTGCCGGATGCGGTCTTTAACGGGATGTTTGCGCGCAAATAACGACTATAGGCGCTGGATGTGGTCATCAAACAGCGCCTTCGCCCGCCCCCAGACGCCGCTGGTCAAATCGTTCAGCGTCAGCAATGAGGGCAAAAGCAGACCGGCAAAATCCTGACTGCTTTCAACCGGCAACATGCTGGGAAGGTTGTCGATTGCGGTCACATCCAGCACAGGGTCTTGCGCCACACGCAATGCGGGGGCGTCCCAATCGGTTGTGCGGTCATAGACTTTGATAGGTGAGAAGTCCGAGGTCGGATCGCAGGCAATATCGCCAATTACCGAGAGTTTGCGGGTGGCTGTCAGCGCCGATCGCGGCACGAACACCGGACAACCGGGCCGCGCGAGGATGCAGTTGAGGAAAATCTCATGCGCCAGCACTTCGGGGAAGGGGCCGCCATGCGCGGTCTCATCCATGTCCCATTTGGTGACCTGCAGGCCGAGCGCCTCACACAGGTCGGCCGCCCCCGTCCCGACACGGCCAAGCGCACCGATCACCAGCGCAGTTGGCAGGGTGTTGGCCGTGGCAATCGCGCCGCGTAATTCGGCCAAAAGTGCATCCTTGCCGCCATAGGTGGTAACCGGCCCCGCAATGCCGCCGCGTTGCTGTGCGGCCCAGCATTTCAGCGCCACCGCCGCCCCGGCATAGCCCGCCCAATAGCCAAATGCCGCGACACGCCGCCCCGCCTCATCCACCAGATATTCGATATCATAAAGCGTGCCACCCCCGGCCTTGAAGCGGCGCAGCAGGTCTTGCCCCGAGGGCTGGCCCTTATAGGCGTGACCGAAAAGGATATGGCGGTGGTGCAGGGGGGTGCCATCCTCGGGCAGTTCCTTGAGGCCAAAGATGATCGCGTCGCGCGGGGCATCGGGCCATGTGTTTTGCGGTGCAATCTCACATCCCGTGGCGCGGTAGCCGTCGATGGGGATGGCGCGGACATCGCTTTCCTCGACGGTGACGGTGAAACCGGCAGCCATTAGGGCGGCCACACCTTCGGGGGTGATGCCTGTGCGTTCCTCATTCGGGCGCTGCTCGGCGCGGACCCATATATGTGTCACTGTAATCCCCCTTGGTCTGCCAATGTCTGTGCGTATCCGCGCCGCGATGCGCGGGATTGCAAATGCTCTGCCGCAAGGCAGGCCTCTCGTAGGTTGGAAAACCAGGTGATCTTGCGATTGCCGGAACTTGCCCCCGGCTTGCCCGGCAATCCCCACTCCCGCAAGACCGAGTATTCCCCAAAGAGGTTATAGGCTACATCAACGCGGTAATAGCGTGCGTGCCCCTTGCGGTTGCGTAGCATATGGAAACCGAACAATTGCGCCCCCCAGCTTGGTTTTGGATATAAGAGATAGCATATTCGCAACCAAACGACAGAGGAAAACGGGGCAGGGCGACATATGGAAAGACGTAAACTTATCTGGGCCGGCGCGCTGTTGGCGGCAGGCACGGGGTTTGGGTTGTGGCGGGCGCGGGGGGCGCGCAAACTGGATGATGCCGCATTTGCCGCGCGCTATGCCACGCCGCTTGATCCGCCCGAAGGGGGGATGTCGGTCTATCATCTGGGGCACAGCCTTGTGGGGCGGGATATGCCTGTGATGCTGGATCAACTGGTGGCGGGGCATTCCCATGCCAGCCAGCTTGGCTGGGGTGCCAGCCTGAACCAGCACAGGCAAGGCGATGTTCCGGGGCTTGCCGAGGAAAACACCCACCCCAACCACCGCGCCCCGACAGAGGCGCTGGGCTCAGGTGCCTATGACGCCGTGGTCCTGACCGAGATGGTCGAGATCCGCGATGCCATCCGCTATCACGACAGCGCGCAGGCCTTGGCCCATTGGGCGCGGGTGGCGCGGGCGGGCAACCCCGATGTGCGGGTCTATCTCTATGAGACATGGCACCGGCTGGATGATCCCGAGGGCTGGCTTGCGCGGGTTGATGGGGATTTGACGGCCGCGTGGCAGGATGCGCTGATGCGCGTGGCCATGGCGCAAGAAGGCGTTGGCACCATTTACCTTATCCCCGGGGGGCAGGTTCTGGCGGCGGTAATCCGCGCAATCGAAGGCGGAAAATTGCCGGGCTTGACCCGCCGCACCGAGCTGTTCGCCCGCGATGCGGCGGGCGGTGTGGACCCGATCCACCTGAATGATCTGGGCGCGTATATCATAGCAATTACGCATTTTTCGACGCTTTATCATCAAAGCCCCGAAGGGTTGCCGTGGGCCTTGTTGCGCGCTGATGGACAGCCTGCGGTGCCTTTGCCCAAAGCCTCGGTCGCGCCGTTGCAACGGCTGGTCTGGCAGGTTGTCACGCGCTATGCTTCTACTGGGGTTGCGGGCTGATGGTGCGCGTCTTGTAGTATGATTGCAAAAGGAAAGCTTGCCCGATGTCATTTCTGACGCTGCTGACCGATATTCTGTTTGTGGGCCACAGCCTTGTCGGCCCCTCTTTGCCGCCGATGATAGAGGGGGGGCTGCGCGCGCAAGGGCAACCGATGGAGGTTGCATCGCAGGTTATCAACGGCGCGCCGCTGCGGTTTTCATGGGATAACAGCCAAGAGGGCGAACGTGGCGATGCCCGTGCGATCCTGCCCAAGGGCAACACTAAGGTGCTTGTTCTGGCCGAGGCGGTTCCGGTGGCGGCCCATGTCGAATGGAACGACAGCGCGGCCTATGTTGCCAAATTCGCAGGGCTGGCGTGGGAGGCGCGGCCCGATACCCAAGTCTATATCTATGAGACATGGCCCAGCCTGCAAAGCGGGCCGGGCGCGGTGGTCGAAGGTGATCCGGGCGCAAATGTGCCATGGCGCGAACGTTTGACTGCCGATTTGCCGCTGTGGGAGGGGATGACCGCACAGGCCAATGCCATCCGTCCAGAAGGCGCACCGCTGGTGCGGGTTATTCCGGCGGGGCAGGCGATGGGGCAATTGGCCGATGCGATTGCGGCGGGACAGGTGGCGGGTATCGACAGCATCAAGGCGCTGTTTTCCGATGATCTCCACCCGGATGAACGCGCGCTCTATTTTTTGGCGATGGTGCATGTAGCGGTGATAACGGGCAAGGATCCGACAGGCCTTCCGCCCAAGTTGACCCGTCATTGGCTAAGCCGTCAGGCGGTTATCTCTGCAGGACAGGCGGCTGCGTTCCAGCGTATCGCGTGGCAGGCGGTGTCCGGCTATCAGGCCGATGATGTTGCCCGCATAGAGGCGCTGGCCCAAAGCGGTGGCCGAGCAGCCGCGCCCGCAGCCGTCACCACCGCCCCGCCTGTGCCCGAGGCTCCGCGCCCGATCACCAACCCGCATCTTGCGCTGGGATTGGCGGAGGTTGCCGATTGGTCGGTGCAGCAGCCATTCCTTGATGTGATGAAAACCGCGAGGCCTTGGGTCGGGCATCTGCCCGGTAAATGGGGCGGGATGGAATATGAGGCGCTGCGGGGTGGCGGTTACCTTGATGCGAACGGCTGGCCGGTGCGGCTTCCGCCCGAAGTGGTGGGCCTGTCGACGTTGATCCTGACGGACCTGCCTGAAAATGCAGGCAAGGTCGCGGGGCGCTATGTGGTGCGCTATGAAGGCAGGGGGCGCTTGAGGCTTGAAGGACGCGCCACGGTCCTAAAGGAAGCCCCCGGCCGCATAGAGTTCGATTACAGCCCCGGCCCTGGCAGTGTGATGTTGACCCTGATCGCGCAGAATGCAGATGACCCGATCCGCCAGGTCTCGGTCGTCAAGCAAGAGCATCTGGCCGCCTATGATGCAGGTGCGCTTTTCAACCCCGATTGGCTGGGCCGTATTCGCGGCGCCAAGGGGCTGCGTTTTATGGATTGGATGGATACCAACAATTCCACCCTTGCAAAGCTGGAAGACCGTCCGAAACCCTATGGTTTCAGCTGGGCCATCAACGGCGTTCCCGTCGAGGTGATGATCGCGCTGGCAAACGAGCTGCGTGCGGATGCATGGTTCACCATCCCGCATCTAGCCGAGGATGCGCTGGTCCGCGCCTATGCCATAGCGGTTCGTGACGGGTTGGCGCCGGGGCTCAAGGCGCAGGTGGAATATTCCAATGAGGTCTGGAACTGGCAGTTCGATACCGCCGCTTGGGCCGAACGGCAATGTCAGGCCCGCTGGGGCGCGCAGGATTGCTGGGTGCAATACTACGGGCTGCGCGCGGCCGAGGTGGCCGATATCTGGGCGGATGTTTTCGGTGCGATGGCCCAAGACCGGTTGACGCGGATCATCACCACGCAAACCGGCTGGCTGGGGTTGGAGGCGCAGATCCTCGACGCGCCGCTGGTGGTCGCCGAAGGGCGCAGGCCCCCGAAAGACAGCTTTGATGCATATGCCGTCACCGGCTATTTTGCAGGCGGTTTGGGCAGCGATGAAAAGGCCCCGATGCTCAAGGAGTGGTTGGCCGAAAGCCTTCAATACGCGACCGAACAGGCCGACGCGCAAGTCTTGACAGGCGCTGCGCGTGACATCTATATCGCCAACCACCGCTTTGATTTGGCAACGGAAAATGCCGCGATGGAGCTGGAAAACGGCTTTGTCTCGGGCCAGGCCGAGGACACGCTTGTGGCCCTGCTGGGTCATGTCTGGCCCTATCACGCGGCGGTCGCGAAATCCGAGGGGCTGACCCTGATGATGTATGAAGGCGGAACCCATGTGGTCGCGAATGGCGCGCTGATCAATGATGCGGACGTGACGGCGTTTTTCCACCACCTGAACTATTCGCCGCAGATGGGTGCGCTTTATGCGAAATTGATTGAGGGGTGGGCCGACCTGACGCCCGCGCCTTTCAACGCCTTCGTAGATGTATATACCCCCAATAAATGGGGAAGCTGGGGTGGTTTGCGCCACTTGGGCGATGAGAACCCGCGCTGGGATGCGCTGGCACAAGGATGCAAGACATGTTGAGTATAATCCTGCCTGCAAGCAACGAGGCCTCCTATATCGGGCCATGCCTTGAGGCGCTGCTTGCGTCGACGCCGGTGCCGGGGGGGGCAGAGGTGATCGTTGTGGCCAACGGATGCCGTGATGATACCGCCGCCCGTGCAGGCACATATGCCGCGCAGGCCGAGGCCGCCGGATGGGGCTTTACCGTGCTTGATCTGGCGCAGGGCGGCAAGATCCGCGCGCTGAATGCAGGGGATGCGCAGGCGCGCGGGGATATGCGGGCGTATCTTGATGCCGATGTGATTGTCAGCCCGGATCTGATGGCGCAGATCGCACAGGCCTTGGCCGGCGAGGCCGCGCGCTATGCCTCGGGGCGTGCGGTTATTCCGCGGGCGCAATCGGCTGTGACGCGGGCCTATGCGCGGTTTTGGCAAACCCTGCCTTTCGCGCAAAGTGATGCACCGGGATACGGGCTTTTTGCGGTCAATGCGGCGGGGCGTGCGCGTTGGGGGGAATTCCCCGATTTGATTTCAGATGATACCTTCGTGCGCCTGCAATTCGGCCCGGATGAGCGCGTAAGCTGCGCGGCGACGTACCGCTGGCCGATGATCGAAGGGTTTGAATCCCTGGTGCGTGTGCGGCGGCGGCAGGACCAAGGTGTTGCACAAATCGCGTCGCTTCACCCCGAAATTCTGGAGCGGGAGGCCAAGCCGAAGATGGGCCTGCGCGGTGTGTTGCAACGCGCAGGGGCCGATCCGCTGGGCTTTGCTGTCTATGCCGCCGTGTCCTTGGCCGTGAGGCTGCGGCGGGGCGGCGGCGAATGGGCGCGCGGCCGTTAGGCCTGCCCGATCAGCGTGGCCAGTTTGGCGGCCTCGGTGTTGATGTCGTGACGTTCCAACACCCGCGCGCGCGCAGCAGTGCCCATGGCGACCAGATCGGTATGGGGGGTCTGGGCCAGTGTTGTCATTGCCTCGGCTAAATATTGCGCGTCGCCGGCCGGTACAAGCCAGCCAGTTTCGCCGCTGACAACCAGCTCTGGCACGCCGGCAATTGCGGTGGCGATCACAGGGCGACCGGCGGCCATCGCCTCCATCACGACCATCGGCAGACCTTCGGCAAAGGAGGGCAGGATCAGGGCCTGTGCATTGGCCAAGGCCTGACGCACACCCGCCTCATCTTGCCAGCCGGCTAGCGTGATGCGGGTCTCAAGGTGGTTGGCGGCGATCATCGCCTCGATCTCGGGGCGGAGGGGGCCGTCACCGACCAAGGTTAGATGCAGGTCGGGATTGGTGGGGGCGGCAAGCGCCATCGCCTCAATCAAAAGCGAAAAGCCCTTTTGTTCGGCCAGCCGCCCGATCGCGACCAAGCGCGGCCCGCCTTTCGGGGGCGCCGAGGGTGTCGGAAATTTTTCTGGCTCAATCCCGCAATGAACAACATGAAGCTTGCCCCAATCGGCCAATGCCGCCCGACGGTAAAGCTGGCTGCGGCCAAAGCTGCTGATCGCCACGGTAAACGCTGCATGTTGCATTTTCTCACCCAGACACAGCCCGAGCGGTGCGTCAAACTCCTCGGGGCCATGAACGGTAAAGCTGTAGCTTGGGCCATCCATAAGGCGCGCCAACATCGCCACGGTGGCAGAGTTGGTGCCGAAATGGGCATGGATATGCGTGACGCCCAAACTGGCGCAGCGGCGGGCCACATGCGCGGCCTCTACCAGGTAAATCATATGCCGCAAGCGCCCGCCCGTGCCCGGAGTGCCGCCCGCCCCAGCCGCCCCGCAACGCATAGCAGCCACAAAGGCTTGTGCGCTGTGACGTGGTTTCCGCAACATCCAGCGCAGGGCAGAGCATACTAGCCCCGCAAAGCCTGTCTTCAGCACATGCTCCGTCCGGTCATCCTCAGCCAGATCGGCAGGGTCCAGCAGGCTGTCGCGCTCGGACCGCATTGCGAAACGGTGGATGTCAAAGCCGCGCCGTTCCAAGGCCTGAAGCTCTCGGCGGATAAAAGTGTGGGACGCACGCGGATAGGTATTCACAATATAAGCGATTTTCATTTCGTCGCCTTCTGAAACGGGAGGGCTGATGTTTAAGCTTGGAATTGCATAATGCCGTTCCAAACCAGTCATAGATTTTGACTTATTGCGCGGGGGGCCCTTACGAAACCCCTAAAAAGCCCAAGCATGGTTATATCTATGCCCGACTCTTGCCGCATTCTTTGGTCAAATTAGGTCAACGCCGAAACACGATATGAAGTGTCAGGCTAAATGGTGGGCCCGGATCGGGCGGAAATACCGTGATACGCAAAGGAAGAAGATATGATCATCGGCATTTTGTTTGCAGGCATTCTCTTGGCATTAGGTACGATGATTGCTGCGTTGGTTGCAGGTTTTCCGATTTGGCTGGCCCTGATGCTGTATCCGGTTGTTGGCACGATAGGGGCCATGGGGTTTGTTGCATTGGCGCTCTTGCTCAAGAAAAGAGATGACGCTGATGATATGACTGCCTGTGCCGTAGTCGCTCGCTAAGCGCTGGGCCTTATAGGTCGTTGATTTATAAAATTTCTGGTTGGGGCATGGTCAAATCCGTGCCCCTTATTCGTTTGCGATGTCGCCAGATTCACGGTCTTGGGCCGCAATAGGCGAATCCCGCGACTCACTTTCTTAATTTGGTTAATTTTCCCGGCTAAAACAATTACAGGATGCATTGTTCGTAAATTTCCTGTGCGTTCGGGTGAATATGGATAAAATATCGTGGTAAATTTGACTTAAATGCGCCGAGAACGTGACATAGCCCTCGCCAAACCCGGTCACTTTGAGTAAAAATGTAAATGGGGGCGTAACTGCCGGGTACGTATAATGATTTGTTTGTGTTTTTCTATCAGTGCTGCGATTGCACGACGTGGTGATGCTGCGTGTGGCTTCATGGCGAGGGGTGTTGACGTTGATTTTGCCTGTCCTGCCAAATTGAAATCTGGATCGTAACAATGAAAATGACTCCTTCCGATATGATCGCCGCAGAAGTCGGTGGGATCGAGTATCCTGCGCGTGCTGCTGCACCTACGGCCATCCCGCAACGCCCTTCGCGGCGTGGGATTTATCGTGGTTTGTTCAAGCGGGTGTTCGATACCGCAGCTGTCGTTGTTGCTGCTCCGATTATTCTGCCGCTGATTGCCGGATTGGCGCTGGCTGTCCGGCGCGATGGCGGTCGGGCGTTTTACACCCAGCAACGCGTCGGGCTCGACGGGCGGCACTTTCGTTTGTGGAAATTGCGCAGCATGGTTAGCGATGCGGATGAGCGGATGGCCGATTATCTTTCTGCAAACCCGCAGGCGCGTATCGAATGGGAAACCACGCAAAAGCTGAAGCAAGATCCACGGATCACACCTTTCGGTTTGTTCTTGCGCCGGTCATCGCTGGATGAGCTGCCCCAGCTTTGGAATGTAATTCGTGGCGAGATGAGCCTTGTTGGCCCGCGCCCGATGATGCTTAACCAGCAAGCGCTTTACCCTGGCCAAGCCTACTACCGCTTGCGGCCCGGCATCACCGGATACTGGCAAACGCGCGGTCGCAATGATACCACGTTTGAAGCGCGGGTTGGGTATGACGAGGCATATGATGCCGAGGTCTCTTTGGCCACAGACCTGAAAGTTCTGACGGAAACGATCGGTGTTGTTGCTAAAGGCACCGGCTTCTGAGCTACGCCTCGATTGTGTATGAAAAAGCCCCGCACCGGTTTTCGGCGCGGGGCTTTTCTTGTTCTGGCGTAGGGCTGTCGTACCGCCCGAAAGTTGATTATGTGCGCTGTTGTTTCAACGTCAAATCGGACTTGCGCAACTCGGGGATGGCAATGATGGGGCGCAGATCAAGCTCCCGTTCCAGCTGGCGTTGGGTGCGCAATACGGGTCGTAAATGTTCCAATACAAAAGCCACAATCAGGCCGATGATCAGGCTTGCGAATGCCCCCACCAGCACCAATTTCCGCTTGCCGCCGCTGATCGGATAATCCGGTTCGATCGCGGCCTCCAACAGTGTAAAGGTCTCTCCCTGATCACCATTTTGCAATTTTGCGGCGGTTTCGGCATCGGCGCTGCGGCGGGTGGCAACCTCATATTGCGCTTGGAGCTGGTCCAGATCACGGTCGAACTCTGCCAATGTGCGGTCGATCACTTGCGCTTGCGACAGGATATCGACGATTTCCGAGCGCCGCGTTTGCAAGGCATCGCTTTGCGCCGATATGGTCTCGATTTGTGCGCTGAGCGTGGCGACCTGGCGTTTGTCCGTGGCGCGCAGGTTCGTCTTACGCTCAATCGCGCCACGTTCATTGCGCAGGCCAACCAGCGTTTGATTGAGAGAGCGTAACTCTGTCTCCAATCCCGTGAGTTCAATTTGTAAGATAGCCCGCTGCGTGGGCAATGCACTGAGGTGTTCGGATTGGAACTGCGCAATCTCGGCCTCTTTGGCCATGATCAGTTCCTTCAGGTTGCGCTGTTCTTGTTGGAAAAAGGTTTGCGCCTCGAGCGCGCGGGCCTTTTGATCTTCGGCACCGGCGACCAGAACGCCTTGTGCGAAATCATTTGCCACATTCGTGGCCTCGGCGCGGGTGTTGGCCTGTGCGCTGATCAGCAGGGCCGAAACCTCGGCCGGTTGCCCGAAAGAGGCCGCAGCAGCACTCGCGACAGTTTGGAAGCGGAGCGATTGGCGCAGGATATGCACTTTTTGGTCGCTCGTCAGCGGAAGGCCGGAATAAAGATTATGCCGTGCGATCACCGCCTGCATGTTCTCGCGGGTGGTCAGCTGTTGTTGGATCGCTTGCAACCTTTGGCCGGAATTTTCATGTGGCGCGGCCGCGCCGGATGCGGTGGGTGCGGTGATCGTGGGCGTTTGCACCTGAATGACGGCGGTGCTTTCGAACACCGGCGCTTTGGTGCTGAGTTGCAGAACGGTCGCAATAATGCCTACCAATGCGATCAAAGCGATCATCAAGCGGCGGCGGATCAGCATGCCGAAGAGTTCGTCGAAGCTCTGAATTTTTCCCATCTGAGTTACCTGCGTCCAAAACGGGGGCGGCGAAGACTAAGGTCTTGGGCGCGGTTCATCATCACGCCAATCAAAGGACATTGCGCCGCCAGCAAACGCTCGCATGTGCGGACCTCGGACGCTGTGGTTTTAGTGCCGTCAATGATCAGCAATGCGGCATCGACATGCGGCAAAAGTGCCAGAAAATCATCCGAGCCAAGCACCGGCGGGGCATCAATGACGACCATATCCGGGTCCAGTTGGCGGACCATTGTCGAAAGCACTGCCGCTGTTGCGGGCTCATGCAGCACTTCGGCGGCATCCTGCATTGCGGTTCCGTTCAGGCCAAGCGCCAAGGTCCGGCCGAAACGGTGGAAGTGGCTTTCCAGCGGCTGCTCCCCGTTCAAATAGCCGCGGATCGTGGCGACGTCGGGCAGGCCCAGCAATGCGCCCAAACCGGGTTGGCGCAGCGCCAGATCTAGCAGGGCAGTCCGGCTGGAAGGGCAGCGTGCAAGGCTGAGCGCAAGGTTCGTGGCGACGAAGCTTTTGCCACATCCATGGGTCGGAGAGGTGATGGCCAGCCGCCGCCAGCCGTTCTGTTGCATCGCATGCAGAACACGCGTGCGTAGTATATCAAAAGAGGTTGCAACCGATGATTGTTGCGCGTTTATAAACAGACCTTTTTCAAGCAGTTTTGCTGCATCCAAAGGAGTCGGGCTAAGCGATTCCCAAACGCGGTCAGGGGTAGGTTCAGGGTGCAAAAACCTGTCCCATTCCCCGCCGTTGGAGATGGAGTTTGACGGTGCCGCAAACTGCGGGGCAGCATGGCGAAAAACCGAAACCCCGACGCTGCGCGGACGTTTTGTTTCTTTTGCAAGCTTGCGGAAGCTCTCGTCATCATGTGACGATGACCCTAGATCTGTCGGGCGCAAGGATGATGACAACACTATATCGCGGTTGGTCATATAAAATCAGGCTCCTGCTGCCCGAAGTATCGGATCTTCGATACGGGCGGTGTTAGATTGGCGCCCCCGCAAAAGCAGCAGGCAAGCTTCCGGCTTCTGCTGCCGTTTTTGCGCCGTTGCCGGCACGCTGTTGGCAGAATTTTCCGGGCCCCCGCCCAGCCCTATCTATCTAGCAGACAAATATTAAAAATGGAAGTGTATCAGCATGGTTTGATCGGTGCAGGAAGGCGTGGTCAAGGCCGGTTTCAGGGCTTATGATCGCGCTGAAATCTGTACGAAGGAATGTGCCCAGTGGCGATAGTAGATCCGAAGCTTGCGGCCCCGTCGCGCGTTGATGCCGTGGTGATTGGCCGCAATGAAGGGGAGCGGTTGCGGGCCTGTATCGCGTCGCTTTTGCCACAGGTCGGGCAGGTGATTTATGTCGATTCCGGCTCGGTCGATGGCAGTGCCGCGATGGCCGAGGGGATGGGCGCCACGGTGGTGCAGCTTGATATGGGCCTGCCCTTTACCGCCGCACGGGCGCGCAATGCAGGGCTTGCGCTTGTGGGTGGCGATTATGTGCAATTTGTTGATGGCGATTGTGAGGTGCAGCCTGATTGGGTGGCCACAGCATTGGCCTTTATGCAGGCCAATCCGCAGGCGGCAGTGGTCTGTGGTCGCAGGCGGGAACGCTTTCCCGAGGCGTCTGTTTACAACGGGCTGTGCGATACGGAATGGGACACGCCGATCGGTCAGGCGCTGGCCTGTGGCGGCGATGCCTTGATGCGGGTGGCGGATTTGCGGGGTGTTGACGGCTACCGCGAAACCTTGATCGCCGGAGAGGAGCCGGAGCTGTGTTTGCGCCTTGGCCGGACCGGCGTGCAGATCTGGCGGATTGATGCCGAGATGACCTTGCATGACGCCGCGATGACGCGACTGGGGCAATGGTGGCAACGCAGCCGCCGCGCGGGTCATGCCTTTGCGGAAGGTGCGGCCCTGCATGGCGCCGCCCCCGAACGTCATTGGGTGGCAGAGACCCGGCGCGCGTTGTTTTGGGGGCTGGCTGTGCCCCTTTTGGCGCTTATTCTTGGGGCTGTGCATCCTTTGGGCTTTGCGCTGCTGCTGCTTTGGCCGCTGCAAATGTTGCGTTTGGCCCCGCGTATGGGGGCCGTGCCTGCGTTCTTTTCAGTGCTTGGCAAGTTGCCAGAGGCGCAGGGCGTTTTGGGATATTGGTGGGGCCGTTCGCGGCAGAAACGCGCGCGGTTGATCGAGTACAAGTAGTTAGCGCTGTTTGATGGCCTCAATGCACTGGCCTGGCAAAATCGCCGCACAAGCGGCATAGCGTGGGACCAGTCGCTTTGGATTTTGCATCATCCGCCATGCCCATTCCAGCGCCATCTTTCGGACCCATTGCGGTGCGCGGACCTGATCACCGGCCAGAAAATCCACGCCTGCGCCAATGCAGGCAAAGCCCGCTTGGGGGGCCAGATCGCGCCCCAAGGCCGACAGGATTTCCTGTTTGGGCGCGCCCAAAGCCACAAGACAAAGGCAGGGCCCAACTTGACGGACCTCTTCCAGGATCGCGCGGGCCGCTTCTCCGGTAGGGTCAAAGCCGTGAATCGGTGCGATGCAGCGCGCAAATTTCACGTTCGGTACAAGTTTGGTCAAATGGCGCGCAGCACCGGTCAACGCGGCATCGGTGCTGCCAAGCAATACCACGGGCCGATTCGTGCGGGCTGCTGTTTCCACCAAGGGTATGACCAGATCGGCACCCGGCACCAAGCATACAGGTTTGTGCGCAAGATGGGACAGCCAGACAAGCGGATTCCCGTCGGTCACGACGATATCTTGTTTGGCATAGGCCTTAAGGAATTCGGGGTTGCTGCGCAGTTTTGTGAGGTGGTCAAGATTGATCGTGGCCAAGGCAAACCCGCGCCCGTCAATTAACCGAGTTTCCACCTCTTCTATCGTGGCGGCGGCATCTTTATGCGTCACCACGATTTTTGTCGTATTGAAAGCAAACTGCATTTTGTCCTCGAAAACCATTTTAAGCGGCGAAAAGTTAATGCAATTAGCGCCGAGTTACACCTTTACGCAACACTTTGTTTCTTTTATGGCATAAATTGGTTCATCGCGACCACTTATTATTCTAAACATCGACTTTCCAACGACTTTTAATGAGAGTTTCTTCCCTATTGCCACCGAAAACTATAACGATTTACCACATATTATACAGTCAGACCCAGTGTACGATAGTTCGGGCGTTTTAGCTGTGTTAATCTGATTTGCCAATGCGTTTGCAGAAGGTCAACAAGGAAATACTATTAGACGATGCCCAACGGTCTTGCTTATTTAATGCTAATGCTTTGGCCGGTTCTTGCGACCGTCCTGTTTTTGCGCCTGCCGCGTGAGAAAGCGCTGATATGGTCCATTTTGGCAGCTTATATGTTGTTGCCACCACTGGCGAATTTCAATCTGCCGGCGGTACCGGATATGGACAAGTTTACTATTTCTAATCTCTGCGCGCTTGCATTAACCCTTTGGGTGCTGCGTGAAAAGGTTGATTTCCTACCGTCCAGCTTGGTCGGACGGCTGCTCATTATCTTTTATATCATTAGCCCGATTGCGACATCGCTGACCAATCCGGACTCGATCCCGATCGAGGCGGGCGATGTGCCGGCTTTGCGGCTATACGACTCCGCCTCAACCATCAGTTATCAGTTCATTGCGCTGATCCCGTTTTTTCTGGCACGCACCCTGTTGCGCACGGCCGAGGCGATGCGGACAGTGGTTCTGGCCTTGGTGTTTGCGGGGCTGATCTATTCGGTGCCGATGCTGATAGAGGCCCGCTTGTCGCCGCAGATCAACGTGTGGGTCTACGGGTTCTTCCAGCATGACTTTTCGCAAAGTATGCGCGGCGGCGGCTTTCGTCCGATGGTTTTCATGCCGCATGGTCTTTGGGTGGCGTTTTTCGCGCTTATGGCCACGATCTCTGCCCTGCTTGTCCTGCGCACGGGCACGGCTGAGGATCGGCCCAAACAGTTGATGACCTTCCTTTATCTGTTCCTTGTTCTGGTGATGTGCCGCAGTGCCGGGCCTCTGGTCTTTGCGCTGGGCCTCATTCCGGTGATTTTGATATTGGGACGCCGGTGGCAAGTTATGCTGGCCGGTTTTCTTGGGTTGATCGTTATCACCTATCCGCTGTTGCGCGGCGCACAGCTGATACCGCTGGATGCGATTCTGGACTACGCCTACTCGATCAGCCCCGACCGCCATCAATCCCTGAATTTCCGTGTGGTGAATGAAGAACGGCTTCTGGCCCGTGCAATGGAGAAGCCCATTTTTGGCTGGGGGGGCTATGGTCGTAACCTGATCCTTGACCCCATCACCGGGCTTATCCAGACAATCCCGGACGGTCAGTGGATCATCGTGCTGGGGACCTATGGTTGGCTTGGCTACATCGCGGAGTTTGGTTTGCTTGTCATGCCGCTGGTCTTTTTGGGGCGCGAGGGGCTTTTGCTCCGCTCTGCTGCGTTCTCGCCTTTTGCTTGTGGGATCGCGTTGATCTATGCGGCCAATCTGGTGGATTTGCTGCCCAATGCCACGCTTATTCCCTTCACATGGCTGATGGCCGGGGCGTTGTTGGGCTATGCCGAGGATCTGGCCGTCCAGCGCCGGATCGACACGCGTGCGCGGTGGCTGGCAAAGCTGGCCAATGGCGCGGGCCCGCGCACGATGATCTGAATATTACAGTTCCGGACTTACTGATTCGACCTGAAAAACAACTACTGCGAGCATTTGCTTTCGGTCGGTTCCTTGTCGCGGGAATGGGGTCCAGAAAATTTGGGATGACCCGTCGGCAGGGGCGGGCTTGGGGCTTGTAAAGAGGTAGGAACGCGGTATTCCTGCAGCGTTGTCTTCATTGGGTGGATGATCATTTTGCGACATGCCTGCGCCAATTAAAGCATGTTTCTTTGCGATATTTTAACGTGCTGGATCGATTGATGTTCAGGGAGCCACATGTAGTGGCACCGTAATGAGTGACGCTTGAAAGGGCCTGGGAATCTTAACATGGCAATGGCAGTAAATAACGTAGAGCCTGGTGGAAATGACATTGCGATTGTCGGAATGGCAGCACATTTTCCGGGAGCAGAGTCCGTTGCGCAATATTGGTCCAACCTTGCGGCAGGCGTTGAAAGCGTTCGTCACCTGACACAAGAGGAGTTGCTTGCGGCAGGCGAAAGCCCCGCCCGTATGCGCCACCGCAACTATGTTCCTGCCGCCGCCCCGCTGGAAGGTTTCGACCGGTTCGACGCAGAGTTTTTTGGCTTCTCTCCGAAAGAGGCCGCCATCCTTGACCCCCAGCACCGCCAGTTTCTAGAGGTTTCATGGGAGGCGTTGGAACATGCCGGCCACCCGCCAGAAAATTTTCCGGGCAATATCGGTGTTTATGGTGGCTGCGGCATGGGCAGCTATTTTTATTTCAACCTGTGTACGAACCCCGACTTGGTCGAGAATACCGGCATGTTCCTGTTGCGACACACTGGCAACGACAAGGATTTTCTGACCACACGCGTCAGCCATATTTTCGACCTCAAAGGCCCGAGCATCAATATTCAGACCGCGTGTTCCACCTCCCTTGTGGCGGTGCATTACGCGGTTGAATCCCTGTTGGTCGGTGAATGTGATATGGCGCTGGCTGGTGGGGTTACCGTCGTGCTGCCGCAAGGGCAGGGCTATGTCTTTAATGAGGGTGAGATCCTGTCGCCTGACGGGCATTGCCATGCGTTTGATGCCTCTGCTCAGGGCACGGTATTTGGGTCCGGTGCCGGGGTGGTTGTGCTGCGCCGTGCGGTGGATGCTGTGCGTGATGGCGATCATATCTGGGCCATCATTAAGGGTTCTGCTGTCAATAACGACGGCGCGGCAAAGGCCGGCTATCTGGCCCCATCAGTTGACGGGCAGGCACGTGTGATCGCCGATGCCCAAGCCGTTGCGGGTGTGACGGCCGATACCATCGACTATGTTGAATGTCACGGCACCGGCACCTTCCTTGGTGACCCGATTGAGGTTGCCGCCCTGACCGAAGCCTTTGCACAAACCACGGATGAGACCGGATTTTGCCGCATAGGTTCGGTGAAAACCAATATCGGCCATCTGGATACGGCGGCGGGTGTGGCCAGCCTGATCAAGACCAGCCTCGCGCTGCATCACGGTAAAATCCCGCCAAGCCTGAACTTTACCGCACCAAATCCGTCGATTGATTTTGATGCCTCGCCCTTCCGCGTCAACGATAGGCTGACCGATTGGTCACGTCGCAAAGGGCCGCGCCGTGCGGGCGTCAATGCCTTGGGTGTTGGCGGCACCAATGCGCATGTAATCTTGCAAGAGGCCCCGCCCCGCGCCCCGTCAGACCCCAGTGATTGGCCGTTCCAACTGCTTGCGATCTCCGCCAAATCCAAAGCCGCGCTGGACGGGCAGGCCAAGGCCCTCGCCGCCCATCTGCGCGCGCATCCTGAACAACCGCTTGCCGATGTGGCGTGGACCCTGAAACAAGGCCGCCGCGCTTTTGAGCATCGCCGTGTGATCGTCGCCGAGACCCATGATGCCGCCGCCGACCTGCTAGAAAACGCTGATCCCCGCCGGATCTGGAGCCATGCCGCGCTGGATGCACCTGACGTCGTCTTTATGTTCCCCGGTGGCGGCGCGCAATTCGCGGGCATGGCGCGCGATCTTTACCAGACAGAGCCTGAATTTGCCGATTGGATGGACCGTGGCCTTTCGGTTTTGCCGTCGGAAATCGATCACCTCATCCGCACCCTCTGGCTTGCGGAGCCGGGCACAGAGGCGGCGGCAAATGAGGCGCTAAAGCGGCCCTCTATCCAGTTGCCTTTGATTATGATTACCGAATACGCCTTGGCGAAACTCTACCAGTCTTGGGGGGTGGAGCCTGCCGCTTTGGTCGGCCATTCGATGGGCGAAAACACGGCGGCTTGTCTTGCGGGTGTTCTTAGCTTTGAGGATTGCATCGGCTTGGTGCATCTGCGCGGCACCTTGTTCGATACCATTCCCAAGGGCGGTATGCTGTCCATCCCGCTGAATGAGGCAGAGATCCGTCCCCTGATGACCGCCGATCTGGATGTGGCAAGTGTTAACGCCCCGGGGCTGTGCGTGGTGTCCGGCCCTGACGCGTCCCTTGACGCGCTTGCGGGAAGGCTTGCCGACCAAGAGGTGGAATGCCAGCGGGTCGCAATTGATATCGCCGCCCATTCGCGCATGCTGGAGCCGGTTCTGGCGCGATTTGGTGATTATCTGCGGTCGATACCGCTCCATGCGCCACAGCTGCCGATTATCTCCAATACGACCGGGCAGGCGTTGACGGCTGCACAAGCCACAAGCCCCGACTATTGGGTGGCCCATCTGCGTAATACGGTGAATTTTGCCGCCTGTATGGAGACGCTCAAAGCCCCTGACCGCGTCTTTATGGAGATGGGTCCGGGGCGCTCAATGTCGTCACTGGCGCAAGCGAACGGGGTTTCTGCCGCGCAGGTTGTCCCTGCATTGCGCCACCCCGAACAAGTCATGCCGGATGATCAATGGCATCTCGCCACCATCGGGCGGCTTTGGGCCTGTGGGGTGGATGTGGATTGGTCGCAGGTCTGGGGGGATGCGTCGCGCCACCGTGTGCCGCTGCCCACCTACGCCTTTCAGCGCAATCAATATTTCATCGAACCGGGGACAGAGGCCGCCGCCGCCCCGGATCTGCCGATGCGCCTTGATGATGTGGCCGACTGGGGCTGGCAGCCGCATTGGCGTCCCCGTGCTGTGGATACCGATTTTGATGTCGAGGCGGGGTTTGAGGACCAGCCGCCCCAAACGTGGCTGGTGTTTATGGATGCGGGTGGCTTGGCCGAAGCGGCCTTTGCCCCGCTGATTGCGGCCGGTCATAGCGTCATTCCGGTGCGGACAGGGGATGCTTTTGGCCCTGATGGCAAGGGTGGCTACCGCCTTGCGCCGGAACAGGGCCGCGACGGCTATGCGACAATGCTGCGGGATCTGATCTCTGAGGGGCGCACACCAACCCGTATCGCGCATTTCTGGCTGGTCACGGCGCAAGAGACCTTCCGTCCCGGTTCCAGCTTTTTTCACCGCAATGTGGAGCAAGGCTTTTATGCGTTGATGTTCTTGGGGCAGGCATTGGCCGAGGAAAACCTTGCCGAGCCGCCGCATATAACGGTCTTTACCAATGGGGCCGCGCAGGTTCGTGCTGAGGGGCTTGCCTATCCCGAAAAGGCGATGGTTGCAGGGCCTGCAATGATCATCCCGCGCGAGGTGTCAGGCGTTACCTGTTCCACCTGTGATCTGGTGCTGCCCGCGATTCCGCGACGGGGCAAAGCAGATTTTGCGGCACTCTTGCCCCAAGTGCAAGAGGAGCTTTTTGCAGCACCCGCCAATACGGTGGCCGCCCTGCGAGGTGCGAAACGGTTGGAGAAGTCCATCAAACCCGCCGCCTTGCCGGATGCCGGTTTTGATATGCCCATCGGCGCGCCGGTTTTGTTTACGGGCGGTTTGGGCGGTATCAGCCTGACGCTTGCGGAAAAGCTGATCACCGAACACGGTGCAAAGATTGCCCTGATTTCCCGCCACGCGCTGCCCGATGTTGACCAATGGCCGGTCTATCTGGCCAAGCTCGGCCCAACTGACCCCACCGCGCAGCGCATCATGGCCATACAGCGGCTTCAGGCGCTGGGTGATGTTGCGGTTTTTGCGGCTGATGTGACCAATACGCAGGAAATGCGAACTGCGGTAGGACGGATCACAGAAAGATTTGGCCCCATTCATACGGTCATCCATGCGGCGGGCGTGATTGATGACGGCCCGCTTTTGGGCAAGTCGCCTGCGGGGGTTGAAGGTGTATTCGCGCCAAAACTGCATGGAACCAAAGTGTTGGAAGATATATTCCCTGACGGGTCCATCGCGCGGCTTGTGCTGTTCTCCTCGACCTCTACCGTTACCGGGCCTTTGGGGCAGGTGGATTATGTGGCCGCCAATGAATATCTCAACGCTTATGCGCAGGCGCGCAAAGGCGGCAAGACCCAAGTGACCGCGCTGAATTGGGGCATATGGGCAGATGTCGGCATGGCGGCCAATGCGCTTGCCGGTCCTGCCTCGGCACCACAAGAACCGATAGAGGCGCAAATGCTGGATGCGGCGGGCTTTGACGCGGTCGGCCATCGCCAGTTTACCGCCCATCTGGGGCTGGATCGCTGGATTTTGGATGGCCACCGCACTAAAGACGGCCATGCGTTGGTGCCCGGCACCGGCTATTTGGAGATGGCGGCAGAGGCGATGGCCTACCAAGGCCAGCCGAGGTTTGAGGTGCGCGATCTCTATTTCTTCCGCCCGCTCGACGTGCCGGATATTCGCGCGACATTGGCCCAGACCGATGAAGGGTATGAGTTTGCGCTGCGTTCTGCCGTGGACTCTGGCGGGCGCAAAGGCTGGCAGTTGAATGCGCAGGCACGATTGTTACCACTGGCGCAGAACGCACCCGTCATTGACCCAGCCGCCATCATCGAGCGCTGCGGAGAATTGCAGACAGGCCCGCTGCGTTCACCGCAAGAGGCACATCTGATCTTTGGGGCGCGTTGGCATGTGCTGGATGCGCAGGTTTACGGACGTGGCGAAGGCCTTGCCTGCCTTAGCTTACCGCCTGAATACATGGCGGAGGCAGGGCCGTGGCATCTGCATCCGGCGCTGATGGATCTGGCGACCGGCTGGGCGATGGGGCTGATTGGCGGCTACCGGCCTGATCACCTTTGGGTTCCGGTGTCTTATCGTAAGGTCAGGGTTTACGACCGCTTACCTGCACAGATTGTGTCATGGGTGCGTGCTGGGGCGGCGAACCACGTCAATGATCCGACTGCGGTATTCGATGTTACGCTGGCGGATCCGTTGGGCAATGTGATCGTTGAAATCGAAGGCTTCACCATCCGCCGCATGGACGGGGGGCTGTCCTTTGCCGCGCCCGATCCGCGCGATCTGACATTTGACGACGCGCCCAAACGGCAACGCTCTGCGGCAGAGGAACGGTTTGCGCATAACCTGTCGCAGGGTATCCCGTCGCAGCTTGGCGCCGAGGCGTTCGGTCGCGCCCTGTCGCTGAATGTGCCGCAAGTTATCGTTTCCTCGATGGAGTTGCCCAAGCTGGTCGCACAGGCGCAGCAGGTGGAGCCAAGTACCCCCAAGGGCCAAAGCTTTGCGCGGCCGGATTTGAACAGCGATTACGTGGCCCCCCGAAACGATGTGGAACGTACCCTCACCGGCTTTTGGCAGGACTTGCTTGGCGTTGATCAGGTCGGGGTGGAGGATGACTTTTTCGCCCTTGGTGGCCATTCCCTGATTGCGGTGCGCCTTTTCGCGATGGTGCGCAAAGCCTACCGCGTGGACTTCCCGATTTCCGTGTTGTTTGAGGCCCCTACAATCGCCGCCTGCGCCGCCTTGATTGAGGAGCGTATCGGCCCGCAGGATAGCCCCGAGCAGGCAGAGGAACCCAAGCGTCGCTTTACCCATGTGGTCACGATGCATGAAGGGAATGGCGGGTCAAAGGCGCCGCTGTTCCTTGTGGCGGGCATGTTCGGCAACGTGTTGAACCTGCGCCATCTTGCGCAGCTGATCGGCGCTGAACGTCCGTTCTACGGTCTTCAGGCGCGCGGCCTTTATGGCGATGCGCCGCCCCATAACACGATCCAAGAGGCAGCGGCGGATTGCATCGCCGAGCTGCGTCAAGTTCAACCGCATGGGCCGTACTTTCTGGGCGGCTTCTCGGGCGGTGGTTTGACCGCTTGGGATATGGCGCGGCAGCTTGAGGCGCAGGGGGAAAAGGTCGCCCTCCTAGTCTTGCTCGACACACCTTTGCCGTTGCGGCCCAGCCTGTCCAGCATCGACAAGGCCTATATCAAACTGGCGGAGCTACGAAAGCATGGCCCCGACTATGTGATCGATTGGGCGCGCTCTCGTTGGGAATGGGAGCGGAGCAAGCATAACGCCCCTGACGCCGATGCCGAAGGGACCTTTCATAATGTTGCGATTGAGGCTGCTTTCCGTACCGCCCTGCCGCAATTCCCTTTGCTGCTGCGCAAGGGGCGTACCGTGCTGTTCCGTCCGCCGCTTGACCGGCATTGGGCGGTTAGCAACGGCCAATGGGTCAGCCGTGCCAAAGAGTACGTCTATCCCGATAACGACCTCACCCGCTTTGCGCCCGCATTGGAAGTTATCGAGGTGCCGGGCGACCATGACAGCATGGTGCTGGAACCGAATGTCCGCGTGATGGCCGCTGCCTTGCGCAAGGTGATTGCAAATTCAGAGACCGCAGATGAATCTGCGTCGGAGTAACGAATGAAAACTCTTTTAACGGTCATCCTTAATTGGCGCACTGCCGATATGACGCTGAGCGCGGCAGAAGTCGCATTGCGCGAGATGAAAGGCATTCCCGGTGCTTTAACGATCGTGGATAATGACAGCGGGGACGGCTCTTACGAAAAGCTGTCTGCGGCTGTGGCCGAGCGTGGTTGGGACAAGGGTGAGATCCCTGTGCGGGTGATCCAGTCGGGTCACAACGGCGGTTTTGGGGCGGGGAATAATGTGGGGATCCGTGCGGGCTTGCCCGGTGGTGACCGCCCCGATTATGTCTATATCCTCAACTCTGACGCTTTTCCGTCCGTCGGGGCGATCCGGGCGCTTTACAACCATTTGGAAGACAACCCGAAGACCGGTTTTACCGGCAGCTATGTGCATGGTGAAGATGGCACTCCGCATCGCGCCGCCTTTCGTTTCCCGTCCATCGCGGGGGAGTTTGAGAGCTCTGTCCGTTTTGGTCCGGTATCCCGCCTTTTGCACCGCTATATTGTGGCGCAGCCGATCCCCGAGACGACAACGCGCGTTGATTGGCTTGTTGGCGCCAGCTTGATGATGCGCCAGTCTGTGCTGGATGAGGTCGGCCTGTTTGACGAAACCTTTTTCCTTTATTTTGAGGAAACGGAACTGTCCCACCGTGCTGCCGCCGCCGGATACCCTTCTGATTTCGTGCGCACGAGTACCGTCATGCATATCGGGTCGGTCTCGACCGGAATGAAAACCTGGGCAAGGATGCCAAGCTACTGGTTTGACAGCCGTCTTTACTATTTCACCAAAGTGCATGGGCGCGGTTATGCTGCCCTTGCCACATTATCGCTCGTTTTCGGGTCTATCCTATGGCGGTTGCGACTGTTGTTTCAGCGCAAGGAGAGGGCAGATCCACCCCATTTTCTTCGGGATTTGATAGCCCATACGGCGCGATCCATTTTTAGGCATCGCGCGTAATATTATGTGTGCCCCGCATGTTGCGGGAAGGAGTTAACGATGTCGGACGCCCTGATTTTTGGCAACCAGTCCCTTACCATTCAATGTGCAGAAAGTATTATTTATCAAGGCCATAGAGTGGTGGCCATGGTCACGGAGAACCCGGATGTGCGGGCGTGGGCGCAGGCAAAAGGTATTCGTGTCGAGGTGCCAAGCGACGCGCATTTGCTGGATATCCATGTCGATTGGCTGCTCTCGATTGCCTACCTGCATGTGATCCCCGAATCGGTTTTGGCGCTGGCGGATCAGACGGTGAATTTCCATGACGGCCCCCTGCCGCGATATGCGGGCCTCAACGCGCCGGTCTGGGCAATTCTGAATGGCGAGACGCAGCACGGCATCACATGGCACCGCATGGTCGCCGGTGTGGATGAGGGCGCAATTCTGGAGCAGCGCCTGTTTGATGTCGCCCCCGATGATACGGCGCTGACGCTTAACACTAAATGTTTCGAGGCAGCGATCGAAAGCTTCCCTGCCGTTCTGGCCGCCTTGGCATCCAGCGCGCCGGGCACCGCGCAAGACCTGACCGCCCGCACACAATACCGCCGCGCGGATCGTCCCGAAGCGGCTGCACGGCTGGATTTCACGCAAACCGCCGAGCAGGTCTATGCTTTGGTGCGCGGATTGGATCATGGTATCTACGCCAACCCTGTGGCCCTGCCCAAGCTGGAGGTGGATGGCCGCATTTTGCTGGTGACAGGGGCCGAAATTATTCGGGGGCAAGGCATGCCGGGGACGGTGCTTGTCACAGCACCCGACGGGCTTTTTGTTGCCTGCGGGCAGGGTGCGATACGGCTTACGGGCTTGATGGACCTTGCGGGCTATGCTGTTTGTCCGACCACGTTGAATGTGACCAGTCTTGCCAGCCCTGGCGATGCGGCGGCGGAAATCACTGCGGCCATTGCTGCTGCGGCCCCGATTGAAGGGGCCATGCGCCGGGCTTTGGCCGCCGTGACCGCGCTGGAGATGCCGCAAGTCAAGGCCCCGAGCACCGCGGATTGGCAAAGCCTGCCATATGCGGCACCGCTGTTTGCAACCGCTATCGGTATGGCACGGGCGTTGGGGCAGGATACGGTTGATCTTGCAATTAAAAGCCCCAACCAGTCGCTGTATGTTTCGGGTTGGTCGCCATTGCATGTCGACGCCAGCGGCACCATTGCGCAAGCAGAGGCCGCCTTGCCTCTGACCGCCGCCTTGCAAGCCCCCGGTTTTGCCGTCGATCTGCCGCGTCGGGATCCTGCGCTTGTTGCCTTGCAAACGCCCTTGGTTGCCTTGGCGATGGATGGCCCGGTCACAGGCTCGGCGATCACGGTCACGCCGGACAGGTTCCACTTTGATGCAGCCCGTATGAGCACCGAAGATGCCACCGCACTTGCTGCGCGGCTTTCGGTTTTGGCAAAAGCGCTGGCCGATGCGGATCCCGATACCCCCTGCGCCGCCTTGCCGATCATGCCCGAGGCAGAGCGCGACCTGATCTTGAACCGTTTGAATGATACGGCGGTTGAATATGACCGGACCCAAACCATCCATCAGGCGTTTGAGGTGCAGGCCGCCAAAACGCCGGATGCTGTCGCGGTGGTTTTTGAATCTCAAAGCCTGACCTATGCAGAGCTGAATGCACGGGCCAACCGTGCTGCGCATGTCTTGATGGAGATGGGCGTCGGGCCGGGGGTGTTGACCGGGCTTTATATCAACCGCTCGCTTCATATGCTGGTCGGGGCGCTGGCGATTATGAAGGCCGGCGGGGCCTATGTTCCGATAGACCCTGCCTATCCGGCGGATCGTATTGCGCTTTTCATTGAGGATAGCGCGGCAGGGGTGATCGTTACCCAGACGGCGTTGACGGGTGGTTTGCCGATGGGGCCGCAGGCCCTGTGCCTTGATACGGACCCGCGCATTGCCTTGGCACCCGAAACCAACCCCAATAGCGGCGTCACCAGTGCCGATCTGGCCTATATGATTTATACGTCCGGCTCTACCGGCAGGCCGAAGGGCGTGATGGTGGAACATGGCAATGTCGTGAACTTCTTTGTCGGGATGGATCAACGGATTGACCATGCCGAGGGTTCTGTCCTGCTGGGGGTCACATCGCTTTCGTTTGATATCTCGGTGTTGGAGCTGTTCTGGACAATCGCCCGCGGTTTCAAACTGGTTTTGTCATCGGATGAGAACCGGACGCTGGTCGCCTCCGGGCCGGTTACGGCCGGCAAGGGGATGGAGTTCTCTATCTATTACTGGGGCAATGACGATGGTGTCGGCCCCAAGAAATACGAGATGCTGCTGGAAGGCGCGAAATTCGCTGATGTAAACGGGTTCTGCGCAGTCTGGACGCCAGAGCGGCATTTCCACGCCTTTGGTGGCCCCTATCCGAACCCCTCGGTGACGGGGGCGGCGGTTGCGGCGGTGACAAGGAATGTTGATGTGCGTGCGGGATCGTGCGTGGCGCCGTTGCACCATCCCGCGCGTATCGCCGAGGAATGGAGCGTCATTGACAATCTGACCAACGGGCGCGCGGGGCTTGCCTTTGCCTCTGGCTGGCATCCCGATGATTTTGTGCTGCGTCCTGAAAATACACCGCCCAAAAACCGCGATGCGCTGTTTGCCTCTATTGATCAGGTGCGCCGGTTGTGGCGCGGTGATGTGGTGGATTTCCCGACGGCCACTGGCCATTTCGGGGTGACCACGCAGCCGCGTCCGGTATCAAAAGAGCTTCCCGTTTGGGTCACCACCGCCGGCAATCCCGCCACATGGCGAGAGGCAGGCGAGATTGGGGCCAATGTGCTGACCCACCTGTTGGGCCAGACGGTTGCGGAGGTCGGGGAGAAGATCAAGATCTATCACGCCGCCCTGCGCAAGGCCGGCCATAACCCCGATGACTTTAGCGTTTCACTAATGCTGCACACCTATATCGCGGGCGACCGTGAAACCGCACGCGAAGGTGCGCGGGGTCCGATGAAGGATTATCTGCGCTCTGCCGCCGGTTTGATCAAGCAATACGCATGGGCCTTTCCGGCGTTCAAAAAGCCTGCGGGCATTGAAAACCCGACGGAGATCGACCTGCAATCCCTGACCGAAGAGGAAAACGAGGCCATCCTCGATTTCGCGTTCAACCGCTACTTTGAGGATGCCGGCCTGTTCGGCACCGTTGAGGATTGCGTCGCGCGGGTTGAACGTCTCAAGCAGATCGGCGTGACAGAGGTGGCATGCCTTATCGACTACGGGATCCCCACCGATAAGGTAATGGCGGGGCTGCATCCGCTGGTCGAGGTGCTGCGCCGTTCCAACGAGACGGGGCCCGCGGCGGATGATTTTTCTATCGCGGCACAGCTTGTCCGTCACAAGGTTACCCATTTGCAATGCACCCCGTCCATGGCGCGCATGATCGCGATGAACGAGGATAGCCGTGCCGCATTGGCGTGCGTTAAAACTCTGTTGCTTGGCGGAGAGGCGCTGTCGGCGGCCTTGGTCGCGGATTTGGCCGAAGCGACGGCTGCGCGCATTGAAAACATGTATGGGCCGACCGAAACCACCATCTGGTCCACCACAGCCACGGCAGGGCAGGGGGCGGTGAATATCGGCACCCCCATCGCCAACACGCAGGCCTATGTGCTGGATGACGATCTGAATCCGGTCTCATTTGGCGTGGCGGGGGAGCTATGGATCGGTGGTGAGGGGGTCACGCGCGGCTATTGGCAGTACGAAGACCAAACCGCCAGCAGCTTCCTGCCCAACCCTTTCCATGCGGGGCGTATGTACCGCACCGGCGACCTTGCGTCCTGGAATGCCGATGGCACGCTTGATTTCCTTGGTCGTGCCGATCATCAGGTCAAATTGCGCGGCCACCGGATTGAGTTGGGGGAGGTGGAGGCCGTGCTGGAAGCCCAGCCCGAGGTGAACCAGGCCGTCGTTATGGCACGCGAAGATACCGCCGGCGATCTGCGTCTTGTGGCCTATGTTCGCGGCACAGCATCCGAGGCGGAATTGCGCGATGCGATCGGGCAGGCGTTGCCCGCCCATATGGTGCCGCAGCATTTTGTGCGGCTGGATGCTTTCCCGCTGACGCCGAACCGCAAGGTGGACCGCAAGGCCTTGCCTGCGCCGGTAAGCGCGATGCCGAAGGTTGAAACCTACGTCGCCCCACTGGGTGTGGCCGAGGCGCTGGCCGCCGTGTGGGTCCAGGTGTTGGGGGTCGCGAAAGTCGGGGCCAAGGACAACTTCTTTGCGCTGGGGGGGCACTCGCTTTTGGCTGTGCAGGCCCACCGTGAAATCCGTGCCAGTCTGGGCGTGGCCAAGCTGTCGATCACCGATATTTTCCGCTTTCCGGTGTTGGAGAAACTGGCCGCACATATCGAATCCTCGATGGAGGGGCCAGTTGTCGCGACATTGGCCCCAGCGGCAGATCCCATTCAGGCACAGACGCATGTACCGGCAAAAGCTGCCGAGCCTACGAATCCGAGCCGTACAGATGCAATGGCGCGGCGGCGGGCGATGCGCTCTGCTCGGTTGAGTGATTGATCTTGAATCACTTTTAGCTGCGGCGCGCGCAATTGCGCCGCAGGGGGTCGTCATTGCGGCAAGTGACCCAAGGGCCCCCTCGCCCCCCCTTTGGCGAGGGGAGATATTAGCAGGTTCGGTTCCAAAACGGTTGATGGAATTTGCGGCGGGCAGGGCTGCTGCGCGTGCGGCAATGGCTGCGTTTGGCCCTGCCTGTGCAATCCCGATGGGGTCCGATCGCGCGCCGATTTGGCCTGACGGGATCAGCGGTTCCATCACCCATAGTGCGACGGCTTGCCTTGCGGCCGTTACCCGCGCCCCGACCCTGATCGGTATTGATCTGGAACCGGCAACCCCGCTAGAGGCTGACCTGTGGGACATCGTGCTGTCGCCGCCAGAACGCGCGACATTGGGCACGGGCCTACACGCCAAACTGATTTTTTCGGCGAAAGAGGCGGCCTATAAGGCGCAATACGCCCGATCCAGAACCTTGCTGGAATTTGACGCGCTGGAGATCACCTTGGGGCATGGCCAGTTTACGGCCCGCTTTACGCAAGATGTGCCGCATTTCCCGCAAAACACGCTTTTGCACGGGCGGTTTTGCCAAAGCGAGGGCCATTTTCTGACCCTTGTTGCGGCGTAATGCGGCGTTGGGTCAGGCCCAGACAACATCGCCCAAAAAGATATAGCCCGCCCCGTAGATCGTCTTGATCAACAGCGGGTTTTTGGGGTCTTCGCCCAGCTTGGTGCGCAGCCGCGAAATCCGCACATCCATCGCGCGGTCAAAGCTGTCACCTGCCGCGCCGCCAAGGCTTTCTTGCATTTGTGCGCGTGAAATCAATCGTTTAGGGGATTCCAGAAACAGGCGCAACACCTCACCCTCGGCATGGGAAAAGGCAACCTCGGCACCGTCTTTGTTGACCAGAAGGTAGCGGTCGAACAGGGCGGTCCACCCCTCAAAACGCGCTTCTTGGGCCACCCGTTCCGTGCCGCTGCGGCCCTTGCGCAGATGGGCGCGGACGCGGGCGACGACCTCGGCGGGATCAAAGGGTTTGATGATGTAGTCATCTGCGCCCAGCTCCAACCCTGTTACGCGGTCTTGTACCTGTGCGCGCCCTGAAATGATGATAATCACCGCCCCCGATTCCAGCGCCAAACGGTGGACAAGCGCCAAGCCGTCGCGGTCGGGCAACCCCAGATCGACCAAGCACACATCCGGTGTGACCCGGTTCAGGGCGGCTTCGAATTCGGTCGCGCGGGCATAAGCAAGGGTGCGCAGACCGGCCTCCTCCAGCGCGTCTTGCAGCATGCGGCGAATTTCGGGTTCATCATCCAGAATGGCGACAAGGGGGGCTTTTGCGGTCATGGGGCCTCTGGGGTCAAAAGGGCGGCGAGCTGCGTCTCGTCGAAAGGTTTGGTTAGCACCGGAAACTGTGCGGCTGCGCGTGCGCGCAGCGGGTTCGTCGGCGGCAAAGACGTCATCAGGAAACATCGCCCCTTCATACCGTTTTGCGCAAGGGTTTCCACAAGGTCCACCCCCGTCAGCGTTCCGGGAAGGGAAATATCGCTAAGGACCATGGTTAGGCCCGGCAAGCCGGCAAGGGCAAGCCCCTCATCCGCGCTGCCCGCCTCGATCACCGAATGGCCCATGGCGCGCAGCATTTCGCGCACGCCTTCGCGGATCTCGATGCGGTCCTCGACCAACAGCACCATGCCGGGTTCGGTGGCTTTGTGTACGGGGCGCAAGGGCAGGCGCAGCGTGACCATGCCGCCGCCCGTGGCGCGGTTGCGCAGACGCACCGTGCCGCCCGCCAAGGTAACTTGGTCATAGACCATCGCCAGCCCGAGGCCCGATCCTTCGCCGCCTTTGGTGGTGAAGAACGGGTCCAGCCCCCGTTCCAGCGCGGTTTCGGAAAAGCCGGGGCCGTCATCTTCGACCACCAGTTCCAGCCATGTCTCGCGCAGGGCGCGGGCGGTCAGGGTGATCTTGCCCGCCTTGGCACCCATCGCGTCGCGGGCATTGAGCACGAGGTTCACAAGCGCGTCTTGCAACATGCCTGCATCCAGCAGCAAGGGGGGCTCCAGTCCCTCGCGGGCCATCCAGAGGGTGATCTGTTCGGGCAGGATCGGATCGGCAAGCACCGACAGATCGGCCAGAAACTGCTTCATATCGGTGACGACGGGCCGCAGCTCTCGCTTGCCGGAAATCCCTGCGATCCTATCCAGCAATGTGCCCCCGCGGCGGGCGGCGGCGATGGTGGCTGCCACGATCTCGGCGGCGCTATCGGGCAAAGAGACCCGTTCCAGCCGCCCTTGCAGCCCCAGAATGATGGTCAGCAGATTGGCGAAGTCATGGGCAAGGCCGCTGGTCAGCTGTGCCGCCAATTCCCGCTTGCGGGTTTGCATCAGGGCAGAGCGTGCCTGTACCTCTTCGGTCACGTTCATCGCCAGAATATAGACGCCGTTTATCGGCCCGTCACCGGTTTGATCGGGGGTAAAGGCGGCCCGTATCCGTCGCCCGCTTGCATCATCGGCAAATTCAAAGACCGAAGGTTCCCCCTCCAGCGCGCGGAGTAGATAGGGCTCGATCTTACTGAAGCTGGGTTCGCCCAAGGCCTCGCGGCCCGTCAGGCCCAGAATGCTTTGGGGCCGCCCTGCGCCGGGCATGACGGACGAAAGGCGCCGGTTGGTATAGGTATAGCGCAGCTCGCAATCAACATGGGCGATATGGGCGGGCATCATCTCGGTGGTCAACCGGGTGCGGGCTTCCATTTCCATCAACTGGCGCTTGGTTTCCTCTAGCGCGATATTGGCCGAGGCAAGCTGCCGGTTGGCCTGCGACAAACGCTCGGCATTGGCCAGGACCTGCCCTGATAATTCCTCTGACCTTGCGCGTAGCAAGCCTTCCTGAACCTTGATCTCGGTGATGTCGGTATAGACCGTGATCCAGCCGCCCGTGGTCAAAGGTGCCCCCTCGACCGAGACCCAGCGGCCATTGGGGCGCATCCGTTCCATATAATGCGGCTCAAACGCGCGGGCTGCCTCGACCCTTGCGGTCACGGCTGCCTCAATATCATCGACCTCGCCATATTCATTACGCCCGACCAGATAGCGGATCGTATCCTCAAACAGCGCACCACGGGTAGAGAGGGATTCCGGTAGGTTGAACATCTCGCAAAAGCGACGGTTGCAGACGGCAAGCCGAAGGTCGCTGTCATAGATCGAAAGCGCCTGCTGGATCAGATTCAATCCGGCGGCGGTCATTGCGGTGGTAATGTCTTGTCCCATTGCGCGCGTCCTCCTTTCATTGGTTAACATCGGGGGCCGGTCCCGGGGAAGGCGTAAATCACGTCTGTAACAATTCGCAAGATTTGCGAAAAAGTCACGCAAGCATTGCAAGCGACCTATAGGCTTAACAAGCTGGGGATGATTAACGAATCGTTTCGGCATCAAGGGGGGACTTGAATGAAAGCGTCACAGGCACAGGCTGGTCTTGCCTCCATCCCCGCGCTGCTTGCGCGTAACGTGGAGAAGCATGGCAATAAACCGGCTTACCGCGAAAAGGAATTCGGGATCTGGCAAAGCTGGACATGGGCGCAGGCCGATGTCGAGATTCGCGCGATGGCGATGGGGTATATGGCACTCGGCCTTAACCGGGGGGATTATGTCGCCGTCATTGGCCGTAACCGTCCACAGCTTTACTGGGCGATGGCCGCGGCACAGATGTGCGGGGCCATTCCGGTGCCGCTTTATCAAGATGCGGTGGCGCAAGAGATGGCCTTTGTGCTGGATCATTGCGGTGCCCGTTTCGTTGTGTGCGGCGATCAGGAACAGGTCGACAAGATCCTTGAGGTGGAAAGCGAATGGCTGACCGAGGATCAAAAGCCGAGCGTTGAGCAGATCATCTATGTCGACAAGCGCGGGATGCGGAAATACGACCATGCGCGCATGAATGCGATGGCGGATGTGATTGCCGAAGGTCGCGCCGCCCATCAGCGTTTCGAGGCAGAGCTGACCGCCCGCACCGCCGAGCTTGATTACAATTCCACCTGTGTGATGCTTTATACATCGGGCACCACCGGCAAGCCCAAGGGCGTGGTGCTGTCCAATCGCAACATCATTGAGACATCCAAAAACACCTCGGATTTTGATCACCTGCGCGCGGGGGATGAGGTGCTTGCCTATCTGCCGATGGCATGGGTGGGCGATTTCATTTTCTCGATGGGTCAGGCGATGTGGACCGGTTTTTGCGTGAATTGCCCGGAATCGGCCGCCACCATGATGACCGACCTGCGCGAGATCGGGCCGACCTATTACTTTGCCCCGCCGCGCGTCTTTGAGGGTCAGTTGACCAATGTGATGATCCGCATGGAAGACTCGGGCCGTTTCAAGAAATGGCTGTTCGATAAATATATGGCCGTGGCGCGCCGCGTTGGTCCCGATATTCTGGACGGCAATCCGGTATCGGCGGCGGATAAGTTTTCCTATTGGCTGGGGGATATTCTGGTTTACGGGCCGTTGAAAAACACCCTTGGCTTTTCGCGCGTGCGTGTGGGCTATACCGCTGGTGAGGCGATCGGGCCAGAAATTTTCAGCTTTTACCGCTCGCTCGGGATCAACCTGAAACAGCTTTACGGCCAGACAGAGGCCTCGGTGTTCATCACCCAGCAGCCCGACGGTCAGGTGCGCGCCGATACCGTTGGCGTGCCGTCACCGGGGGTTGAGGTGAAAATCGCCGACAATGGCGAGGTGTTTTACCGCAGCCCCGGCACGTTTGAGAGTTACTATAAAAACCCCGAAAGCACCGCCTCGACCAAAGATCCAGAGGGTTGGGTTGCCACAGGTGACGCGGGTTTCTTTGAGGAAGGCACCGGTCATCTGCGCATTATCGACCGTGCCAAGGACGTGGGCAAAATGGCCGATGGCAGCCTGTTTGCGCCGAAATACGTTGAAAACAAGCTGAAATTTTATCCTGCGATTTTGGAGGCTGTGGTTTTTGGCGCGTCTCGCGATTTTTGCACCGCGTTTATCAATATTGACCTTAATGCGGTTGGTAACTGGGCAGAGCGTAACAACATCGCCTATTCCAGCTATCAAGAGCTGTCGCAGCATCCGCGTGTGTTGGAGATGATGAAGGGTCATGTGTCGGAGGTGAACGAATCCGTGGCTGCCGACCCGATGTTGTCGGGCTGTCAGGTGCATCGTTTCCTTATCCTGCATAAGGAACTGGACGCCGATGACGGCGAGATGACCCGCACCCGCAAAGTGCGCCGCAAAGTGGTGGAGGATAAATTCGCCGACCTCGTGGGCGCGCTTTATGGCGGTAAATCCGAGATCTACACCGAAACTGAAGTCACCTATGAGGACGGTCGCAAGGGCGCCATCAAAGCCACGCTGACGCTGGCCGATGCCGTCGTGGCCCCCGCACAAAAGGTCGCCGCAGAATGAATATCCAGAACCCAGACGGCTATACCACCGCAGACGGTCGCGAAATCGGCGGCGTGATGATGGAAATGAAGAATATCACCCTGCGCTTTGGCGGCGTGGCGGCGATTACCGACATTTCCTTTGACATCCGCGAGGGCGAAATTCGCGCAATCATCGGTCCGAATGGTGCCGGTAAATCCTCGATGCTCAATGTCATTTCGGGGTTCTATGTCCCGCAAGAGGGCGAGGTGTGGTTTCACGGATCGCGCCGCCCCCCGATGAAGCCCTATCAGGTTGCCGCCCAAGGCATTGCCCGCACCTTTCAGAACATCGCCTTGTTTGAGGGGATGACGGTGCTGGACAATATCATGACCGGCCGCCTGACGCAGATGAAGTCGGGGATGCTTGCCCAAGCTTTGTGGTGGGGTAAGGCGCAGGCCGAGGAAACCGCGCACCGTGAAAAGGTCGAAAAGGTCATCGACTTTCTGGAAATCCAGCATATCCGCAAAACCCCTGTGGGCCGTTTGCCCTATGGGTTGAAAAAGCGGGTGGAACTGGCCCGCGCCTTGGCCGCCGAGCCCAAGCTTTTGCTGTTGGATGAGCCGATGGCAGGGATGAACGTCGAGGAAAAAGAGGACATGTCCCGCTTTATTCTGGATGTGAACGATGAATTCGGCACCACAATTGCCCTTATCGAACATGATATGGGTGTGGTGATGGATCTGTCCGACCGTGTGGTCGTGATGGATTACGGCAAGAAAATCGGCGATGGCACCCCTGATGAGGTGCGCAATAACCAAGCCGTGATTGATGCATATCTGGGGGTGTCACATGACTAACCACCAAAATCTGGGGGATTTCTGATGCCCGATACCTTCTTTTTCGCAGCCGAGGTGATGGTCAACGGCCTGATGGCGGGGATTATGTACAGCCTTGTCGCCTTGGGCTTTGTGTTGATCTTTAAAGCCTCCGGCATTTTTAACTATGCCCAAGGTGTGTTGGCGCTGTTCGCGGCGCTGACGCTTGTGGGCCTGCAAGACGGGCAGATCCCATTTTCCCACGTGATCAATGCCATCTTTGGCACGGACCTGCACCACTTTGGCTGGACCTTGCCAGCAATCGTTGCCATCGCGCTGACGGCGCTGGTGATGGTGGGTATGGCGATTGTGATTGAGCGTTATATCCTCAAACATCTGGTCAATCAGGAACCGATTATCCTGTTCATGGCGACCATTGGCCTTGCCTACTTCCTTGAGGGTTTCGGCGATGTGCTTTGGGGTTCCGACATCAAGAAACTGGATGTCGGCTTGCCGCAGGGGGTCTCGGAGACCATCGAGAATGTCACCTATAACTGGTTCGGCTATGGCTTCTTTATCGACAAGCTGGATATCGTTGCCGCCCTTGTTGCCGCCGCCCTTGTGATCGCGTTGACTCTGTTTTCGCAGTACACCAAATACGGCCGTGCCTTGCGGGCTGTGGCGGATGACCACCAAGCGGCGCTGTCGGTTGGGATCAGCTTGCGGTTCATCTGGGTGCTGGTCTGGTCGATCGCGGGCTTTGTGGCGCTGGTTGCGGGTATCATGTGGGGGTCGAAATCCGGTGTGCAGTTCTCGCTCTCGCTGATCGCGCTTAAGGCACTTCCGGTGCTGATGCTGGGGGGGTTCACCTCTATTCCCGGTGCGATTGTTGGCGGGTTGATCATCGGCATGGGTGAAAAACTGTTTGAATTCGCCATCGGGCCAATGATCGGTGGGGCCACCGAAAACTGGTTCGCCTATGTGCTGGCGCTCTTGTTCCTCGTGTTCCGGCCCCAAGGCCTGTTCGGCGAGAAGATCATCGAGAGGGTGTGACGATGCAAGGCACCCCTTTCAAGAAGTGTATTGCGATCTTGAATGTTATTGCATGGGCGGGCTTTTGGGCCTTTGGCTATCTCGCCCTGACTGCCGAGACCCAAAACATGGACCAGATCACCACCGCCTTCGTTCTTGCGGCTGCGGGCGGTGGGATTGGTATCTGGGCCTATCTGCAACTGGTTCGCTATGCGGAGGTCAGCGGCTATGCGCCGGCCCCCAAAACCGCCGATAGATCGCATCTTGAGGCTGAATTTCAAGCGTCGGAAGGGAATGACTGATGTTTTACCGTGAGGCAGGTGATTTCAAGACCACCTACAGTGAGGACAGCCAAACCTTCCCGATCAAATTCGACCGTATCCGTTACTATGCGGTGTTGGCGGTGGCATTCGGTATTATCCCGTTTTTTATTAACGATTACTGGGCAAACGCGGTGTTTGTGCCCTTCCTGATCTATGCGATTGCCGCCATCGGGTTGAATATTCTTGTTGGTTATTGTGGGCAGCTTTCGCTTGGGACAGGCGGCTTTATGGCCGTGGGCGCCTATGCGGTTTACAAGTTGATGACCGCCTTCCCCGAGGTGTCGATCTTTATCCACGTCATTTTGGCGGGTGGGATCACGGCCGGGGTGGGCGTTCTGTTCGGCCTGCCAAGCTTGCGGATCAAGGGGTTCTACCTTGCGGTGGCCACGCTGGCGGCGCAGTTCTTCCTTGTCTGGTTGTTCAACAAGGTGCCGTGGTTTTACAACTATTCCGCCTCGGGCCAGATTTCCGCGCCAGAGCGTGATATCCTTGGCATCGTCATCACAGGGCCAGACACCACTGCGGCGGCGAAATACCTGTTCTGTGCTGTGATGTTGCTTTTGGTGGCATGGCTTGCCCGCAACCTGACGCGCGGCACGATCGGGCGCAAATGGATGGCGATCCGCGACATGGATATCGCCGCCGAGATCATCGGTGTGAACCCGCTGCGCGCCAAGCTTTCCGCCTTTGCCGTATCCAGCTTTTTCATCGGTATCGCGGGCGCTTTGTTCTTTGCGGTCTATCTTGGTGCTGCCGAGGTTGGCGAAAGCTTTGGCATCCAGAAGTCCTTTTTGATCCTGTTCATGGTCATCATCGGCGGGCTCGGCTCTATCTTTGGTAGCTTGGCAGGGGCGGCATTCTTGGTGCTGTTGCCGGTGTTCTTGAAGAACGTGCTGGTTGGCGGGCTTGGTTGGCCCACAGACCTTGCGGCGCATATCGAGCTGATGATCATCGGTGCGCTTATCATCATATTCCTGATCGCCGAACCGCATGGCATCGCCCAGCTTTGGCGCTTGGCAAAAGAGAAATTACGGCTTTGGCCTTTCCCACACTAAGGGGCAGTCCGGAATACAAAAACAAACTCTGGGAGGAGACTTGAGATGAAAATGAACTTTGCTGCCCTTGCTGCCGCCGCCATGATGGCTGCTGCCCCCGCGATGGCCGATCTGGTCGTGCCAAACCTTTCATATCGCACCGGGCCTTATGCGCCGGGCGGTGTGCCTTATGCTGACGGTTTTCAGGATTATTTCACCCTGCTGAATGAACGCGATGGCGGCATCGGCGGTGAGATCGTGCAAGTTCCGGAATGCGAAACTGCCTATAACACCGAAAAAGGCGTGGAATGTTATGAGGCGACAAAGGGCAACAACGCGCTTGCCTTCAACCCGCTTTCCACAGGCATCACCTATCAGTTGATCCCGAAGGTCACCTCGGATGGCAGCACGCTGTATACACCCGGTTATGGCCGCACATCCGCATCCAACGGCAAGGTTTTTTCCAACGTTTTCAACTATCCAGCGAACTATTGGACGGCGGCAAGTGTTGCGATCAACTACTTGTTGGCGGAAAACGGTGGTGACCTGAAGGGCAAAAAGATCGCGTTGGTCTATCACAACTCTTCTTATGGCAAAGAGCCGATCCGCACATTGGAAGAGCTTTCGAAAAAGCACGGGTTTGAGCTGGTTCAGCTTCCTGTTGAGCATCCGGGCCAAGAGCAAAAATCGCAATGGCTGCAAATCCGCCGCGAAAAACCCGATAACGTCATCATGTATGGTTGGGGCGTGATGAACGCGGTGGCCATTCAAGAGGCTGCGAACATTCGCTACCCGATGGATCAGTTTATCGGCATCTGGTGGTCGGGCGCGGACCATGACGTCTTGCCTGCGGGCGATGGTGCTGACGGCTATAAGTCGCTGGCGATGCATGGCACGGGCATGGATTATCCGGTGTACGCCGACATGAAGAAATACGTCTCCGATGCAGGCAAGGGTGCCGGTGCGGGCGATCAGGTTGGTGGCGTGCTGTATTCGCGCGGCATGTATGCGGCCATGATTATTGCCGAGGCTTTGCGCACCGCACAAGAAATCGCGGGCACTTCGCAGGTCACGCCTGCACAGGTGCGTGACGGGTTTGAGAACCTTGAGATCACCGAAGAGCGCATGGAAGAGCTGGGCCTGCCCGACTTTGGCCAAGCCTTCAAGGCGACCTGTGAAGATCACGGTGGCCCCGGCAAGGCGCGCATCCAGCAATGGGATGCAACCGCCAAAACCTGGACCCTGATTTCTGGCTGGATTGAACCGGATATGGACGTGATCCAGCCGCTGATCCTTGAGGATTCCGAGGCCTATGCTGCGGAAAACAATATCGAGCACCGCTGCAACTAATCGACAAACCCCGGCCCGTGCTTATGGCATTGGCCGGGGATCACGCCCCTTTTTGCAAAGATGAAGCCCATGCTGGACGCACCCCAAACCTCGGATACGTTGCTGGACGTCAACAATATCGAGGTGATCTATAATCACGTCATCCTTGTGTTGAAGGGCGTCAGCCTGACGGTGCCCAAAGGCCGGATTACCGCGCTTTTGGGTGGTAACGGGGCTGGCAAAACCACCACACTCAAGGCCATTTCCAACCTGCTGCATTCCGAACGCGGTGAGGTGACAAAGGGCAGTATTTCCCTCAAAGGCAAAAATATCGCCAACCGTGACCCGGCCGAAATGGTGCGCAACGGCGTCATTCAGGTGATGGAGGGCCGCCATTGTTTTGAGCATTTGACGATCGAGGAAAACCTGCTGACGGGCGCCTATACGCGCACCGACGGGGCAGGGGCTACGGCCGCCGACCTTGAGATGGTTTATAATTATTTCCCCCGTTTGCGCGAGCGCCGCAAATCCCAAGCGGGCTATACCTCTGGCGGGGAACAGCAGATGTGTGCCATGGGCCGCGCCTTGATGAGCCGCCCCGAGATGATCTTGCTGGACGAGCCGTCGATGGGTCTGGCCCCGCAGCTGGTGGAGCAGATCTTTGAGATCGTCAAAGCCGTTAACGCGAACGAAGGCGTGACCTTCCTTTTGGCCGAGCAGAACACCAACGTCGCCCTGCGCTATGCCCATACCGGATATATTCTGGAATCGGGCCGCGTGGTGATGGAAGGCACTGCACAGGAATTGCGTGAGAACCCGGACGTAAAGGAATTCTATCTGGGCATGTCCGACAAGGGCCGCCGGTCGTTCCGCGATGTCCGCAGCTACCGCCGCCGCAAGCGGTGGTTGGCATGAGGGACAAAACCATGACCCATTTCGATGCCTTGGAAACCCGAAGCCAAGACGCCCGCGAGGCCGATCAACTGGCGCAACTGCGCGTGCAGCTTGCCCGCGTCGGCCTGCCAGCGGTCAACAGCCTGTCCGATCTGGTCAAGCTGCCGGTCCTGCGCAAGGCGGATTTGTCGGCACGGCAAAAGGCGAACCCGCCGCTTGGTGGCATTCCGACCCAGAATATCACCCATATCTTTCAATCCCCCGGCCCGATCTATGAGCCCTGCGGAAACAGCCATGACTGGTGGCGCATGGGCCGGTTTGTCCATGCGTGCGGCATTGGCGCGGATGATATCGTGCAGAACTGCTTTGGCTATCACCTCACCCCTGCGGGTATGATTTTTGATTCCGGCATTCTGGCGGTTGGCGCGCGTGTGATCCCCGCAGGCATCGGCCAGACCGAGCTACAGGTTCGTGCAGCGGTTGATATCGGTGCGACGGCCTATGCCGGTACGCCCGATTTCCTGAAAATCATCTTGGACAGGGCCGAGACCATGGGTGAGCGGCTTAAAATCACCCGTGCGGCGGTGGGGGGCGGTGCGCTGTTCCCGTCGTTGCGTCAGGAATACGCGGATCGCGGTATCCAGACCTTGCAGTGCTATGCCACCGCCGACCTTGGCAATATCGCATACGAATCCGCCGCGATGGAGGGGATGATCTTGGATGAGGGCGTGATCGTCGAGATCGTCCGCCCCGGAACCGGTGATCCGGTAGAACCGGGCGAGGTTGGCGAGGTCGTCGTGACCACTCTCAACCCCGATTACCCGTTGATCCGCTTTGCCACTGGTGATCTTTCCGCGCTGATGGAAGGCACAAGCCCTTGTGGCCGTACCAACGCCCGCATCAAGGGCTGGATGGGCCGTGCCGATCAAACCACCAAGATCAAGGGCATGTTCGTGCGCCCCGAACAGGTCGCCGCCTTTGTCGCAGCCCACGAAGAGGTGGCGCGCGCTCGTGTTATCGCGACCCGCAAGGGAGAGATGGACGAGATGACCGTCAGGGTGGAGACCCGCGCCTCCAACCCCGCGCTTTATGAAGGCAGCATTTTGGAAACCCTCAAGCTGCGCGGCAAGGTTGAACTGGTTCCGCCGGGGTCTTTGCCCAACGATGGTTTGGTAATCGAAGATCTGCGCAAATATGACTGATCTTTGGGCGTGGGGGCCTGTTCCCCGCGCCTGAATTTCAGGCAGCAAGCGCCAATGGGAAAAGAAATCTGCACCGCTTTGCACTCTGCTTCTTGTTCCCTTGGCCTTGGCCGCCTACATCACGCTTATGCGCAAATATATCCCCTTTCTTGAAAAGCCGCCCTTCGTTCCCGTAATCCGCCTGTCGGGCAGCATCGGCGGGGGCAGCCGCTTTTCGCCTGCGTTAAGCGATGCCGGACTGGCCACGCAAATTGAACGTGCCTTTTCGCGCGGCAAGCCCGCCGCCGTGGCGCTCGTGATCAATTCCCCCGGTGGCTCGGCCGTACAATCAAGCCTGATCGCCGCGCGTATCCGGCGGCTGGCGGATGCGAAGAACATTCCCGTGCATGCCTTTGTCGAAGATGTCGCGGCCTCGGGCGGTTATTGGCTGGCCTGTGCCGCCGATGATATTTGGGTGGATAACAGCTCGCTTGTCGGCTCAATTGGCGTGATTTTTGCCAGCTTCGGCTTTCCGCAACTGATGGAGAAATACGGGGTGGAGCGTCGGGTCCATACTGCCGGTACCTCTAAATCATTGGCCGATCCGTTTTTGCCCGAAAAGCCCGAGGATGTCGCCCGCCTCAAGGCCCTACAAGAGCCGATCCACCAAGCCTTCATCGCCCATGTAAAGGCGCGGCGTGGTGCACGGCTGTCGGCGGAGACTGATCTTTTCAACGCCGATATTTGGGTCGGGCAGGGTGCTGTTGATCTGGGCCTTGCTGATGGTGTGGCGCATTTGGTGCCCAAGATGAAGGCGCTTTACGGCGACAAGGTTTCTTTGCGGCCGATCGGCCAACGCAAGCCTTTGCTCCAACGGTTCGGCATCGGCGCTGCGGGTGCCCAAATCGCCGCCGGGGCCATGGCCGAGGTCGAGGATCGCGCGCTCTGGCAGCGGTACGGGCTGTAATTGTGGTCAAAATTGTTTCGCTCTTTCTGGTCGTGATCTTGGCTTTGGCCGTCTTTGGCAAGCTGGGCTGGCTTGGCTCCCTCGCGCCCGGAGCGTTGCGTAGATCGGGGCGCAAGCCCGGTTTGTGCCATGGCTGCGGTCGTCATATCATCGGCTCCAATCGTTGTGCTTGCGGTGTGAAACCGAAGAAAAAAGGATAAATCCCGCCGATGCTGATGGATATTGCGTATGTGGCCATTGGCCTTGTGCTTTTGGTGTTGGCAGGGGATGCGCTGGTGCGCGGCTCCGTAAACCTTAGCCTGCGGTTGGGCATCCCGCCGTTGATCGTAGGGCTGACGGTGGTGGCTTTCGGAACCTCCGCGCCAGAGCTTCTGGTCTCGGTCAGTGCGATTTTGGACGGCGTGCCGGGGATTGCCTTGGGCAATGTTGTCGGCTCCAACATCGCGAATATCTTTTTGGTTCTGGGGATTCCGGCGATTATCTCAACAATCCATTCCAGCACTTTGGGCGTTTCGCGCGGCTTTATCACCATGCTTGCGGCGACGGCGCTGTTTATCGGGTTGTGCTTTCTGGGTCCAATCACATGGTGGCACGCGGCGGTGCTTTTGGTCGGGCTTGCATTAATGTTGGCGGATAACTTTCATGCCGCCCGCAGTCATCGAAATGCCGCCAAAGAAGAAGATCTGGAAGGTGCAGATCCGTCTGCGCCATGGTGGAAGATCATCGGGTTTTTGGGGATCGGCTTGATCGGCTTGCCCATCGGGGCAGAGTTGTTGGTGAATGGCGCGGCCAATATGGCGCGGGTGTTTGGCATCTCGGAAACCGTTATCGGGTTAACGCTGGTCGCGGTTGGAACGTCTTTGCCAGAGCTGGCAACCTCGGTGATCGCAGCGTTGAAAAAGCAGTCAGATGTGGCGATGGGAAATGTTATCGGTTCCAACGTCTTTAACCTTTTGGGGATCATCGGTGTGGCAGGCTTTGTCGGGCCAATTCCGGTGCCTGCGTCCATGCTGGCATCCGATCTTTGGGTGATGGCGGCGGCATCCTTGCTGTTGGTTCCCTTCATCCTGATGCGTTTTGATATCACGCGGGCGGTGGGCATCGTGTTCGTCGCGATCTATGCGGCCTATACGTTTTCCTTGGTGGCCCTATGACACGCGCGTTGGTCACAGGCGCGGGGCGCAGGCTGGGCCGTGCGATGGCGCTTTATCTGGCCTCGCGCGGGCATGACGTCGCCGTGCATTACGCCACCTCGCAAGAGGAGGCCGAGGCCGTGGTCGCCGAAATTACCGCGATGGGCCGCCGCGCCACTGCCCTGCAAGCCGACCTGCTGGAGGAGGCAGAGACCGAAACCTTGATCCAGCGCGCAGCCGAAGGGCTGGACGGGCCGCTGACTGTTCTGGTCAACAACGCCTCCATTTTCGACTATGACACAATCCAAAGCGCCACGCGGCAAAGCTGGGACCGGCATATCGGCTCCAACCTGCGGGCGCCTTTTGTGCTGACCCAGGGGTTTGCGGCGCAAGCCCTGCCTGCGATTCCCGATGCCAATGGGGAGCAGTTGGCCCAATCGCTGATCGTCAATATGGTCGACCAACGCGTGCGCAAGCTGACACCGGAATTCATGACCTATACGCTGGCCAAGATGGGCCTGTGGGCCTTGACGCAAACCACAGCGCAAGCACTGGCGCCGAGGGTGCGCGTGAATGCAATCGGCCCTGGTCCCACGATGATCGGGGCGCGGCAGTCACAAAATCACTTTACACGTCAGCGCGAAAATACGGTGCTCGGCCGTGGTGCGAATCCGTCCGATGTCACGGCCGCGCTTGGGTATTTCCTCGATGCGCCTGCGGTCACGGGGCAGCTTTTATGCGTGGATGGCGGGCAGCATCTCGGCTGGAAAACGCCGGATATCTTGGGCGTGGAGTGAGCTTTGACGCCGATCCTGCGACAAGTTGTACACCGCTGCCTCAATCATTACGAATTTATTACGTTTTCCTCATGAATATCAACTCCTTACCACACGTTCAAAAAAATTCCTTTTAATAACAGTGTTTTGCAGATTTGCCTATTTTTTGTGCAGATGCTTGAAAGGGCAGGAATACAAGGGAAATTCTATGCTGGCAGATTGTTTCCAACAGAGTTATCCACAGAAAGCGGGGATAGGTTTCCCCTTGCCACCGAAGTCTTGGCATTGCAGCGCTAGCTGAGAATCGAAGGTTAAAAAAAGGTTAATTGGATGTGACGCAAGACGGGCCGGAAATTGAGACGGGGCATGGCGTTATTCAGGGCTATCTGAAAACGCTGGACGGGTCGCCGGGGGTTTACCGGATGCTGAACGCGGCATCCGAGGTGCTTTATGTTGGCAAGGCCCGCAGCCTGCGCAACAGGGTATCCAATTACGCGCGCCCCTCGGGCCATTCGGGGCGCATCGCGCGGATGATCTCGGAAACGGCCTCGATGATGTTTCTGACCACGCGCACCGAAACCGAGGCGCTGTTGCTGGAGCAAAACCTCATCAAGCAGCTCAAGCCGCGCTATAATGTGTTGCTGCGGGATGATAAGTCCTTTCCCAATATCCTGATCCCGACCGAGCACCCTTTTCCGATGATCAAAAAGCATCGCGGGAAACGGTCTGAAAAGGGGCACTACTTTGGCCCCTTTGCCAGCGCCGGCGCGGTGAACCGCACGTTGAACCAGCTACAACGGGTGTTCTTGTTGCGCAACTGTTCGGATGCGATGTTTGCGGGGCGCACGCGCCCGTGCCTGCAATATCAGATCAAGCGCTGTGCCGGCCCCTGTGTCGGCAAAATCAGCGAGGCGGATTACGCCCGTCTGGTCGCGGATTCCAAGCGCTTTCTGGAAGGAAAATCGACGGATGTGCAGGCCAATCTAGCGACCGAGATGGCCAAGGCCAGCGAGGAGATGGAGTTTGAGCGTGCAGCCGCCCTGCGCGACCGCATCAAGGCGCTGACCCAAGTGCAATCGGCCCAAGCCATCAACCCGCGCGGTGTGACAGAGGCGGATGTCGTGGCGCTTCACTTTGAGGGGGGGCAGGCCTGCGTGCAGGTGTTCTTCATTCGCGCCAACCAGTCGTGGGGGAACCGTGATTTCTATCCTCGCACGCCGATGGGTGCCGAAGAGCCGGAGATCATGGAGGCTTTCCTTACGCAGTTTTACGATGACAAAGAACCGCCGCAGCTTTTGCTGCTGTCGCATGCGCTGGAAAATGAAGACCTCGTGGCCCAAGCGTTGACCGATCGCGCGGGCCGCAAGGTAACGATCAGCGTCCCGCAACGTGGCGAAAAAGCAGAGCTGGTGGAAAACGCCGCCCGCAATGCCCGCGAGAGCCTTGCGCGCAAAATGTCGGAAAGCGCCACGCAGAACAAGCTTTTGCAGGGTCTAGTGGAGGCCTTTGATCTGGACGCCCCACCCAAGCGGATTGAGGTTTACGACAACTCCCACATTCAGGGCACGAATGCCGTGGGCGGGATGATCGTCGCGGGGGCTGACGGGTTCTTGAAATCGCAGTACCGGAAGTTCAACATCAAGTCCGAAGCCGGCGCCAATTCGGATGACTTTGGCATGATGAAAGAGGTGCTGACCCGCCGGTTTGAGCGCTTGTTGAAAGAGGACCCAGGCCGGACCTCTGATGCATGGCCCGATCTTCTGCTGATCGATGGCGGGGCGGGGCAGGTGTCGGTGGTGGCGGAGATCATGCGCGATCTAGGCGTGGATGATATCGCCATGATCGGCGTTGCCAAAGGCGTGGACCGCGATCACGGCAAAGAGGAATTCCACCGCGCAGGCAAGCGCCCCTTTGCGCTGCGGATGAATGATCCGGTGCTCTATTTCGTGCAACGTCTGCGCGATGAGGCCCACCGTTGGGCCATCGGCGCGCACCGTGCCAAGCGCGCCAGGGCCGTCAGCGCCACCCCGCTGGACGATATCCCCGGTGTCGGGGCGGCCCGCAAACGCGCGCTCTTGGCGCATTTCGGGTCCGCCAAGGCGGTTTCGCGGGCTGCAATCCCCGACCTGATGGCAGTTGATGGCATTTCAGAACCGCTGGCGCAAAAGATCAGCGATTTCTTCAACGCAAAGCTGAATTGACGCGCCTACAATCTGTAGTGGAAGCGGTTGGCGGGCCTTTTACCGTCGCTTCATAACAGCGACCAAAATTGGCCTTATCGGGGTATGCAAGCCTTGCCCCATTTCGCGGCGGAGAGGGTCACCACACGTCGCCCGCAACATAGAACAAGCTGCTGAGCCCGGGGTCCACGACCATCAAGCCCGAGCTTTGCGTGTCATATACCAGCGTGGCACCGGGCGTGTGGAGGGCGTCGAACAATAGGGCGCCCATCTCTGTCCCGTTAAAGCAAGAGGCGGCCAGCGCGCCCGCCGCCAGCGCCTGTTTGCCGAAATCTCCGTTCCCGCTCATAAGCATCGCATCGGTTAGCTCGGTCGGCGTCATGTCTGCTTTGCGGATGGCGGCCACACCATTGGCACGAAGCGTTTCCTTGGCGCGATCATAATTGGTTTGAACCGCGATGGTGGGGCGCAGATAGGCAGATTCCAGACGGATCATGGCACCCGTGCAGCGCGATCGGGATTGAAAATAAACGGTCTCACCCAGATAGAACCAGTGGTCGAGTTTGGTGCGCAGAGTTTGTTCGGCATCGCGTTCACATGCAACAAGCATAGTGAGCGCGCATAGGGCAAGGATCGCCCGCAACCAACCGCGCGCGTGCTTCGCAAGTCGAAGCGCCGCGCCGTTGCGGCCTTTCGGGTGGCCAAAGCGGATGCGATCAGACATCTGCCCGATATGTACTGTGTAGGGTATGACCATTGACCGCTCCGGCAAAAACATTCAAAGAGACTGCCGTTAAACGCGATCCGGCTAAAGACGGCGTTAAAATGGGCAGCTATTTGAATGATAACTATGCGGGATTGTTGGTTTTCACACGGTGGGCCATTCGCCCCGCGCCAAAGTCGAAACCGCATTGATGATGCGGGTGAAGCTGGATTTTGCGCGGTCGACGCTATGACGTGCGCGGAGGTAGCCGTGGACCAGACCTGCCTCTTGGATATGCAGGGCGCGGCCCCCGGCGGCGGTGATCGCAGCGCAATAAAGGGCGGCATCATCGGCCAAGGGGTCACATTCGGCGCTGATGGCCACCGTTGGCGGCAGCTCGGCAAAGGACGCCGCACATAGGGGCGAGAAGCGCGGGTCGGTCACAGTTTTGGGGTTTTGCGCAGAGCGGATGCTGGCATAATAGCCACAATCCGCAGCGCCCAGCATGGGGGCATTTGCATGGGCGGCCATGCTGGGCGTAACCTCTGTCGCGCCCAGTTGCGGATAGATCAGCACTTGCCCCACGGGCGCATCCTTGGCGCCGATCAAGGCGGCTGACACCGCCGCGCACAGATTGGCCCCCGCGCTATCACCTACCAAAATCAAGGGCTTGCCTGTCTGTGCCTTGGCTGCGTGCACAGCATCATCGAGGTCTTGCGGAAAGGGATGTTCAGGCGACAATCGGTAGTCGACCGCTGTGAGGTCAAAGCCGGTGCGCGCAGAAATCTCGGCACAGACACTGTCATGGCTTTCCAGACCGCCGACCACGAACCCGCCACCGTGCAGATAAAGCACCTGTGCGGGCGCGTCTTTTGCGGCGCGGTAGTGGCGCAGGGGGATATGGTCCAATGTCGTGTCATGCACCTCCAGCCCCGGCGGGTGGGGGGCGTTAAAGGCACGGCACATCTTATCGTAAACCTTGCGCTGATCGGCCACGCCTAGCCCGACCGCGTCCGGCGGATAAAAGCTTTCGGTTTTACGGATGAACTCCCATGTCTGGGCATCAAGCAACGTATCATATTTGGCAGGATAGCTCATGGCATCACCTCAAATTTATCGACGTCGACCATGCCGTGATCAGTGATCTTCAGATGCGGGATCACAGGCAGGCACAGGAAGGCGAGCTGCAAGAACGGCTCCTCTAGCACAACACCAAGGCTGCGGGCGGCGGCACGCAGGTCTTCGAGCGCATGGCGGACGGTTTCAAACGGCTCAAGGCTCATCAACCCCGCAACCGGCAGCGCCAGCTCGGCCAGCACGCGGCCACCTTCGACCACGACAAAGCCGCCCTCGATCTCACCCAATCGCGTTACGGCCAGCGCCATATCGTCGTAATCCGCACCGACCACCGCGATATTGTGATGGTCATGGCACACGGTAGAGGCAATCGCCCCCCGTTTCAGGCCAAACCCCTGCACAAAGCCCGTCGCACGATTGCCGTTCTTGCCGTGGCGCTCGATCACGGCAATTTTTACCAGGTCGCGGGCGATGTCGGGCGCTTTGTCGCCGTCACGGGGGGGGACATTGAAGGTCAGATGCTCGGTTATGATCTTGCCGGGGATGATCCCGATCACGGGGGTTTGCGTGCGGTTGCCGCCGGTGCGGAAATCGGTCGCGGTGATTTTTGGCGCCTTGACCGAGTTGCGGGCCACGGGGGCGATTGTGCGGCGTGCGGCGAAATTGGCTTTATTGGCTTGTACCCCGCCTGCAAAGACCATGCTGGCACGGCAGCTTTCAAGGCTGTCGATCACCACAATATCCGCGCGTTTCCCCGGGGCAATCAAACCGCGATCCTTCAACCCGAAGGCCTCGGCGGCAGAAAGGCTGGCGGCGCGGTAGACGGCCAAGGGCGGCGCCCCCAGCGCAATCGCCGTACGGATCATGTAATCCAGATGCCCCTGCTCTGCGATATCCAGCGGGTTCCGGTCATCGGTGCAAAAGGCGATATAGGGCGAGTGGCGTTCCGTGATCAAAGGTGCCAGCGCATGCAGATCCTTGGAAACCGACCCCTCACGGATCAACACCCGCATGCCTTTGCGCAGCTTCTCCAGTGCTTCTTCGGCGGTGGTCGCCTCATGTTCGGTGCGGATGCCTGCCGCGATATATCCGTTCAGCCCCTTACCGCGCAGCAAGGGGCAATGCCCGTCGATATGGCGGCCTGCAAAGCCCTCCAGCTTGGCCATGGCGCTGGGGTTTTGCATCAAAACACCGGGGAAGTTCATAAATTCCGCAAGACCAAGGCTGCGCGGATGATCCTTGAGCGGCAAAAGATCGCCCGCCTCCAGCACCGCGCCCGCCGTTTCCATATGGGTTGAGGGCACACATGACGAAAGCTGCACGCGGATATCCATCAGCGTCAGCGCCGAGGCCTCAAGGAAATACTGAATGCCGGTCAAGCCACAAACATTCGCAATCTCATGCGGGTCGCAAATCGCGGTGGTCACCCCCAGAGGGGTCACGAGGCGGTCAAACTCGAACGGGGTAACAAGGCTGCTTTCGATATGAAGATGCGTGTCGATAAACCCCGGCACAAGGATTTGCCCTGATACATCAATGACCTGCGCGCCGTCATAATCATCATAGACACCTACGATGGTATCGCCGCAAATCGCCACATCGGTTTCAACCAGATCACCGGTGATCAGATCAAACACCCGTCCCCCGCGCAAAACCACATCTGCGGGGGCCTGTCCCTGACCTTGGGCGATGCGGGCAGAGAGAGGGGCGGTGGCCATATCTGAAATCCTTTGCTTTTGCATAGAAAAGCCTATGACGGCGGCGGCGTCCAGCCCCGGCGGGGCTTGTATCGCCCTGTAAAAGATGGTCCACCTTGCGCAACCCAAGAAAAAGGCCCTTACCATGCGCCCGATGCGCGGCATTTTTTACAAACTGTGCTCGGTCGTGAATTTTATTCTCATGGCCTCTTTGATCAAATCCACGGCGGCCCATGTGCCCCCCGGTGAGGCTGTCTTCTTCCGTTCCCTCTTTGCCATGCCTGTCATCCTTATATGGCTGATGATGCGCGGGGAACTGCAAACCGGCCTGAAGGCAAGCGCACCGATAGGGCATATCTGGCGCGGTGTGGTGGGGACGATGGCGATGGGGCTTGGCTTTGCGGGGCTTGGTTATTTGCCTTTGCCCGAGGTGACGGCAATCGGCTATGCCGCGCCCCTGTTGACCGTGATTTTCGCCGCGATGTTTCTGGGCGAGGATGTGCGCCTGTTCCGCATTTCTGCCGTTGTGCTTGGATTGATCGGGGTGCTGATCGTGCTCAGCCCGCGTTTGACGGTGGTTCCCGGGGCGGGCAATGATGATGCAGCCGCCCTTGGTGCGATGCTGGTGCTGGGCGGGGCTGTGTTCGCCGCCCTGGCGCAGGTGTTTGTGCGCAAGCTCGTGATGCAGGAAACAACCTCCGCCATCGTGTTTTACTTCTCGTTGACCGCGACGGTGCTGTCGCTGGTCACATTGCCGTTCGGCTGGGTTATCCCCTCGGCCAAAGAGGCGGGGCTTTTGATTTTGGCCGGACTTTTGGGCGGTGTCGGGCAGATTTTGCTAACGTCCAGCTACCGCGAGGCAGATGCATCGGTTGTAGCACCCTTTGATTATGCCTCAATGATTTTTGCGCTGGCGATCGGCTATTGGGTGTTTGACGAGGTGCCAACCATAACCATGCTGACAGGGGCCGCCATCGTCGTCACCGCCGGTGTGCTTATCATCTGGCGAGAGCGTAAACTGGGGTTGGAACGCGCCAAGCAACGCCGCGCGATGACGCCGCAAGGCTAGCCGCTATCGCAGCCAATCAGCGGCAAATTCGACCGTAGGGCAATCGGCAAAGCGCGCGAGCCGCGTGAGGGCATCCTCTAGCCGCGATAGCCGCCCTTTGCCCATTGTGATCCCTGCCTCGGGCCAAAAGGCCCGAACACGCAGCGTGCCGTCATCGCGGTAAGCCTTGGCATCGATCCGCCCGATGATACGCTCCCCTTCTAGCACCGGAAACACATAGTAACCGTATTGGCGTTTGGCTTGCGGCACGAACACCTCGATCCGGTAGCGAAAGCCGAACAGACGCTCGGCGCGGGCGCGGTCACGCAAGGCCGGATCAAAGGGCGAAAGGATGCGGATACGCGGCGGGGCAGGCGCAAGGTCAGCGGTAAGCGTGCCCGGCAGCATGAAGCTGCGGCGCAGGCTGCCATCTGCGGCCTCGATATCGACCTCTTTGATCCGGCCTTGTTTCAACGCCTTTGCGCACCAATCACGGGCGGCAGCATTGGGAATGGCGGCCCAGAACGCGGCCAGCTCCCCCGCTGTGGCAAAGCCAAGCCGTTGCAGCGCCGAAAGGCAGGCCCAATCATGATGCGCGGCCATATCGGGGGCGGGCAAGCGGTGGGCGGCGGGGATCACACGCTCGGTCAGATCATAGATTTTCTGGAAACCGTCGCGCCCTGCGATTGAAAGCACGCCGGTCCGCCACAGCCATTCCAGCGCGGTTTTCGACGGGTGCCAATCCCACCAGCCGCCCTTGGACCGTGCCTCCCCCTGCCCGACATCGGATGTGGTCACGGGTCCGTCCTTGCGGATGCGATCAAGGATGGTTTCGAACTGTTCCTCATAGCCATCGCGGAACCAGCGTTTCCAGCCTTGCTCCAACCGCGTGGCATCACGGGCAAAACGGTGCTGCCAATGCGGGAAAAGATGCGCAGGCAGAATTGCGGCATCATGCGTCCAATGCTCAAACAGCGCGCGGTCTTTTTCCAACAACTGTTTCAACGCCGATGGTTGGTAGTTTTGCCGCCGCGAGAATAAGATCAGATCATGGGCGCGGGCGACGGTTCGGATGCTATCGACCTGCACAAAGCCAAGCTGGTCAATCAAACCGGCAAGATCCGCGCCTTTGGCGGGGCCGGTCGGCGTGGTCCCAAGCCCATGATGATGCAAGAAAACCCGCCGCGCGCACGGGTTTTCAAGCCGAGGGATGCTCACCGCTGCGCGCGGATCACAGGCCCGCTTCGTTTGCAATCTGGGCGCGGGATTTGCGGGCACGCTCGGTCGCGGATTTCAGCTGTCCGCAGGCGGCCATGATATCTTCACCCCGTGGCTTGCGGATCGGCGAGGCATAGCCGGCCTCATGGATGATATCGGCAAAGGCATGGATACGGTTGCCCGAAGACCGCTTATAGGGCGCGCCGGGCCATTCATTGAACGGGATCAGGTTCACCTTGGCCGGAATACCGCGCAGCAGTTCAACCAAGCGGTAAGCGTCTTCCTTGCTGTCATTGACCCCGTCAAGCATCACATATTCAAAGGTGATCCGCTCGGAATTTGTCAGCCCGGGATAGGCGCGCAAGGCATCCAGCAAGGTTGCGATGTTCCACTTTTTGTTGATCGGCACCAATTGGTCGCGCACCTCATCGGTGGTGGCATGGAAGCTGACGGCCAAAAGGCAGCCGATCTCTTGGGCGGTGCGGGCGATTTCGGGCACAACGCCGCTGGTCGAAAGGGTGATGCGGCGACGGCCAAGGGCAATGCCTTCGCCGTCCATCACGATATTCATCGCATCGCGGACGTTCTCAAAATTATAAAGCGGCTCGCCCATGCCCATCAACACGACGTTTGACACAAGCCGCGCGGCAGGGTCGGCGTTTGACGCCCCCTTGACCGGCCATTCATCCAAATCATCCCGCGCCAGCATAACCTGGCCGACAATTTCTCCAGGGGTCAGGTTGCGGACCAGTTTTTGCGTGCCGGTATGGCAGAACGAACAGGTCAGCGTGCAGCCGACCTGAGAGGAAATACACAGCGTCCCGCGATCGGTTTCGGGGATATAGACCACCTCCACCTCATGTCCGCCCTGAATGCGCACCAGATATTTGCGCGTGCCATCCTCGGACACCTGACGCGTCACAACCTCGGGCAGGGTCAATTCGAACTTATCGGCCAAAAGGGCGCGGAAATCCTTGGAAAGGTTGGTCATTTCCGCAAAGTCGCGCAGGCCAAAGAAGTAAACCCATTGCCAGATTTGCCCGACCCGCATCTTTGCCTGCTTTTCCGGACAGCCGGCAGCGATCAAGGCGGCGCGCAGCTGGTCGCGCGTCAGGCCGATGATATTGGTCTTGCCGCCCTCGGGCAGCTTACGCGGGATGGTGTGGACATCTTGGGTGATCGGGGCGGTGGTCATATCTGTGATCCTAGAGGGCAAGCCCTGCCTATACAGGATATGCGGGCAAAAGAAAACGCCCCCGCGCTGATTGCACAAGGGCGTTTGAAATTCGTGTCAGCGGCTTATTTGCAGCGCTGCTCTGCTTCTTTCATCGCGGCGGTAAAGCCTTGCAGCGAGAAAGTATCTTGTGTTTGCGTGCCACGACTGGAACGTGCGGTCACAACGGCCGAGGCCCCTGCCTTCATCGCGGCCAAAAGCCCTGCATCATCCGAGGTGCTTGCAGGCCACGCCCATTCACCATCGGTAAACAGCTCATAGGATTTGTCGCTGATTTTCACGTTTACGGTGGAGCCGTTGGCAAAAGGATAGCCGCCGGTAAAGGACACCTCACCCTTGGCACCTGCGCCGGGACGGAAAGTGACAAACATCAAGATATCACCGCGCCGCGCCGAGACAACCTGCCCGTTGCGGGTGTTCACGGTTTCCTTTGGCTTGGAGACCCCCCAGCACTCTTTGGGTTCGTTCCAGACACAAACGCTCCAGTCCGTTTGCGCGGATACACATTCGGTTTCGGATTGTGCGAAGGCGGCGGAGGCCCCCATCCCAAGCATAAGGCCTGCAATTGCCCCGATGATGCGTGAATTCATGTCGATCACAGCCTCCAGCTGTTTAATGCCTCTTTAACCGGCCACATAACCCTTGGTTCAAGCTTTTGCTGTGGCGCGGGTCGTTTCAACTCGATATTTCATGCATAACGCAAAAAGGGCAGGTCATAAAAGCCCCATGCGCAGAAAATCGCGCATGTTTGATCACAATCCACGAAAGGAACGGGGAAAATGGCAGATTCGGCAGCGATCGCAGAGTTGTGGCGGGGCGGACAACTGGAAAGCACACATTTTGGTCACGCCGTGATTTGTGGCGCGGATGGTTCGGTTGAGGCGGCTTGGGGCGATCCGGATGCGGTGATCTTTCCGCGATCAAGCTGCAAAATGGTGCAAGCCCTGCCTTTGATGGAAAGCGGGGCGGGGCGCGATCTTACTTCCCGGCAGTTGGGCCTTGTCTGTGCCAGCCACAACGGAGCTGCGCTGCACACCGAAGCGGTTGCGGCTTGGCTGAAGGATATGGGGCTGGGCGAAAGTGATCTGCGCTGCGGCAACCAGACCCCGCAAGACAAGGCAGAGCGTGATCGCCTGATCAAGACGGACAGCAGCCCGTGCCAGTTGCACAACAATTGCTCGGGCAAGCATGCGGGGTTCTTGATGTTGAACAAGCATCTTGGCGGGCACGCGGATTATGTAGAGGTCGATCACCCTGTTCAAATGGCGATCAAGGCCGCCCATGAGGAGCTGACCGGCGAGCAAAGCGCGGGCTACGGGATTGATGGCTGTTCGGCCCCGAATTATTCGACCAGCGTGGCAGGGCTGGCGCGGGCGATGGCCTATTTTGCAACCGCGCGCGAGGATGGCGATGCGCGCCAGAACGCGGCTTACCGGCTGTCGCGCGGTATGATGGCCTATCCCGAAATGGTGGCCGGTGAGGGCCGTGCCTGCACCGAGTTGATGCGCGCCATGGGCGGCAAGGTGGCGATCAAGACGGGGGCCGAGGCGGTCTTTGTCGGGATCATTCCCGAATTGCAAAAGGGTATTGCGCTGAAGGTCATGGACGGTGGGACCCGCGGGGCCGAGCTGGCGATCACGGCGCTTTTGGTCAAGCTGGGCGTGCTGGACGCAGATCATCCCGCGGCCCGCAAACGTCTGAACACAATAGAGCGGAACTGGCGCGGTTTTGAGACCGGAAGCCTGCGTCTTGCCCCCGGGTTTGGCGAAGGCGCATGAAGAAACGCCGTCAGCCCTTTGTGGCGCTGACGGCGTTCTTTTGGTCGTAGCGATCGACCCGATGATCCGGTCTGGGTGGGGGCTTAAAGGCCGAGCCACCGAGCCGTTCTCTTTCGCTACTGAGATATGTTTGACCTATGTTCGTGGCAAGATCAGGGCGGCTATAGGGCGTTGTTGGGGTCGGGTGGTACTTTTTTTAACGAAGCTATGAATGATGGGCGGCCGACTGTGTTCTCCACATTGATTTGCAGACCGGGTTCATCTGCGGCCAGATGTATCAAGCCTGTCGCCTCTGACCGCGAAGCAGCCACCCAATAGCAGCGCTTTTCCCTGCGAAGGGCACAAGGCCCTGAGCCTCGTTGACCGCATCAGACTTTAATTCGGCGAGATACTTCTCGATCAACATGGCTATAGGGTCCCCACCGCCTGCATCTTTCACAAGGGGCGATGTGCGGGCGAAGAGCGCAAACGCCTGACGGGTATCTTCGGGGCTCTCTCTTTGAGCTGCGCGGAGTTTTGCGGAGAACGCCAACCTGACGAAAAGTGAGGGCCACGCAAAAGCGTAAGGCATAAGACTTATTGAGTCCAATGAGCAAGCAGCATTTGACTGATATCTTCGAAATCATTGAGGATCAATCAGCGCAACGCTCGTCCCAAGAATGGTACGACTCCATCAACGCCCCTCTTCTCGCTGACGCTTTCATGGACCGGATTCGAATTGGAGCGCATCTTCAAAAGTTGGAGGGCAAATCTCTCCGTTAAAGTTAGCCGCGCAATATTGTGATTTTTTGCATGACCAGATTCCGATGTGAGATCAAGGTCGGATCCAATGCCAGATAGGACGTCCAGACCGGCCTCGTGGCGCAGGCAGAAGTCACCGAGGTCTATGATATCAACCGGTCGATCCCCTAGGTGCAGCAATGACCCGAGAGGGGGGCTGACCAAGGGCGGTATGAAACATTGCCCGGCAGACGATTGGAACAATCGGCGAGAGGGACAAAGCTATATGCTGTCACTGACACCAGCGGACGACCAATCCGCCTCTTCATCACAGCAGGACAAGTCAGATACTGGTGCAGCCGCCTTAATGAATGGTCAGCCGACCGCCGAATGGCTTCTCGCTGATCGAGGGTATGATGCTGATTGGTTCCGTGAATCCCTTGTAGGCAAGGGCACAACGCCCTGCATCCCCGGTCGCAAGTCGCGTAGTAAGCCCGTCAAGTACGACAAGCGCCGCTACAAACGACGTAACCGCCTTCTCGCGCATGCAAACATGCGCTGCCAGGTAACACATTGAGAGGATGTTCGGCAGGCTCAAGGATTGGCGACGCATCTCAACCCGCTACGACAGATCCCCAACCGTCTTCCTCTCAGCAATCGCTCGCGCCGCAGCCGTTATCTTTTGGTTATGAGATGCCGTAACGGGGCCTGCGTTGCACACTGCCTGTTACCGCTTGCAAGATCAGTGGCAATTTGTCGACCATCCCGTATTGGATCCACATAGAGGGCACAGGATGAGACTGTTTGTTGGGTTGGATGTATCGCTGGCAAAGACCGCAATTTGCGTGATCAGCGAGCATGGCAAGATCGTGAAAGAAGCGCAGGTCGCCAGTGAACCTGAAGAATTGGTGCGTTGGGCCCGCGAACAGGACGGCACTATTGCCGCCATTGGGCTAGAGGCTGGCCCATTGTCGCAATGGTTGCACCGTGGGCTGACGTTAGCAGGTCTGGATGTCATCCTAATGGAAACCCGCCAGGTAAAAAGCGCCCTGAAGGCGATGCCAATCAAGACGGACCGGCGGGATGCCGAGGGCATTGCGCGCCTGCTTCACCTTGGCTGGTTCCGGCCCGTTCACTGCAAATCCGTCTCGGCGCAAGAAGTTCGTGCCGTGCTCGGTGCCCGAAAGGCCATCCAGCAAGGTATGATCGCCCTGGAAATGTCTATGCGTGGGCTGTTGCGGAACTTTGGGTTGAAAGTTGGTGCCATCTCTCGGGGCAGGTATGACCACCGGATCCGCGAACTGGCGGACGGCAATTCGATGCTGGAGGCCGCGACAGGCCCTATGCTTCGGGCGCGTGCGTCCCTTCGACAAGAGCTGGCGGTATTGGAACGCCTTGTCCGCCAGATGGCTCAGGATGCCCCTGTATGTCGTCGACTTATGTCGATGCCCCCTCTCGGGCCATTGCTTTGCAATGCCCTGCCGGGCAGCGGGAGTGGGAGCTGTTGTCGCGCTAACCTACAGATCAGCCGTCGATGACCCCACCCGGTTCACATCTCCCAAGAATGTTGGCCCGTGGGTCGGCATGACGCCATCACGCAACCAGTCGGGCGAACGCGATGTCTCAGGCGGCATCACCAAGGCAGGTGATGTCAACCTGCGCCGCGCGCTATGTCAGGCTGCGACCGTGATGTTGCACCGCGGGCGTTCGACCTGGCTGAGAACATGGGCAGCGCAAGTCTCCCGCCGCAGAGGTGGTAAGCGCGCCATGGTCGCGCTAGCCCGGCGTATCGGGGTGATCCTGCACCGGATGTGGGTTGATGACACCGATTTCCGACCACACACTGCCGTGCCCCATGCCACCTGACGGATTGTATTCCCAACCGATGCCTGCCTGACCGCAGGCCTTCGAGGTTCCCCCAGAGGCGTGGTTCCGATAATGCCGTGCTCCGGACTGTTGCCGACCAACATCGAGCACACCTATGAGATAGGCACATCGGAATTGCATTTGAACCAGCATCATGTTGGCAGCCATCGCGCTGTCCACGGACCGAAGCATGCACCCGGGATGATCTCCGACGAAGGCCGCGGCGAAAGCAGAACGGCTCAGAAAGCAACTGTCATCAAATCTGCAACTATGCGGTCGGATGCGTATGTCAAAAAGCACTTGACGGAGACGTCCCCGTTACCGAAGGCTGGAGCCTAAGTGGCGGTTGGCTTCTAATTGATAATGCGTTCGACAAGACAGAGCAACCCGAACCTACGCCGAAAAAAGGCTAAAAATGGTATTGCCAAGTTGTTGGCATCAGCTTGTGAAGGGTGGAAAAGGTAGGATCATGCGGCCATTTCAAAGGTGTAGTCGGCCCAAAGGCTGAAGGCATCCGAGCGGGCACGGCGGTATGAGGCTGCGGTGAGTTGGTAGCGGCGGGGGCGGAAGATGAGGTTGATCCACTGCCCCGCAGTTTCTGCTTGCCGCAATGAGAGGGTGATCATGTGCAAGCAGAAACCTCTGAGCATGTCCGTGGGATTTGAACTTGCCGAAGATCTTCTCTCGTTTGCGGGTCGGTCGATGCGAAACTTCGATCGCGTTATTTAGACCCTTGTGGGCGCGGTGGTCGGCGTCCGGGGGCAAGGTTTTGATCGGCTTGATGTAGCTGCGTAATTTGTCGGTGATGACGACCCTGGGTTCGCCAAACTTGGCAACCAGTCTCTCGAAAAACCGCTTTGCAGCCTTAGCATTTCGGTGTGTTTGCACGAGAATATCGAGTACGTCGTCATTTGCGTCGATTGCGCGCCACAGCCAACGCCTTTTGCCACGGGTTGTGATCACAACTTCGTCCAGATGCCACTTGTCGTTCGGCCGCGGTCGATCCCGACGGATGCAACCTGCGAAATGCCGACCAAAGCGATTGACCCAAAGCCGGATCGCTTCCCGGCTGACAATCAGGCCACGACCGGCCTGCGCGGGGCGATAAAAACCACCGATGCCGATGCTCATGCCTTGACGGCGCAACCCGCCTGCGAAAGACATCCCTATCGGCCACCAGACGCCGCCCAGCTTTCTGACAGGACCAGCTATGAGCAAATACGCCCTAACCGTCACATGCCATTCAACGCGCGGGATTGTCGCGGCGATCGCGAATTACCTCGCGGATAACGGTTGCAACATCACCGACAGCGCCCAGTTCGATGATCAGGGAACGGGCAATTTCTTCATGCGGGTCAGCTTTGAAAGCGATGGGGTGGTCGATCTTGCCAAGATGACGGAGGGCTTTGCCAAAAGCGCCGAACCCTTCAAAATGTCATATGAATTCCACGACGAGTCCCAGAAGATGAAAATCATCATCATGGTCTCGCGGTTCGGGCATTGCCTGAACGATCTTTTGTACCGCTGGCGCATCGGGGCTTTGCCGATTGATATCGTCGGGGTGATCTCTAACCATATGGATTATCAAAAGGTTGTCGTGAACCACGACATCCCTTTCCACTGCATCAAGGTAACCGCGGAAAACAAGATTGAGGCCGAAGCCCGGATTATGGCTGTGGTCGAGGATGCCGGCGCCGATCTGATTGTTCTGGCCCGCTATATGCAGATCCTGTCGGATGGGATGTGCCAAAAAATGTCAGGCCGGATCATCAACATCCACCACTCTTTCTTGCCCAGCTTCAAGGGGGCGAACCCCTACAAGCAAGCCTTCCAGCGCGGGGTGAAACTGATCGGGGCGACATCGCATTACGTTACTTCCGACCTTGATGAGGGGCCGATTATCGAGCAAGACACCGTGCGCGTTACCCATGCCCAATCCCCAAATGATTACGTATCGCTGGGGCGGGATGTGGAAAGTCAGGTTCTGGCGCGCGCCATTCACGCCCATATCCATCGCCGCGTGTTCCTGAACGGGAATAAAACCGTGGTGTTCCCGGCCTCTCCGGGATCATACGCCTCTGAACGTATGGGTTAAAACAAAGCCGCCCCGTCAATGATGATCGGGGCGGCTTCGCTTAAGATAAGGCGGATGCTATCAGCCGCTACGACGCGCGCTTTCGGGATCATCCGATTGTTCAGACGGAACAAGGGCGCGGACCAGCTTGCGCATATCCAGCACGCCAACCGGCTTGCCATCCTTCATCACGCGGTAGCTGAGGGAGGTATCGCCCTCGGACAAGGCGATCACGGATTCCAGATTGTCGTTGTGGTCAATCTCACCCGCCCGTTCGCCCGGCGCATCGGGTGTACGCGTCATCACCGAACGGACGCGAAGAACGCGGGCGCGGTTAATGTCGCTTACAAAATCTTCGATATACGGATCGGCGGGGTTCAACAGGATATTCTGCGGCTCCCCCTGCTGGACGGTGAAACCATCCTTGAGGATCACCAGATGGTCCGCGAGTTTCAACGCCTCATCCAGATCATGCGTGATGAACACGATGGTCTTTTGCAGCTCTGCCTGCAGCTCGTTCAACAGGTCCTGCATGTCGGTGCGGATAAGCGGGTCGAGCGCCGAGAACGCTTCATCCATCAGCATGATGTCTGAATTGCTGGTCAAAGCGCGGGCGATCCCCACCCGCTGCTGCATCCCACCTGAAAGCTGATGCGGGTATTGTTCGCCCTGACCTTGCAGGCCAACGCGGTCAAGCCACTTGCGCGCCTCATCCGCATATTTCCGCTCGCTTTGCCCCTCAATTGCGGGGGCGAGGCCAGCATTTTGCAACACGGTGCGATGCGGCAACAACGCAAACTTCTGGAATACCATCGACATCTTGTGCTGCCGCAAATGCCGCAACTGCGCGTCATTGTATTCAAGGATGTTCTCGCCATCGACCCACACCTCGCCGGCCGTTGGTTCGATCAGCCGGTTCAAGTGCCGGATCAGCGTCGACTTGCCAGAGCCGGACAGCCCCATGATCACGGTCGTTTTACCGGCGGGCACATCGACATTAATGTCGTTCAGCCCCAACACATGCCCATGCTTTTCCAACAGCTCGGTCTTGCCCATGCCATCTTTTATCATTTGCAGGGCGGGTTGGGGATCATCCCCAAAGATCTTGTAAAGGTTGCGGATCGAGATTTTAATTTCGGTATCGGTCATATCTGCTACCCCTTAACGTGACTGGCTTACATTGATGCGGGCAAGAGCCGCCTTGGTCACGCGGTCAAGAATGATCGCAAGCAGCACAATCCCCAAACCGGATAGCAAACCGACGCCCAGCTCCAACGAGCGGATGCCGCGCAGCACCAGCACACCCAGACCGGGTGCAGAAACAAGCGATGCGATCACAACCATCGCGAGGCTCATCATGATGGTCTGGTTGACGCCGGCCATTATGTTGGGCAGGGCCAGCGGGATTTCAACGTTGAACAGCTTTTGGCTTTTGGTCATGCCAAAGGCATCTGCCGCCTCGGTCACATCGGGATCTACCAGACGGATGCCAAGATCGGTCAAGCGGATCACCGGCACGATCGCGTAAAGGATAATTGCGATGCCATAAAGCTTTGGCTCGGTCACCGAGAACAGGAAGATCAGCGGGATAAGATATACGAAGGGCGGCAGGGTTTGCAGCATATCCAGCACCGGTATCATCCCGCGCTGCAAGCGGTCACTGCGCGACATGGCGATACCGATTGGCACCCCCAGCAAGACACATATCAACGCACAGACAAAGATGATCGCAAGGGTCTGCATCGTGTAGTCATAGTAATCGACAAAGGCGAGGAAGCCGAAACAAAGCGCGACCAGCCCGACCAGCTTCAGCGACCGGCCAACAGCCCAAGCGATCAGCATCAAAAGCGGAATCATGATAAACCATGGAACCGCCTGCATCACCCAAAGCGCTTCGTTCAATGCCCAGCTTAGCGGTTGGGTCAGCGGATCAACGACCACCTTCAGGGTATCCTTGATCGACATGAACCCTTCTTCCAAACCGCTGGTCAATTCCCGCGATTGTGGAAAGCCCGGGCAAGCCCGATGCAGCTCATCCATTGATGGAAAGGGGGTTTCCCAAGGAGATGCGGTTGCGTCCTTACCCGATGTTTTCGCCAGCAAGTCCGCCATGGAGGTCATGCCCCCGCCGCCATCGCTGCTACTGCCGCACCAATTGCGCAGCCCAAGTCCATCGAAAACAAAATCGTAAGTCGCCATGCATACCTCATGCGGACCCACAGGGTGGCCCTTTTTCAAATTTTCTCACTTATTGAGATGGCCGGATCGGAGGACCCTGGCCCTGTCTTGTGGCAAATCTATGTGCCTGAAACGCCACTTCAGGCGCGACAATTCGTAAAAGGGCGGCGCCAGAAACGCCGCCCCGATCAGTCTGCTTATTTCAGCAGTACAGAAAGTTTTTCTTTTGCAGCATCATTGATCCAACCGCTCCACTCGTCAGGATTGTTGGTCAAGAAGTATACCGCAGCTTCCTCATTGGTCGCGTTGGCTTCCTGTTTCCAGGCCAGAAGCTTGCTCATGGTGTCGGTCTTGAAGGTAACCTTGCTCATCAGCTCGGCAATATCTGGATGGGATTCCATGAAGTCCTTGGTCACAACCGTCAGAACCGGTGCAGCCGGGAAGGCCGAAACCTTGGGATCATCCGCATTGGCATTCTGGTTCGCCAGATGCGCTGCTTCATCATATTCACCCAGATCGATGCTGGTCATGTCGAACATGCCCAATGGCGTTGTCGGACCCCAGTAGTAACCGAACCAAGGCTTTTCATCGCCATAGGCTGATGCCATCGAGGTTGCCAGTGTTTCACCGGACCCGTGGTTGAAGATCTCAAAGCCGGCACCCTCAAGGTCGAAGGCACGCAGCAGGTTGTCGTTCACAATGCGGCAGCCCCAGCCGTCAGGGCAGTTGTTGAACATGCCGCCAACCAGTTCCGGGTTGGCCATAACACCTTCGATTGTCGCCAGCTCCGGATGCGCTTCGACCAGATAGGTCGGCAGCCACCAGCCTTCAACACCGCCTGGCTCAAGCACTTGGCCCAGCTCTTCAATTTTGCCGTCTGCTTTCAGCTTCAGATAAGCATCGCCTGCCGAGTTGGTCCACAGCTCTGTCACAATGTCGGGTTCATTGTTTTCAGCCAGCGACGTGATCGCCGGTGTCGTATCGGACGGAACCGCAGTCACGTCGCAGCCATAGCCCTGCTCCATCAAGAACTTGGACACAGCCGTAACAATGGCCGCGGAATCCCAGTTCATCTGGGTGATCGTTACTTCGCCGCATTGCTCTTGCGCGAAAGCCGCTGTCGGGATCGCGAGTGCTGCAAATGCAGTGCCGTAAATAATGCGTTTCATATGGCATTTCTCCTTCATGTTGATTGTTGGGCGGGGCAACTTCTGCTGCCGAGCCCGAATAATGTGCACCTGTGTCGCAATCGCGATCCAAAACAGTTCAGCTGCTGCCCCTTATCAAGAGATGCTGGAAGGTCAATTTGCGACACCTAAGGTCGTTTTCAGACTATGCCTAACCGGAAAGCCCCCAAAGTGCAACCAAGCAATTTTTTTGCCCGAAGCCGCCGAACAGGGCCAAGGCATTGCTGCACAAGAAAACAACGGTGTCGCAGATGGCGATTGTCACGGGCAGCATTTGGACCTTAATGAAGACGTGGGACAAACTATGTTGGGAGGCACAGGATGCAGATCGAGGGGGAGAATGATCCGCTAAAGGGTGCGCGTATCTTGATCGTGGACGACGAGCCGGGCATGCGCCACTTCCTTGTCAAAACCCTTACCCCGATTTGCGGAACAGTTGATGAGGCGCCAAACGCCGAAATGGCGGAACAGTTTTTGTCCCAAAAGCAATATGATGTGATGGTTCTCGACAATATCATGCCGGGGCAAAAGGGGCTGGAGTGGCTCCAGACCCAACATGACAAAGGCGGGTTTACCGATACAATCATGATTACCGCCTATGCCGACCTGCAAACCGCCATTGATGCGATGCGCGCGGGGGTCTCCGATTTTCTGGTAAAGCCGTTCCGGTCCAACCAGATCATGAATGCCCTGCGCCGCCGTCTTGAGATCGCGCGATTGAAACGTGAAAATTTCCTGTTGAAACGTGAACTGGAGGCGGCCTCGGCAGGGTCACGCCGCCGGACGCTTGTCGGGAAGTCCGCCATAATTTCCGATGTGCGCGGCATATTGGAACGTGTCGCCCCCCTCTCGACCCCCATTCTGATCACTGGCGCGTCAGGGGCCGGCAAAGAGGTTGCGGCCCGCCATATCCACAGCCATTCAGGCCGCGGCACCGCGCCATTTGTGTCGATCCAATGCGGGGCAATCCCCGCCGAGATGATTGAATTTGAACTTTTCGGCCACGCAAAGGGGGCCTTTCCCGGTGCGCAATCGGGGCGCGAGGGGCTGCTTGCCTCTGCCTCGGGGGGGACGGTTTTTCTGGATGATGTCAGCGAGTTGACCGCCGGCGCCCAAACCGCGCTGCTGCGGGTGTTGGAGGACGGGATCATCCGGCCAATTGGTACCTCACGGGATGTGCAGCTTGATCTGCGCTTTGTTATCTCCACCGCCAAATCGCTTCCGCAAGCGGTACAGGACGGGTTGTTTCGTGAAGATCTTCTGTTTCGGATCAATGTGGTAGAGGTCGCGATGCCCCCGCTAAAGGATCGCGGCACCGACCTGCTTGATCTGGCCGAACTGTTCCAAAATGAGATCAGCACCACCCTGAACCTGCCACCGCTAGAGATGCCCTCCTCTGTCCGCTCCGCGATGCTGCGCCACGAATGGCCCGGCAATATTCGCGAGCTGCACAACTTCATCGAGCGCGCCCTGATCTTTGGCCGCTATCCGATCGAAACGCTGGAACCGACCGGCCCGGACCGCGACATCGCCCCTTTGGAGGATATCGAGCGCCGCGCAATCCTGACTGCGCTGGACGCCTTTGACGGCAACCGGTCCGAGGCCGCGCGGCGGTTGGGCATTTCGCGCAAAACGATTGACCGAAAATGCGCGGCTTGGGGGGTATAGCGGATGGTCCGGCTTTTCGGTCTGCTGCGCTCGGTTCGGATGCGTTTGCTGGTCATCGCCCTTTTGCCGATGCTGGTTTTGCTGCCGGTGCTTTTGGGCGGCACGATCTGGCGCTGGTCAGGCAAGGTTGATGACCTGCTGGTGAACAAGGTGAATGGCGATTTGATCATCGCCGATCAATACCTCGCCAGATTAATCGAGATGTCAGGGGAACGCATTGATGCCGTTGCCGGTTCCACCAGCTTTGACGCCAGTCTGAAATCGGGAACGATCAGCGCCTTTCTGGAACAGGAACGCCAACGCCTCGGACTTGATTTTCTGCGGATCGCGCCGGACACCGACCCGGAAAAGCAGATGCCGGTGATCGCCACCGCCTTGGGCGGGCAATGGCACAGCGCCGTTGACATTCTGGACGGCCCCGCGCTTGATGCCCTGTCACCCGGCCTTGCCGAAAGGGCCGAAATACCGCTGATGCCCACCCGTGCCGCCGCGCCAACCGATCGCGCCCAAGAGACCCGCGGCATGATCATCCATTCCGCCGCGCCGCTGAAATTGCTCGATGGATCGCGGGCTGCATTGGTCGGGGGGCTTTTGCTAAACCGCAACCTTGATTTTATCGATACAATCAACGCGCTCGTCTACCGCGAACAAAGCCTGCCCGAGGACAGCGCAGGCACGGCGACCCTATTTCTGGATGATGTGCGCATTTCGACCAATGTCCGCCTGTTTGAAAACGTCCGCGCACTTGGCACCCGCGTTTCCGCCGAGGTGCGCAAGCTGGTGCTGACCAAGGGTGGCGTCTGGCTTGACCGGGCCTTTGTCGTTGATGACTGGTATATTTCAGCCTATGAGCCGATTGTCGACAGCTTTGGCAATCGAGTTGGCATGCTTTATGTTGGCTTTCTTGAAACCCCCTTCCGGCAGGCCAAGGTTGCATCCACCGTAATGCTTGCCGGTGCATTTGTCTTGATTGCGCTGTTGTCGGTTCCGCTGTTTCTGCGGTGGGCCTCGCATATTTTCCGCCCCCTCGAAGGGATGACCCGCACCATCGCCCAAGTAGAGGCCGGCGATATGACCGCGCGCAACCATCCCCAAAAAGGCGGCGGTGAAATCGCGCAGGTTGCCGGCCATTTTGATGACCTTTTGGACCGGCTACAGGAACGTGACCGCGAACTGCGCAATTGGGCCAAAAGCCTTGAGACCAAGGTCGAGGAACGCACACGCGACCTAAGCGCGGCCAACAAACGTTTGGAGCGTACGACTGAACGGCTGATAATCTCGGAAAAGCTGGCGGCGGTGGGGGAGATTACAGCCTCGGTCGCGCATGAGATCAACAACCCTGTCGCGGTAATCCAAGGTAATCTTGACCTGGCGCGCAGCACCCTTGGCGATAAGGCCGACGAGGTGGCCGAGGAATTCCGTCTGATTGATGATCAGGTCTACCGGATCGGCGTCATCGTATCCAAGCTGCTACAATTTGCCCGGCCCGAAGAATACTCAGGCTCGGCGAACTTGCTTATGCCGTCCGAGGTCGTACGCGATTGTCTTTTGCTAACGCAGCACCAAATCGATAGGGCGGGCATCAATTGTCAAATGTCGACCGACAGCACCACGACGGTGCGGATGTCACGCACCGAACTTCAACAGGTGGTTGTGAACCTGATCCTGAATGCGGTCCACGCAATGCCGAATGGCGGGGTTTTAAGCGTGACGACAACCGACTGCGAGGGCGGCATGATCTTTTCCGTCGCCGACACTGGAACGGGCATCCCGCCAGAGGTGCGGCCCCGCATCTTTGATCCGTTCTTCACGACCAAACAGGCACAAGGAACAGGGCTTGGCCTTTCCATCAGTCAACAAATCGTGAGTCGCGCTGGCGGGCAGATCACCGTCACCTCAACCCTCGGAGAGGGCAGCTGCTTCAACGTTTTCCTACCGGCCGAAAATAATCCTTAATGCGGGTTATTTGGACAAAAAGTCCCATATTCCCCGCAGCTAAAGAACCCTGCGAACAGAATGTCCCCAAAGCCTGACATATGTCGGCACCACAAAGACTTTTAGTCAACCTAAGTAACTGATATACTTAGTGAATCAGCTTGACAACCTCACGCCTAAACTGGCTTTCCTTGTTCTGCATGCCAATGCATGCCGCAGGCGCAAGATTTCGGAGGAACTTGCCGTCAGCGCGATCAAGGGAGGAAAAATCATGAGTAACGCCTCGAGCGGTGCGTTGGCTTTTTTGCATAAAAGCCACATTGTCGCAGAACCCGGTTATAACCGCTGGCGCGTCCCGCCGGCATCCATCGCCATCCATCTTTGCATCGGATCCGTCTATGCATGGTCCGTGTTCAACCTCGCGCTGACCCGCGAATTGGGCGTCGTGGCACCAAGCGCCGATGACTGGAGCCTGAGTTCCGTTGTCTGGATCTTCTCGGTTGCCATCGTGTTCCTTGGCCTTTCGGCGGCTTTCGCTGGCAAATGGCTGGAAGAGGTCGGCCCCCGCATGGTTGGCGTGGTTGCGGCCTTCCTTTGGGGCGGTGGTTTTATCCTCGGGTCTGTTGGCATTTCCACCCATCAGCTTTGGATGGTCTATCTGGGCTATGGCGTCTTTGGCGGCTGCGGGCTGGGTCTGGGATATGTATCCCCGGTCTCGACGCTGTTGCGCTGGTTCCCTGACCGCCGCGGCATGGCGACAGGCATGGCGATCATGGGCTTTGGCGGCGGTGCGATGATTGCAGCCCCCATCAAAGGGTGGCTGTTGGGCATCTTCGCCAAAGCACCTGAGTTTTTGGGCGCACAAGACGCCGTGGCGACCGTGGTCGAAAATGGCCGGGTTTTCGCCGAAACAGCCGCAGGCCGCATCGAGGTGGTCATTGCCTCGGCATCCCAAGCCGCAGACTTTGGCGGACAGGCAGGCATCTATGTGATCGGCACCGGCGAGACCGGCGCATCGCAGACATTCCTGACTCTTGGCATCGTCTATTTTTTCGTGATGATCCTTGCAGCATTCCAGTATCGCGTGCCGTCAAAAAACTGGAAGCCCGAAGGTTGGGAGCCAAAACCCGTCGCCTCGGGTATGGTTTCGCAAAATAGCGTGCATATCGACCAAGCCATCAAGACGCCGCAGTTCTGGCAGCTCTGGCTCATGCTGTGCCTGAACGTGACCGCCGGGATTGGCGTGATCGGTGTGGCCAAAACCATGATGTCCGAGATTTTCGGCTCGGTTATGCCACTTGTTGTCACCGCGGCCTTCGCATCAACCTATGTTTTGATGATTTCGGTCTTCAACATGGGTGGCCGTTTCTTCTGGGCCTCAATGTCGGACTACATCGGGCGTAAAGCAACCTATATGTGCTTTTTCGTGCTTGGCACGCTGTTGTACCTGTCGATTCCCTACTTTGCCTCGGCCGTGGCGACCAACCCAAGCATGATCTATCTGATCGGTTTCTATGTTGCGACGATGATCATCTTCTCGATGTACGGCGGCGGGTTTGCCACCATACCCGCCTATTTGGCGGATATGTTCGGGACGATGCATGTGGGGGGCATTCATGGCCGTCTGCTGACAGCGTGGTCGCTTGCAGGCGTACTGGGGCCGCTGGCAATTACATCGCTGCGGCAGATGTCCGTCACAAGCGCCATCCAGGATCTGTCAAGCAAAGTCGATCCGGCAGTCTTTGCCGAGAAATTCGGGGCGCCGCTTGCCCAGATCGACCAGCTTGTTGCAGCCAAGACCGTGACGATTGCCAAACTGATGGAAATCGCACCCGGAGGCACCATCGATCCAACGCCATCGCTTTACAATACCACCATGTATTGCATGGCAGCACTGCTGGTCGTGGCCTTCTTTGCCAACCTGTGGATGCGTCCGGTGAAAGAGCATCACCACCATGACGAACCGGAACTGCAAGCCGTTCCCGGAGAGTAGATCCCTTACCCGGGGGCGTTGCAAAGCGCCCCCGGCCATATCCGGTTTGACGTTTCACACGGTGTTCTGACATCGCCAAGTTGTTCAGCCCTGCTAGATTGGCTATCGGGCGGCGCATGAAATCACCGGGCACAATGCTACGCCTGAAGGGCTTCCGTTATCCTCGTGAAATCATCGCTTACGCGGTCTGGGCGTGCCATCGGCTCGCGCTGAGCACTGCGGATATTGAGGATCTGCTTGCCGAACGTGGCGTGATTGTAAGCCGCGAAACGGTCCGTTTCGGGTCGCATTTTGCTGGTTGCATCCGCCGCGACCGGCCACGGCCGAATGACAAGTGGCATCTCGATGATGGCGCTGTCCGGCAGCGCATGCCTGCATGCGCGAGAGGGTCGTGATTCCGATCAATGGCGTGAAGCATTGGCTCTGACGCACAGTAGAGGCCAACGGCGACGTGCTCGATGTTCTCGTTCAGACGCGCCGAAATGCCAAAGCCGCCACGCGCTTCATGGCAAGGCTGATCGCATAATTCTGCCAACCAAGGGTTGTCATTACCGAAAAATTACGCAGCTAAATCACGCCGATCATCGGCTCACAAGGGCCGCAACAACAGAATTGAGGGCAGTCAAAGGCCGACGAGACGACGAGACGACGAGAAAACTAAGTCGCCCAGACAGGCACAACGCCTCCTCGCCGCACATGACCACCCTCTCTTTGTTGCAAGCAGCAACTGCCGGGCAGTGGATCAACAACATCTTCCGACCGTCATGCACAGGCAGATGCTTTCTGCCTGTGCATGACGGTCGGAAACGGTGGCTTGAAATCCGCCTGCATGGCCCTTCAAAAACACAACTCAACAACTTGGCAATGCCAATGAAATAGACGGTAGCTCGTCAAACACACGAAAAAGGGGTCCCCCCCGCGCCGTGATCCATCTCTATATTTCCCTAAAGATGGTGGCGCGGGACGGATTGGCGATTAGAAGCCGTAAACGAGCGAAACGCCCAATTTGTTGTCCGAGCGAGTTGCGCGGTTATCGGCATATTCGGTCAAGTAGCTGATACGTGTAGAGAACGCGTCAGTCATCTTTACGTTAACGCCGAAGTCGTTGTTTATGCGCAGTGCTTCGTCGGATTTCAAAATGTCTGTATCCATGGTCACGAATACATTCGGGTTGATGCCGTAGAAGAAGCGCGAGGACACGATGCCGGCCGCTTCGGTAACCGAGCGGTCATCACCGTATCTCAGGTAGGTTTGGCCAACGCCGGCCTGAACGCGCCATGTCATCTGGTCGGTGTTCACAACGCGGTAACCCGGACCAAAGCCGATGAATGCGTCTTTTTCCAGCTTTTCAGAGATTGGGTCGTCGCCTGCAACCACAACATCAGCCATGCCGTTGGTTGAGATGCGTGCCAAAGCGAACGCATAGAAGCGGTCGTTGAAGTAGTAGTTCGCATCATAGACCACAAAAACGTCTTCTTTGGTCGAAGAGTTGCTGACTTCCTGGAAATCAACTGCCGCACCAAGTGTTTGAACCAAGGGGCCGGACGCATAGCGAAGGCGTGTGCCGATGGTCAGGTCTTGGGATTCGTTGTTGCCGGTCTTGCCGGAATAGGCCAGAGATGCCGAGCCGGACATGCCGGGGCGGTGCTCTGGGTTGCCAAAGCGCGATGCGTCATTGGCACGGGCCATATCCTTGGCAACATCGCGATCGATGTCATCCAAAGTGTCGTTCAAAGCTGTTGTGCCCAGCAATTCCTGCGCGAATGCGCCGGATGCGGTCAAAGCCAAGGCGAGCGCCGCAGCTGTTACGATTTTGAATTCGTTTTTCATGGCATTTCCCTTTCAAGGTAGCGCTTCTGAACCGGATGATCCGAAGCAAGTTTGCCTGAAGGGGTTTTAGGACAATCGGATGACATATGAAAAACTCGTTTTAATCATGGATGACATGATTATTACTTGTTATTATGCGTCTTGAATTGGGTGCTTTACGTCTTAGTCAGCATGATTTGCGGCCCTGATATCGAAAACATTGGCTTTATTGGGCCGTGCGGTCAGCTGCGCTAACTTTCAGAGGGGTGGAAAGCGGCGTCATCGAATTGGTGGACCACGGTTTGTAGTGTCTTTTTCGCAACAGCGGTGATGTCATCATCCAGATCCTCGCGCCAGACGGACCAGATGGGAAAGGCGAATGGCGGGGCGTCAGGGACCAGATGTAGCGTTCCTTCCTCGACATACCGCATTGCATAGCGGGCGGGCAGGTAAGCCGCACAACGGCGGTTGATGATGTAAAGCGCGGAAAGCACACCGATATCCAGCGTCAGGCCGGGGTTGGTCAGATGGGGCAGGTGCAGTTCGTGGAAGGACAGGAACTCGGGGCTCCAATCCACAAAGGCGTAGTTATTGGGGAGTTGGTCAAGCGTCGGCTCGGGCCAGGAGGCCACGAGGATCAGCGCCTCATCCATGACCTTTTCCACACGCAGCCCGGGCCGCAAGCTGGGCCGATAAGACAGCGCGATCTGCATCACACTTTCGGTCATCGCGCGGGTCAGGGTTTCTGGCATTCCAAGCTCTGCCCGGATGCTGAGGTCGGGGAGGGCCTCGCGCAGCGCGTCGATCCAGCGAAAGCCGAGGCGGGGCCAAAGGGCAGTCTGTGCGCCTATGGTAATGGAGCGGGTAAACCCTTGGGGAATGGCGACCTGCTGGCGGGCTTGTTCCCAGTTGCGCAGCAAAAGCTGGGCGAAGGGTTCGAATTCAGAGCCCGCCGGTGTCATCTCTGCCCCGGCCTTGGAGCGGATGAACAGCGGTCGGCCCAATTGGTCCTCCAGCCGTTGAATGCGCAATGACACCGCGGATTGGGTGACAAACAGCCGCTCGGATGCGGCGGCAAAGGAGCCGGTGGTGGCGACTTCCATGAAGGTGCGAATAAGGTTCAGGTCCATCGACGGATTTGACGCCGCAGCACGTGAAAACACAAGGGGGCAGGGGCGGGTTGCCGCGCACCGTGTTCCGAATGCGCCTTGCATTTGATCGCGTGCTGTACTATATGATCGTTAACAGCTGTTTCAGGGTCCAAACCTGAAGCTACCGGAACCTGATGCGGGCCTGTTGGCCCGTTTTTTGTTTTGGGATACCTTTTGCATTTGGAATAGCAATGTCTGACTTGATTGCCAAAACCGCTATCGACCGCCGCCTTGCGGAAATCATCACCCCGACCATCGAAGGTTTGGGGTTTGAGCTGGTGCGCGTTCGCTTGATGAGCGGTAAGATTAAAGTCCTGCAAATCATGGCCGACCGGCCTGAAGGCGGGATTATCGTTGAGGATTGTGCCACAATTTCCACCGCGATTTCGGCGGTTTTGGATGTGGAAGATCCGATTGAAGATAATTTCACGCTTGAAGTGTCCTCCCCCGGGATCGACCGCCCGCTGACGCGGTTCAAGGATTTCGATATGTGGGCTGATTACGAGGCCCGTGTAGAGACCTCTGAGCTGATCGATGGGCGTCGCCGCTTCAAGGGTGTGTTGCGCGGGACCGAGGGTGAAGAAGTGCTGATCGAGATCGAGGAGGGCAATGAGCCCGTCACGATCGGTCTGCGCTTTGAGTGGCTCTCGGATGCCAAGCTGATTCTGACGGATGAGCTGATCGCGGAAATGCTGCGCCAGAAAAAGGCGGACCCGGCATTTGATGCGGCTGCCTTTGACGAAGTTGATGAGACCGAAGTTGATGAGACCGAAGGGGATGAGGCCGAGGCCGACGATACCCCCGTAACCAAGCACTAACGGCACGCGCCGCCCTTTGGGAGAAACGACAATGGCAATTACCTCCGCAAACCAGCTTGAACTGTTGCAAACGGCCGAGGCCGTCGCGCGGGAGAAGATGATTGACCCCGATCTGGTCATTCAGGCGATGGAAGAATCGCTCGCCCGGGCTGCTAAATCCCGTTACGGGGCAGAGCTGGATATCCGCGTGGCGATTGACCGGCGTACGGGGCGGGCAACCTTTACCCGCGTGCGGACGGTTGTGGGCGATGATGATGTGGAAAATTACCAGTCGCAAATGAACGTCAAGGATGCGAAAAAGCATCTGGCGGATCCGCAGGTTGGTGATGAGATTATTGAAGAGGTTCCACCCGTTGATCTGGGCCGGATTGCCGCGCAATCTGCCAAGCAGGTGATCCTGCAGAAGGTGCGCGAAGCTGAGCGTGATCGCCAGTTCGAAGAATTCATCGACCGCAAAGGCACGATCATCAATGGTCAGGTCAAGCGCGAAGAGTATGGCAATATCATCGTGGATATTGGTCGTGGCGAGGCGATTCTACGCCGGAACGAAAAGATCGGCCGCGAATCGTATCGCCCGAATGATCGTATCCGTTGCTACATCAAGGACGTGCGCCGTGAGGCCCGCGGTCCGCAGGTCTTCCTGAGCCGCACCGACCCGCAGTTCATGGCCGAATTGTTCAAGATGGAAGTGCCGGAAATCTATGATGGTATCATCGAGATCAAGGCTGTGGCGCGTGATCCGGGCAGCCGTGCGAAAATCGCGGTAATCTCTTTTGATAACTCTATCGATCCTGTGGGCGCTTGCGTGGGTATGCGCGGCAGCCGTGTGCAGGCCGTGGTGAATGAGCTTCAGGGCGAGAAAATCGACATCATTCCGTGGAATGAAGATCAGGCGACCTTCCTTGTGAACGCGTTGCAGCCTGCCGAAGTCAGCAAGGTTGTGATCGACGAGGAGGCCGGCAAGATCGAGGTTGTGGTGCCTGATGAGCAGCTTTCGCTTGCCATCGGTCGTCGTGGCCAGAACGTACGTCTTGCCAGCCAGTTGACGGCGCTCGACATCGATATCGTGACCGAATCCGACGAATCAGCCCGCCGTCAGGCAGAATTTGCCGAGCGTACAGGCCTGTTCATGGCCGCGCTGGACATTGATGAGATGATGGCGCAGCTTTTGGTTTCCGAAGGCTTTGTGACGCTGGAGGAAGTTGCTTACGTCGAGACAGAGGAGCTTTTGTCCATCGACGGCTTTGACGAAGACACCGCAGGTGAGCTGCAGACACGGGCGCGCGAGCATCTGGAAGCTGCGAACACCAAAGCGATGGAAGCCGCCCGTGCTTTGGGCGTCGAAGATAGCCTTGTGAACTTTGAAGGGCTGACCCCGCAAATGCTGGAAGCCTTGGGCAAAGATGACATTAAAACGCTGGAAGATTTCGCAACCTGCGCCGATTGGGAACTGGCCGGTGGCTGGACAACGGTGAAAGGTGTTCGCGTTAAAGACGAAGGCGTGCTGGAAAAGTTTGACGTTAGCCTGGAAGAGGCGCAAACCTTCGTTATGACGGCGCGAGTCTTGCTTGGTTGGGTGGACCCGACCGAAATGGAAAGCACCGAGGAAGAAGAGGTCGAAGACCTTGATGAAGAGGATGAGGTCTGAGAGCCGGAGCAGCTATGGCACGCGGGGGCCGGAACAAAGATCAAGATGACGGGCCAGAACGGCGCTGCATCGTCACGGGGGAAAGCCAACCGAAAGCGGGATTGATCCGCTTTGTGGTGGGGCCCGAGACGGTTGTTGTGCCCGATGTGATGGGTCGTTTGCCGGGGCGCGGGTTTTATGTGGCTGCGGACCGGGATGCGATTGCCAAGGCGGCGCAAAAAGGGTTGTTTTCCCGCGCTGCCCGTCAGCCGGTAAAAGCGCCGGAGGGGTTGGCCGAACTGGTCGAATCACTCTTGGCGCGGCGTGTCATTGAATTGCTGAGCCTTGCACGCAAGGCAGGGCAGGCGGTGACAGGCTATGAGAAGGTGAAGGACTGGCTGGTGAAGGGGCAGGCGATTGCGCTTATCCAAGCCAGCGACGGATCGGAGCGCGGGAAATCCAAGCTGCGGCCCCCGGAACGGACGAATGGATTTATTGGCTGCCTGACCTCTCAGGAAATGGGTTTGGCTTTTGGCCGGGAACATGCAATACACGGCGCGCTTGCGGCTGGTGGACTCGGCCATCGTGTTGTAGAGGAAGCGGCAAGGCTTGCGGGTTTCCGTGAGCAAGCAGGCGGGCAGACCGCCGATGAGGATAGACAAGACGCATGAGCGATACAGACGGTAAAAAACCCCTCGGCCTTGGTGGCACCCCCCGTTCGGGGCAGGTGAAGCAAAGCTTCAGCCATGGCCGCACGAAAAGTGTAGTTGTGGAAACGAAACGCAAACGCGTGGTCGTCCCGAAACCGGCTGCGGCCGGTGGCGCCCCTACTGCGGGCGGGAAACCGAATTTGGGCGACAGGTCCAAGCGTCCGGCAGGCATCTCGGATGCTGAAATGGAACGGCGTTTGACCGCCCTGCGCGCTGCCAAAGCGCGCGAGGTCGAAGACGCGGAACGCCGCGCCACTGAGGAGCGCGAGCGTGAAGAAACACGTGCGCGCAAACGTGAAGAGATCGAAGCGAAAGAGCGGGAAGACCGCGAACGCGAAGAAGCTCTGCGTGCCAAAGCCGAAGAAGCTGTCCGTGTGAAAGCGGAGGCCGAGGCCGAAGCAAAACGCGCGGAAGCTGCTAAAAACGCGCCCAAGGCTGCCAAACCGGCCACAACGGAAACACCTGTGGTGGATGAGCGTGGCCCGATGGGTGCCAAGCCTGGCCTGCCGCCTGCACGCAGCAAAACCGACCGCGACCGCGACAACCGCAGCGATGATGGTGGCCGTGGCAAAAACAAGGGTGATGCAAATCGTCGTACGGGCCGTCTGTCGTTGAACGACGCGCTGGCCGGTGAAGGCGGGCGCACGCGCTCTATGGCGGCGATGAAGCGCAAGCAAGAAAAGGCCCGCCAAAAGGCGCTTGGCCAATCGGCGCGCCCTGAAAAGCAGTTCCGTGACGTGCGTGTGCCTGAAACCATCGTGGTGTCAGAGCTTGCAAACCGTATGGCTGAACGCGCGGCTGATGTTGTTAAAAGTCTGATGAAAATGGGCATGATGGTCACGATGAACCAGCCCATTGATGTGGATACTGCAGAGCTTGTGGTTGAAGAATTCGGCCACCGCATGATTCGCGTGTCGGATGCTGACGTGGAACAGGTAATCGATTCGGTTAACGATTCCGCCGAAGATTTGCAGCCGCGCCCACCGATCGTGACGATCATGGGCCACGTTGACCACGGTAAAACCAGCCTGTTGGATGCGATCCGTAAGGGTAGCACCGCAGGTGGCGAGGCCGGTGGTATCACGCAGCATATCGGTGCTTATCAGGTGAAAACCGAGAAAGGCGCTTTGTTGACCTTCCTCGACACCCCGGGCCACGCGGCGTTTACGTCGATGCGGGCACGTGGTGCGCAGGTTACCGACATCGTCGTGCTGGTGGTTGCCGCAGATGATGCCGTGATGCCGCAAACGGTAGAGGCGATTAAACACGCCAAAGCCGCAGGCGTTCCGATGATCGTGGCGATCAACAAGGTCGACAAGCATGAGGCGAACCCCACCAAGGTCCGCACCGATCTGTTGCAACATGAGATTGTCGTCGAGGCAATGTCGGGCGATGTGCAAGACGTTGAAGTTTCGGCCAAAACCGGGCTCGGGATCGATAATCTGCTAGAGGCAATCGCGCTTCAGGCAGAGATCTTGGAACTGAAAGCAAACCCGAAACGCACGGCTGCGGCTGCTGTGATCGAGGCCAAGCTGGATGTGGGCCGTGGTCCGGTTGCAACCGTTCTGGTTCAAACGGGCACGCTGCGTCGTGGCGATATCTTTGTCGTCGGCGAACAGTGGGGCAAGGTCCGCGCTTTGATCAACGATAAGGGCGACCGTATCGATGAGGCAGGGCCATCCACCCCGGTAGAGGTCTTGGGCCTGTCGGGCACACCGCAAGCCGGTGATGTGCTGAACGTGGTGGAAACCGAAGCGCAGGCGCGTGAAATCGCAACCTACCGTGAGAAAGCCGCCAAGGACAAGCGCGCCGCCATCGGTGCCGCGACAACGCTGGAACAGCTGATGGCGAAGGCCAAAGCTGATAAGGATGTCTCGGAGCTGCCTATCATCGTCAAAGCCGACGTGCAGGGCTCTGCCGAGGCGATCGTTCAAGCGATGGAAAAAATCGGTAACGATGAGGTGCGTGTACGCGTGCTGCATTACGGTGTTGGCGCGATCACCGATTCGGATGTCGGCTTGGCAGAGGCTTCTAACGTGCCGATCATCGGCTTTAACGTTCGGGCAAATGCCTCGGCGCGTCAGTCGGCGAACCAAAAGAGCGTGGAGATCCGCTATTACTCGATCATTTATGATCTGGTGGATGACATCAAAGCTGCGGCATCGGGCTTGTTGAAGGCCGAAGTGCGCGAAACCTTTATCGGTTATGCAAAGATCAAAGAGGTCTTCAAGGTCACCGGCGTTGGTCATGTGGCGGGTTGTATCGTTACCGAAGGCGTTGCACGCCGCTCGGCTGGTGTGCGCTTGCTGCGTGATGATGTTGTGATCCACGAAGGCACGCTGAAAACGCTCAAGCGCTATAAGGACGAGGTCAAAGAAGTGACTTCGGGCCAAGAGTGCGGCATGGCGTTTGAGCGTTATGAGGACATTCGCGTGAATGATGTCATCGAGATCTTTGAGCGTGAAGAAATTGAACGTACGCTGGAGTGATCCAGCGTATCGTTTACCAGAATAAAATAAGGCCGGGCAAATCGCCCGGCCTTTTTAGTCTGTATAATGTCGTATGCTTCAGGACTTGCGAGCCGACTCAATTGGTGTGCCCGTGAAATGTTTGTTGTCGACGCGAACGGTGATTTTGCCATCCGTTGCCTGCCCGACTTGGAAGCCCTGAATTGAAATATAGCTGCCCAATGTGATGGTCCGTAGCATCGTTTCCTCCCAAAAACGCTAAGATCTTAATTTACCGTGAAAATTGTTAACGTCCAGCAACAATGCTCCCTTTACGTGCGTATTTTTGCTGGATGTGAGACATTTTTACAGCCAATCACGCAGAATAGGGATCAAGGGGACATCCGCGGGGGGCATTGGGTAATCTTTCAATGCCTCGGGGCGCACCCAAGCAAGCTTCTGGCCCTCGCGCCCTGATGGAATGCCCTGCCATTTGCGGCAGGCAAACAGGGGCATCAGCAGGTGGAAATCCGGATAGCTGTGGCTGGCGAAGGTCAGGGGCGCAAGGCAAGAGGCCCATGTATCGATGCCCAGCTCCTCTTGCAATTCGCGGATCAGGGCGATCTCGGGCGTTTCGCCGGGGTCGACTTTGCCCCCGGGGAATTCCCACAGGCCGGCCAAGGATTTTCCTTCGGGGCGTTGCCCCAATAGGACGCGGCCGTCAGGATCAATCAAGGCGACGGCGGAGACGAGAATGATTTTCATAAGGGCTTTCTGATTGGGGCCGGAGGTTAGACCCCGGCGCCCTGAAATATCGTTACCTAAATAGGATCAAGACCGGTAATCGGCGTTGATATCGATATAGGCGTGGGTCAGATCACAGGTCCAGACCGATTTCTTGGCCTTGCCAAGGCCCATATCGACGCTGATCAGCAGCTCGTCTTGTTTCATATATGCCGAGGCCGCCTCTTCGGAATACTTGGGGCTGCGCCAGCCTTTTTCGGCCACCAGAAGGTCCCCGAACCGGATGGCCAGTTTGTCACGATCAGCCTGCGCGCCGGATTTGCCGATCGCCATAACAACGCGGCCCCAGTTCGCATCCTCCCCTGCAATCGCAGTTTTGACGAGCGGCGAATTGGCGATGGCCATCGCGATCAGATGGGCGTCGTGGTCGCTTGCAGCACGGGTGACACGCACCTCAACCAGTTTGGTGGCCCCTTCTCCGTCGCGGGTGACCTGTTTGGCCAGATCAAGCATGACGCCCTGTAGGGCCGCCTCAAACGCCTTGGCGGTTGCACCCTGCAACGGGGCTGCCGGACTTTGACCTGTGGCACACAGCAGCAACGCATCCGAGGTGGAGGTGTCGCTATCCACCGTGATGGCGTTGAAAGTGTCGTCCACGTTGCGTGACAGCATCTTTTGCAGCGCGGCAGGCGCAATTTTTGCATCGGTGAAGATATAGACCAGCATGGTCGCCATATCCGGCGCGATCATCCCAGAACCCTTTGCGATGCCCGCAATATGGATCGGCCCGCCGTCGCCCTCAATGGTTGCAGATGCGCCCTTGGGGAAGGTGTCGGTGGTCATGATGGCCTGTGCTGCCATCTTGACCGCGTCGGTGTTCAGCCCTGCCACAAGGTCGGGGATGGCGGCTGTGATTCGGTCATGAGGCAGGGGTTCCCCGATCACCCCGGTAGAGGACGAGAACACGCGCGAGGCCGGAACCCCAAGCGCCTTTGCCACGCAGCCCGTCACCGCATCAACCGACTTTTGCCCCAAGGCACCGGTAAAGGCATTTGCATTGCCCGAGTTTACAACAATCGCAGCACCAGCCTCTGCGGGCACTTTCATGGCCAGCTTGGCCTGACAGTCAAGAACACAGGCCGCGCGGGTGGAGGATTTCGTAAACACGCCCGCCACCGCTGTGCCGGGGGCCAGCCGGACAAGCATCACGTCCTTGCGGCCCTTGTACTTTATCCCGGCGGCGACTGACGCAAACTCTACGCCCGCAATGGCGGGCAGCTCCGGAAAGCCACCCTTGGGTGCCAGCGGCGACACGGCGTTGGTCTTGGTTTTGGTCGTGGGGGCGTCCGTGGTCAGCGCGACCGCAGCGGCGGCATCATGGATGCGCAGCTCCAGCTCTGCCTTTAGCGCCTTGTACTTTTTCTTCAGCTTCTTGGACTTGGCTTTCCAGTCGGTGTTGGCCACGATGACGCCCCCTTTTGTTGGTTAACTCTTAATCGAGCAATGTGTCGCTGCGCAGCAAGGCAGGGTCAAACCCTTCGCCGGGACGTTCAACTGTGGCCGCATCCATGATGGATTTGATATGATCGGTGACGGCGGCTTGTTCGACCGTCGTGGCAAGATCCTCGCGCACTTCGTCCAAGGTCGGGGCCGCCTTGATGCGGGTTTCCTTCAACTGGATCAGGTGCCAGCCGAACTGTGTTTCCACCGGATCAGATACGGAATCCACGTCCATCGCAAAGACTGCATCTTGGAACGGGGCAACCATCATGCCCTCGGAAAACCAGCCCAGATCGCCGCCATTGGCCGCCGCCCCGTCCGAGGAATGCTCTTTCGCCATATCGCCGAAATCTGCGCCCTCATTGATCTGGGCTTTGATGGCTTTCGCCTCTTCTTCGGTTTTTACAAGGATATGTGCGGCATGATATTCCTTGTCACCCGTCGCCTTGGAAAATTGCGCATCATAAGCTTTTTGGAGGGCCGCTTCGGTAACAGCGTTGGTCGCCACCGATTGCAATGCCGTCCCCGAGAGATAGCCGCGCTGGTCATTTTCCATCGCCAACGTGTCGCGCAGGGTGATCTTGTCGGACATGCTTTGCGCAAGGGCGGCTTGTTGGACAAGCTGGTCAAGGATGCCTTGGAACAGGGTTTCATCGGGCAGCGCCAAAAGTTGTGGCGGCAGGTTTTCGCGCAATACGATCATGTGACCCAAGGTAATATCGGTGCCGTTTACGGTTGCAACAACCGCGCTCGCGCCGCCTTCGGGTACGACGGGGGCAGGTGTTTCAGCGGTTGCTGTCTCTTGTGCGACGACCGCGCCGGCCGCAAATGCGGTCGAAACTGCCAGAATTGCCGCAAGAGTTACTGATTTACGCATCTTTATTATCCTTAGGCTGGTGCTGCGCGGATACGCAACGTTGACTTGGCCCGCAGTGCCGCTTACATCGCGTAGGTCGTTGTAAGGCGTGCCACCAAAGGCTTTCTCCCCCTATCTACGAAACCATGGGGGGGCGGGCAAGGCCAGACGCTTGCACGATCATGTCAGGAAACCCTGATATGGCAGGAACGCGCCACGGAGAAAACATGCTGGGTATTGGAACACTTGCCAAAAAGGTCTTTGGCACGCCAAACGACCGCAAGGTCAAATCGGTTCGCCCGCTGGTCGCGAAGATCAACGCGCTGGAGCCGGACTTCAAAGCCCTGACCGACGATGAGATCAAGGCCAAAACACAAAGCCTTGCCGAGCGGGCGCAGGGGGGCGAAAGCCTTGATGCGCTTTTGCCCGAGGCATTTGCCAACTGCCGTGAGGCCGCGCGCCGCGCCTTGGGCCTGCGCGCCTTTGACGTACAGTTGAAGGGCGGGATTTTCTTGCATCAGGGCAATATCGCGGAAATGAAAACCGGTGAGGGTAAAACGCTGATGGCGACCTTGCCTGCCTATCTGAACGCATTGGCGGGCAAGGGCGTGCATATCGTCACGGTCAACGACTATCTGGCCAAGCGTGACGCCGAATGGATGAGCAAGGTCTACGGTGCCTTGGGGATGACGACAGGTGTTGTCTATCCCTATCAGGCCGACGACGAAAAGCGCGAGGCCTACCGCGCCGACATCACCTATGCCACCAACAACGAGCTTGGGTTTGATTACCTGCGCGACAATATGAAATCCTCGATCGAGGAAATGTCGCAACGCGGGCATTTCTACGCGATCGTGGATGAGGTGGACTCCATCCTGATCGATGAGGCGCGCACGCCCCTTATCATCTCCGGCCCCTCCCAAGACCGCAGCGAGCTTTATACATCCGTCGATGCCTTGATCCCGCAGATCCTGCCGGAACATTTCAAGCTGGATGAGAAAACCCGCAATGTGACCTATACGGATGAGGGTAACGAGTTCATCGAGGAGGCCATGCGCGAGGCGGGCCTGCTGCCCGAGGGGCAAAACCTTTACGATCCCGAAAGCACCACTTTGGTCCATCACGTCACCCAAGCCCTGCGGGCGCACAAGCTGTTCGCGCGCGACCAGCAATATATCGTGCGTGATGGCGAGGTGATGCTGATCGACGAATTCACCGGCCGCATGATGCGCGGGCGGCGGTTGTCGGACGGTCTGCATCAGGCGATTGAGGCCAAAGAGGGTGTGGCGATTCAGCCGGAAAATATCACTTTGGCTTCCGTCACCTTCCAAAACTATTTCCGGCTTTATAACAAGCTGGGCGGGATGACCGGCACGGCCAGCACCGAGGCCGAGGAATTCATGGAAATCTACGGGCTTGGTGTGGTCGAAGTGCCAACCAACCGTCCGATTGCGCGTGTCGACGACCACGACCAAGTTTACCGCACCGCACGCGAAAAATTCGAAGGCGTGGTGAAATCGGTAAAGGAGGCCCATGCAAAGGGTCAGCCGATCCTTGTCGGCACCACCTCGATTGAGAAATCCGAGGCGCTTTCAGAAATGCTGAAGGCTGAGGGCGTCGAACATAACGTCCTCAACGCCCGCCAGCATGAGCAAGAAGCGCAGATTGTGGCCGACGCCGGTAAATTCGGCGCGGTGACGATTGCGACGAATATGGCCGGTCGCGGCACCGATATTCAGCTTGGCGGCAACGTCGATATGAAGGTGCTGGAGGCGCTGGCCGCCGATCCGGATGCCGATCCCGACGCCTTGCGCACCCGTATCGCCGCGGAACATGCCGACGAAAAGGCCAAGGTTATCGCGGCGGGGGGGCTGTTCGTTCTGGCCACCGAGCGCCACGAATCCCGCCGGATCGATAACCAGCTGCGCGGTCGTTCCGGTCGTCAGGGCGATCCGGGGCGGTCCTCGTTCTTCTTATCGCTCGAAGATGACCTGATGCGGATTTTCGGATCCGAACGGTTGGATTCGGTGCTCTCCAAGCTGGGCATGAAGGAAGGTGAGGCGATTGTTCACCCTTGGGTCAACAAATCGCTGGAAAAGGCGCAGGCCAAGGTTGAAGGCCGCAACTTCGACATCCGCAAGCAATTGTTGAAATTCGACGACGTGATGAACGACCAGCGCAAGGCGATCTTTAGCCAGCGGTTAGAGATAATGGAAGCCGAGGATCTGTCGGAAATCGCCGAGGACATGCGCCATCAGGTGATTGATGATCTGATTGATGAATACCTGCCCGCCAAATCCTATGCTGATCAATGGAAGGTTGAGGGGCTGCACGCCGCCATTCTGGAACAGCTGGCGATGGATCTGCCGATTGTCGATTGGGCCAAGGAAGAGGGCGTTGACCAAGAGTTGATGCGCGAGCGGATTTGCGAAGCCTCTGACGTCAAGATGACAGAAAAGCTGGCGGCCTTTGGCGACGAGACGATGCGCAACATCGAAAAGCAGGTGCTGTTGCAGACAATCGATGCCAAATGGCGCGAACATCTGTTGACGCTGGAACATTTGCGCTCTGTCGTGGGGTTCCGCGGGTATGCGCAGCGCGATCCGCTGTCGGAATATAAAACCGAGGGCTTCGGGCTGTTCGAATCCATGCTAAACTCCTTGCGGCAGGATGTGACGCAGCGTCTGTCTCAGGTGCGTCCGCTGACCGAGGAAGAGCAGCGCGTTATGCTGGAGCAATACCAGGCCCAACAAAACGCTACTGCGGGTGCCGCCAAGACAAGCCATGATGCGCCAGAGGCAGAAGTTGCCGCAAACGGCTTTGATGAAAACGATCCGACAACATGGGGCAATCCCAGCCGGAACGAGCTTTGCCCTTGTGGTTCGGGCTTGAAGTTCAAGCATTGCCACGGGAAGTTGGCATAGGATCAAGCATCGGAGAGTCATAAAAAGAAGGGGCAGTTTTTCTGCCCCTTTTTGCTTTTTTTGATGCATTATCCTTGCTTTTGTCGCGATGTATGAGAAGTTTTCCCTATTCTCGCCATGCCCGCGCCTTGCTTCGCAACAAGGATAGGCCTTCAATGGCAGAGGCTAGATGATGGATATGAAACGCAAAATAGCATTGGCGATTGCAACTCTTGCTGTCACGCTTGGCGGAACCAAGCTGTTGCAGGATGAGGCTGATGGGCCGACAAAACAGGCCAACCTTACAATTGATCCGCAATCGGTTACGGCGCTTGCGGCCAGCCTGGACCCTGTGGACATTGTCACCCAGCCCCCCGCTGTGCAGGCCCCCGTCACCATTCGCCCCGAGGCGCCGCCAGAGGCCGCTGTCATGCCTGTTGAGGCTCCGGCCTGTCCGGTTGCGTTGGAAGTGGTTGCCAGCCCCGATGCCACGCTGGGGCTGACGTTGATCGCCCCTTGCCACGTATCGGAGCGTGTCGTGCTGCGCCATGGTGGCCTTGCTGTGACGGCCATGACCTCGGCTACGGGCGCTCTGTTCACCAGCCTGCCGGGAATGGAACCTGGCGGTGAGGTGGCAGTCCATTTCAACAATGGCGACAGTGTTCGTGGCGCAGAACCCTTGCCGGATTTGGGTCTTTACCGCCGGTTTGCCTTGCAATGGGTTGCGCAAGACCGATTTGAGCTGGTCGCATTCAAAAATGGCATCCGTTCTGGCGATGAGGCCGCCCACAACTTGCAAGGCTTGCCCAAAGACGGCGGGTATCTGAGCATGCTGGGCGATGCGACCACTCCGCTTCCTATGCAGGCTGCGGTTTATACGTTCCCGCTAAGTCGGGATGTCTCGGTTGATCTGACCATTGAGGTTGCGGTGACGGATTTAACCTGTAATCGCGAATTGCTGGGGGAAATGCTGTTGAGCGAGGCCGGAGTGTTGAGCAAGACCGATCTGACGATGGCCACGCCTTCCTGTGATGCTATCGGCGATATTCTGGTCATGGCCAATCCGCTGCCTGACCTGAGGCTTGCCTCAGCCAGATAAGTCAGGGGTTTGAAACATCGCCCGATGCCTCCCGCTAAAGATATCCGCTGGCCCGAAAGCTGAGCTCCCGCTCCTTTCCGATGATCAGATGGTCGTGTAGCGTGACGCCAAGGACTTGCGCGGCGTCCTGTATTTGGCCGGTGATGATAATATCCGCTTCCGATGGTGTCGGGTCACCGGATGGATGATTGTGAACCAGTATCAGGGCGCTGGCGTTCAACTCCAAGGCCCGCTTTACCACCTCCCGAGGGTAGACCGGTACATGGTCAACCGTTCCCCGGGCCTGTTCTTCATCTGCAATCAGTACGTTCTTGCGATCAAGAAAGAGAATGCGGAATTGCTCCGTTTCCCTATGGGCCATGGCGGTGTGACAATAGTCCACCAGCGCGTCCCACGAGGATAGCACTGCCGTATGCATCACCTTGGCCCGCATCATTCGCTGGGCAGCAGCTTCAACAATTTTAAGCTCCTGCACCACGGCCCCGCCGACGCCTTGTATCGTGAGCAGACGTGCCTGAGGTGCTGTCACAACCCGATTGAAATCGCCAAAGGTATCCAGCAACCGGCGCGCAAGGGGCTTCACATCCTGTCGAGGGATCGCCCGAAACAGCACCAATTCCAGAAGCTCATAATCGGGCATTGCCGCAGCCCCACCCTCCATAAAACGGGTGCGTAGGCGTTTGCGGTGATCTGCAAGATAAGAGGGAACTTTGCCCGAAGGGGGCACCACAACCACGGCCTCATCCATCTCCGGAAACAGCGGCATAGAGGCTTCTTGAAAGGCGCGGTTCTGACTCATGCCACGATAGTGGCACGTCATGGTAAACTAAGGGTTAACGGCCGAAAGTAAACTTGAAGAAACGTCCGTCTTACCAGGACGGCACATGGCCAGAATACAACCCGCAGTCGCAACGTATCCCCGGCAGGGCAAAAGGCGGAGGGTCGATCCCTCCGCCTTTTGCAGCTCCTTAGCCTTTCATCCCTTCCCAAAAGGTTTTCACCTTGGAAAAGAATGTCCGACCTTCGGGATTATTGTCTTCTGACAGCTTCTCAAACTCCCGCAAAAGCTCTTTTTGCTTTCCGGTCAGGTTCACCGGCGTCTCGACCGCCAGCTCAATTAGCATGTCGCCAACACCGCCGCCGCGCAACGCGGGCATACCCTTGGACCGTAGGCGCATTTGCTTGCCGGTCTGGCTGCCACCGGGTACTTTCACACGGCTTTTTCCGCCGTCGATGGTGGGCACTTCGACCTCGCCGCCAAGGGCTGCGGTCGCCATTGTCACCGGTACGCGGCAGAAAAGATGCACGCCTTCGCGTTGGAAGATCGCATGTTCCCGTACCTCGATAAAGATATAGAGATCACCGGTCGGGCCGCCCCGCAAGCCAGCCTCGCCTTCGCCCGCCAAACGAATACGGGTGCCAGTTTCAACGCCTGCAGGAATATTGACCGAGAGCGCGCGTTCCTGTTCCACCCGTCCTGCGCCGGCACATTTCTTGCAAGGGTTCTTGATGGTCTGCCCCATGCCGTTACAGGTAGGGCAAGTGCGTTCCACCGTGAAAAAGCCCTGCTGTGCGCGGACTTTTCCCATACCCGAACAGGTCGGGCAGGTCACAGGCTCTGCGCCACCATCGGCGCCGGTCCCTCGACAGGAATCACAGGCAATCGAGGTGGGTACATTGATGGTTTTTTGAATGCCCGAAAAGGCTTCTTCCAGCGTCACCCGAAGGTTGTAGCGCAAGTCAGACCCACGCTGCGCACGCGACCGTCCGCCACCGCGTTGGCCACCCATGAAATCGCCAAACAGGTCATCGAATACATCCGAAAAGGCTGATGCAAAATCACCTTGGCCGCCTTGCGGGCCAGGTCGGCCGCCGCCTCCGCCCATTCCGTTTTCAAAGGCTGCATGACCATAACGGTCATAGGCGGCCTTTTTGTTAGCATCCTTCAGGACTTCATAAGCCTCGTTCACTTCTTTGAACTGCTCTTCAGCCTTGGGATTGTCGGAGTTACGGTCAGGGTGCAGTTCTTTGGCCTTGCCGCGATAGGCTTTCTTCAGCTCATCGGCCGAAGCGCCGCGCGTGGCCCCGAGTACGTCATAATAATCGCGTTTTGCCATGGCAAACCTCTGCTCTTGGAACGGCAGAGGGGCGGCCCGTTGAATTAGGCCGCCCCATTTGTCGTTCCGGCGGTGTTACTTCCGCTTGTTGTCGTCCAGATCCTCGAAATCGGCATCGACGATATCATCATCTACTGGGCGGGCCTCATCAGGGGCTTCCGCACCGTCTTCGGCCTCTTGGCTAGACTTGTAGATGGCTTCACCGAGCTTCATCGCAGCTTCTGTCAGGTTCTGGATACCAGATTTGATCTTCCCGGCATCTTCCGCCTTGAGCGCCTCTTCCAAGGGCTGCATCGCCAGCTCGATGGCTTCGACAGTGGATGGGTCCACCTTGTCGCCATGCTCGTCCAGCGATTTGCGGGTGGAGTGCAGCAGGCTTTCGGCCTGGTTGCGGGTTTCCACCAGCTCGCGGCGTTCCTTATCCGATTCGGCGTTCGCTTCGGCGTCTTTCACCATTTGCTCGATATCGCTATCGGACAGACCACCCGAGGCCTGGATGGTGATGTTTTGCGCCTTGCCGGTGCCTTTATCCTTGGCGCCCACGGAAACGATACCGTTTGCGTCAATGTCAAAAGTCACTTCGATCTGTGGCATCCCACGTGGTGCGGGCGGGATATCTTCCAGATTGAACTGGCCGAGGATCTTGTTGTCCGCAGCCATCTCACGCTCACCCTGGAACACGCGGATCGTCACGGCGCTCTGGTGGTCTTCGGCGGTCGAGAACACTTGGGACTTCTTGGTCGGAATGGTCGTGTTCCGGTCAATCAGACGGGTGAACACGCCGCCAAGGGTTTCGATACCAAGCGAAAGCGGGGTTACGTCGAGCAGCACAACGTCTTTGACGTCGCCTTGCAAAACACCGGCCTGAATAGCGGCACCCGAGGCCACAACCTCATCAGGGTTCACACCCTTATGCGGTTCCTTGCCAAAGAATTTGGTCACCTCTTCGATAACGCGAGGCATACGGGTCATACCACCGACCAGAACCACTTCGTCGATGTCGCCAGTGGACAGGCCTGCATCTTTCAACGCGGCTTGGCATGGCTTGATCGAGGCTTTGATCAGATCGCCGACTAGCGATTCCAGCTTGGCACGGGTCAGTTTCATGACCATGTGCAGCGGCTGCCCGTCAGAGCCCATGGAGATGAACGGCTGGTTGATCTCGGTCTGCTGGCTGGAAGAAAGCTCGATTTTTGCTTTTTCCGCAGCTTCTTTCAAACGCTGAAGCGCCATCTTGTCTTTGGTCAGGTCAACGCCATGCTCTTTCTTGAATTCCTCGGCGAGGTAATTCACGATGCGCATGTCAAAGTCTTCACCGCCAAGGAAAGTGTCGCCGTTGGTCGATTTCACTTCGAACAGACCGTCGTCGATTTCCAGAATGGTGATATCGAATGTACCACCACCAAGGTCATAAACAGCGATCGTGCGGCTTTCTTTCTTGTCGAGACCGTAGGCCAAAGCGGCAGCTGTCGGCTCGTTGATGATCCGCAGCACTTCCAGACCGGCAATGCGGCCTGCGTCCTTGGTGGCCTGACGCTGGGCGTCGTTGAAATAGGCGGGAACCGTGATAACGGCCTGCGTTACTTCTTCGCCCAAATAGCTTTCGGCGGTCTCCTTCATCTTACCCAAGATGAATGCAGAGATCTGGCTTGGCGAATATTTTTCACCGCGCACTTGCACCCAAGCGTCGCCATTGCCGCCATCTACCAAGTCGTAGGGCAGGTTTTTCTTGTCTTTGGCAACGTGTTTGTCGTCGATGCGGCGACCGACCAGGCGTTTGACGGCAAAGACCGTATTGGAGGGGTTGGTCACAGCCTGGCGCTTGGCCGGCTGACCCACAAGGCGTTCCGTTTCCGTGAAGCCTACGATTGATGGCGTGGTGCGAGCACCTTCCGCGTTTTCAATGACTCGGGGTTGCGAACCATCCATGATGGCGACGCAAGAGTTCGTGGTCCCGAGGTCGATCCCAATGATTTTGGCCATGATAAATACCTCTTATTCTTCGGCGATGTTGTGGGGGTCAGGCCCGTTATGGCCCCTGATCCCCGATCCCAGTTGTTGACGGCAAGGCACGGCCGCCTTTTCCGGCTACGGTGGATATATAGGCAGGGTGTTTGGCCCCTGCAAGCACCCCCCTTGATGGTTTTTCACCTCAATTGTGGGAAATTGCATCTGGATTGTTAGGGTGGCGCTAATGATTGCGGGTTTTGATCAGCCCCAGTTATAGTTGAAACTGATGCTGATGCGGTCGTCTTCGGCCATGTTCATTGGCACTTCATGGCGCAGCCAGCTTTCCCACAGCACAATCTCACCGGGTTCGGGGGCGACAAAGACAAAGTTTTGCAACCCTTCGGGCGCGTCTTTGGTGCGGGTAGGGGTGGCCATCATCATCGGCAGGCGCGGATCTTCCAGCTTTAGCGCGCCAGCCCCCGGCGGCACAGATACATAGGTCGTGCCACTGATCACGCTATGGGGGTGGATATGCGAGGTGTGGATACCGCCTTGGGGCAGGATGTTGATCCAGATCGAATCCATTTTCAGCTTCTTGCCGTCCAGATCAAAGGCAAGATCTTTTGCAAAGGCGGCCACATGTTTGTCGATCAGCTTGACCAGATCCTTGAACACAGGGTCACGCCAAGCCAGATCATCAAGCGAGGCATAAGAGGTATAGCCGGGGAATTTATGTTCCTCGCACCAGTCCTGCCCTGCGGTATCATCCTCGGCGATGCCAAGGCAGCTATCCTCCAGCGCGTCGGGTGTGGGGGATTTGCCCAGTTCGGACAGGGCGGCGCGGTAAAGGCGGGTGACGAAAAGGCTGTTGATTTGGGGCATTTCGATGTCCTTGAAATTAGCGGGCAGGCAATTCGCCCAGCAGGTCCAGTGCGGCCTGCCGTGGATCGCTGTTTTGCCAGATGGGGCGGCCGACGACGATATGATCGGCCCCTGCGGAAATTGCGTTGGCGGGGGTGGCGATGCGCTTTTGGTCATTGCTGGCGGCACCGGTGGGGCGCACGCCGGGGGTCACAATCAACCGGCCATCTGCCACGGGCAACGCACGGATCAAGGCAGCCTCATGCGGGCTGGCGATGACGCCATCGGCACCGGCCTCTAATGCGTTATTGGCGCGTTCCAGCGTGATCTGGGCAAGGTCGCCCTGTTTGATCAGGTTTGCATCCAGATCGGCGCGGTCAAGCGAGGTCAGGATGGTCACACCCAGAATTTTCAGGTTGGTGCCGGCGGCGCCCTCTTTGGCAGCGCGCACCACTTGGGGGTCACCGTGAACCGTCAGGAAATCAAGGTCATATTGGGCGATGCCACGCACGGCGGCCTCAACCGTGGCGCCGATGTCAAAGAACTTCATGTCCAGAAAGATGCGCTTGCCATGTTCCTGTTTCAGCTCGTTGGCCAGCGCCAGCCCGCCGCCGGTCAGCATGCCAAGACCGATCTTGTAAAAAGACACGGCGTCACCAATCTGGCGCGCAATTTCCATCCCTTGCACGACATTCGCCACATCCAATGCAACGATCAAACGATCATCGGCCATCATAATCCCCTTATCTTTGGCAAAACCGCTGCGTGATGGGCGCTAATCGGCGGGCTGTCAAGCGTGCCGCATTGACTTGGCCCCCGTGGCGGGCTTGGATCATTGCAAAATCAAAATGATAAGGCCCATTATGCAAGTCTCGCTAGAATTTGAGCGCCCCGAGGATGGCCCCGCATCCGGCCCCGTCACCGTTGGCTGGTTCCTGACCAAGGACAAGGGCGCCGTGCTTTATGACCCGCCCGAGCGGATGATCATGCGGCAGACCAACAAGAAACATGCAAAATCGGCCAGCCGTTGCCCCGCAGTGATCCAGATGGAAAGCCGCTATTTCGTGGTGAACTGCCCGTTTGATCTGCATATCGGCTTTGATCGCGATGAAAAGGGCAAGCCACGTCTGATCAACCGGGCAGGGGCGGCGTCACCTATCCGGTCCAATAAAATCTCTGAAGTGATCATGATGGTGAACGAGACCGAATGGCGCTATCCCGACAGGCCAACGGTGCAACTGATGCTGCCCTATTGCTTTATCGCCGATGAGACCGTCTATTTGACCCAACTTGGCACCTTCGCGCATTACCGCCCCGATCCGCTGCCCGGCACGATCTTTGGCGGGCGCTATCCGTTGAACCTTTGGCCGCGCCCGTTGATGTGGGCGTTTGAATGGCATGACACCTCCAAGGATCTGATTTTGCGTCGCGGCGAGCCGCTGTTTTATTGCCAGTTCGAGGCCAACGGCCCCGACCGCCCCGTGCAACTGGTAGAGGCCGAGCGCACCCCCGAGCTGGAATCTTATATGGAGAAAATCTCGGGCGCGGTGAATTATGTGAACCAGACCTTCAGCCTGTTCAAAGCCGCCGAGGCGATGCGTCCTGAAAAGCTGCTTACCCCCAAAGCGCGGAAATAAGGGGCAATTTGCCGCACCGTTTTTGATTTTTTTTGGGGAATGCGCGCCAGTAAACGCTTGAAAAAGGACAGGCCGGCCCCCAAATTTAACCTGAGGCCCGAAACAGGGGGTGTGCCGTAATCGGGCATCCCAAACGCCGGGCGCTTTATCAGAAAAAGGAGAATACCGATGAACCTAGAAAAGTTCACGGAGCGGTCGCGCGGCTTCTTGCAGGCTGCCCAAACTATTGCCATGCGCGAAAGCCACCAACGGCTTGCCCCCGAACATTTGCTCAAGGCCTTGATGGATGATGAGCAGGGTATGGCATCCAACCTGATCACCCGTGCGGGCGGCGACCCGTCGCGCGTGGTACAAGCGCTTGATCTGACGCTTGGCAAAATGTCCAAGGTGTCAGGGGATGCGCAGCCCTATATGGACCCGTCAACCGCACGGGTGCTGGACGAATCGGAAAAGCTGGCGACGAAGGCGGGCGATAGTTTCGTGCCGGTGGAACGTGTCTTGATGGCGCTGGCCATGACCAATACCAATGCCAAGGATGCGCTGGTGGCGGGGGGTATCAACGCCCAGAACCTGAACACCGCAATCAACGATATTCGCAAAGGCCGCACCGCCGATAGCGCGAGCGCCGAAGACAGCTATGAAGCGCTGGAGAAATACGCCCGCGACCTGACGCAAGCGGCGCGTGACGGCAAGATCGACCCAATCATCGGTCGGGATGAGGAAATCCGCCGCACGATGCAGGTGCTTTCGCGCCGTACCAAAAATAACCCGGTGCTTATCGGGGAACCCGGCGTTGGTAAAACCGCGATTGCCGAAGGTTTGGCCCTGCGCATCATTGACGGCGATGTGCCGGAATCCTTGCGCAACAAGCGGCTGATGGCGCTGGATATGGGCGCGCTGATTGCCGGTGCGAAATACCGTGGTGAATTCGAGGAACGCCTCAAGGCCATACTCAAGGAAATTGAAGCCGCCGCTGGCGAGGTGATCTTGTTCATTGACGAGATGCACACGCTTGTTGGCGCGGGCAAAGCCGATGGGGCGATGGATGCGGCCAACCTGATCAAGCCTGCCTTGGCCCGTGGAGAGCTGCACTGTGTCGGGGCCACCACGCTGAACGAATACCGCAAATATGTGGAAAAAGATGCGGCCCTCGCCCGCCGTTTCCAACCGGTTATGGTGACGGAGCCAACGGTAGAGGATACAATCTCTATCCTGCGCGGTATCAAGGACAAATACGAGATGCACCACGGTGTGCGGATCTCTGACAGTGCTTTGGTGGCTGCGGCAACGCTTTCGCATCGCTATATCACCGACCGTTTCCTGCCCGATAAGGCGATCGACCTTATGGATGAGGCCGCAAGCCGTCTGCGCATGGAAGTGGACAGCAAACCCGAAGAGCTGGACCAGCTTGACCGTCAAATCCTGCAATTGCAGATCGAGGCGGAAGCATTGAAGAAAGAAGACGACACGGCATCAAAAGACCGTCTTGAAAAGCTGGAAAAAGAACTGGCCGACCTGATGGAGCAATCGGACAGCCTGACCGCCAAATGGCAGTCCGAACGCGCCAAGATGGAATCGGGTCGTGATCTGAAGGAAAAGCTGGACCGGGCGCGCGCGGATTTGGATGCCGCCAAACGCGAAGGCAACTTGGCCAAAGCCGGGGAGCTTTCCTACGGCATCATTCCGCAGCTTGAAAAGCAACTGGCCGATTCGGAAGGCTTGGAAACCGATGCGCTGGTGTCAGAGGCCGTGCGCCCCGAGCAAATCGCCGAGGTGGTGGAACGCTGGACCGGTATTCCGACCACCAAGATGCTGGAAGGTGAGCGTGAGAAGCTTTTGAAGATGGAAGACGAGCTTGGCAAACGGGTGATCGGTCAGCATCAGGCGCTGAAAGCCGTGGCCAATTCGGTGCGGCGTGCGCGGGCAGGGCTGAACGATGAGAACAGGCCGCTTGGCTCGTTCCTGTTCCTTGGCCCAACCGGTGTGGGCAAGACAGAGCTGACTAAAGCTGTGGCCGAGTATCTCTTTGATGACGATCAGGCCATGGTGCGTATCGATATGTCCGAGTTCATGGAAAAACATGCGGTTAGCCGCTTGATCGGTGCCCCTCCCGGCTATGTCGGCTATGACGAGGGCGGGGTCCTGACCGAGGCTGTTCGGCGTCGTCCATATCAGGTCGTGCTGTTTGACGAGGTGGAAAAGGCGCATCCGGATGTGTTCAACGTGCTGTTGCAGGTCTTGGATGACGGGATGCTGACCGATGGCCAAGGCCGGACGGTGGATTTCAAGCAAACGCTGATCATCCTGACGTCCAACCTTGGCGCGGTGGCGTTAAGCCAGCTTCCTGACGGGGCCGATCCGGCGCCTGCACGGGCGCAGGTGATGGAGGCGGTGCGCAATCACTTCCGGCCAGAGTTCCTGAACCGTCTGGATGAAACGATCATCTTTGACCGCCTTGCACGCACGGATATGGCAGGCATCGTAACGATCCAGATGAAGCGGTTGGAAAACCGGCTCGCCAGCCGCAAGATCACGCTTGATCTGGACCAGGACGCGCTCGATTGGTTGGCGGCTGAGGGTTATGACCCTGTGTTTGGTGCGCGGCCTTTGAAACGCGTTATCCAACGCAGCCTGCAAGATCCGCTTGCCGAGATGATCTTGTCGGGTGAGGTGTTGGACGGAACCACCATCAAGGTTTCAGCCAGCGAGGAAGGCTTGTTGATCGGGGATCGCGTCAGCGCCTCGCAGCGCGAAAAGCCGCAAATCGCAGCAGTACATTGATCGCCTGAATTGAAAGCCCCGGCCAAAAGGTCGGGGCTTTTGCCTTATTCGGCGGCCATCGGAATATCTTCTGCTGCCCCCGTGATTCGTGAAATCACCCCTGAAATCAGCCGTTGAAATTCTGCGAAATCAGGGCGAGGTTCCACCCGCGCCTCATCGAGGTAAAGCCTGCGGTCAATTTCCACCTGCACCACGTGTTGCCCACGGGACGGGCGGCCATAAGCCTGCGCGATATAGGCCCCCGCAAAGGGCGCATTGCGGGCAACGCGCAAACCGGCATCCACAAAAGCGGCCTCGATCATTTTGACCACGCTATTGCCGGCAGAGGCCCCGAAGCGGTCGCCCAAGACGACATCGGGCAGGGGGCCGTTGATGCGGCTATGGCCCTCGATCGCGTCATGCGGCATGGAGTGGCAATCGATCAACACGGCCTCGCCAAAGGTTTTTGTCGTCTCGCGCATCAGGCTGCGCAACTGTTGGTGATAGGGCTGCCAGTAACGTTCCAAGCGGTCATCAGCGTCGGCGCGGGTGATTCGTCCCGAATAGATGTGCCGCCCCGCAGAAACCACACGCGGCACCACGCCAAGCCCCGCCAGAATGCGCGGATTATGCGGGCTGCGCGGTACATTTTCGATCAGGGCAGGGTCCAGCTCATCCTGCGCGCGGTTCAGGTCCAGATAGGCGCGCGGCGCAGATGCGGCCAGCAATGGCGCGCCATGGGCAGGGGCATCGGCGAACAGCAGATCAACAAAAGCATCCTCGGAAGACCGAAGCGCAAGGGCGTTCAAACGGCTTTGCCCTTTGAAGGTTGACGCATAATCCCGCCCGCTGTGGGGCGAGGAAAAGACAAAAGATGCGCTTTGCACCTTTGGCCGATAAAGATTGTATGCGTCAGACACCTGCGGTTCCCCCTTGTGGCACTAGGTATAGCCTGCAAATTTCATTTGCCAAATGCCATCAGATAAAAACCTGTTGCACAAAACCACTTGAACATGTCGGCGACTCCTTTTATAGCCCTGCCAACCGACGCGGTTCCGCCCGCGTCCCTGTCTTTGGAACTTGGGTCAAAGAGGGGTCATGGCGGGATCGTTGCGGCTGCGTGGGCGGTTAGCTCAGCGGTAGAGCACTACGTTGACATCGTAGTGGCCACTGGTTCGATCCCAGTACCGCCCACCATTCTTGCCGCCATCACTGGTTGCAGGTTCATCGTCACCGCGTTATGTGGGGACATCAGGATTTAATCGGCGCACGCGCGCCGCGACAAGGAGAAGACCCATGAAGGTCAAAAACTCGCTTCGCTCGCTGAAGTTGCGTCACCGCGACTGCCAGGTCGTGCGCCGCAAGGGCCGCGTCTATGTGATCAACAAGACGCAACGCCGCTTCAAAGCACGTCAAGGCTGATCCAGCCGACGGTCTTGAACGATTTGAATGAACCGCTGATGGGAAACCTCGGCGGTTTTTTCATGCCGTAAGGGGTAATTGTGCGCTTATCCTGCGACACAAAGCCCCAAGGAGCGTTTCACAAGATTGCCACAAGCCCAAGATTGGCTTATCTAGGTAATCTAATGGCGCATTTTGCGCAAATTTTTAGACAAGTGCAGTTACCTACTAGGGAAGACATCCGTCGAATGAACATCCAAAACCTGCGGGATGCCGCATCCGCTGCCATGCCAGACCAGAACAGAACTGCACGTGAATGGCTACAAGTTCTTGCCAAATACCGCGATCCTGATCCAAGCCGCAGCACCTATGAGCTGCTGGTGACAATGGTGCCTTTCATTTCAATCTGGGCTGTGGCGCTATGGGTGCTGCAGTATAGCGGGCTTGCGGCCTTTGCTTTGGGGGCTGTGAACGGGTTGTTTCTGGTGCGCCTGTTCTGCATTCAGCATGACTGCGGCCACGCCTCCTTTTATGCCAACCGCAAGGTCAGCGACTGGGTTGGGCGCTCTTTGGGCGTCTTTACCCTGACACCTTACCACGTGTGGCGTCGGCAACACGCGATCCACCATTCCGCCGCCGGTAATCTGGATATGCGCGGAATCGGTGATGTGACGACCTTGACGGTGGATGAATATCTGGCCCGCTCGCGCTTTGGCCGCTTTATGTACCGCGTTTATCGCAGCCCGTTTACGCTGTTCCTGCTTGGGCCTGCCTATATCTTTCTGGTGCAGAATCGCATCCCCTACGGCTTGATGAAATCAGGGGCTTCGTTCTGGATTTCCGCGATGGGAACAAATGCGGCCTTGCTGGCGGGCGTTGCGACCCTGGTTTATTTCGGGGGCTGGACGCCGCTTTTGCTGGTGGTTTTGCCAACTTGGATCGTTGCCGCCTCTGCCGGGGTTTGGCTGTTTTATGTGCAGCACCAGTTTGAAGACACCCATTGGCGCAAAAACGAAGAGTGGCAGTTGCATGAAGCAGCCCTTGCGGGGTCTTCGCATTACGTTCTGCCCAAGCCATTGCAGTGGTTTTCCGCGAATATCGGGATTCACCATGTGCATCATCTGTACAGTCGCATCCCCTTTTATCGCCTGACAGAGGTGATCAAGGAACATCCGATTCTGGATGAAAGCCAACGGATGACGGTCAGCGAAAGCATCTCTTGTGCGCGCCTGCACCTTTGGGACGAAAGCCAGAAGAAGTTGCTCTCGTTCCGTCGTGCCCATGCAATGTATCTTGCCGCATGAAAACCAAGGATAGGGTGGCTTGGCTGCCCTATCTGTCCGCGCCGTGATATTCAGGATTTGGTTGCATTTCCGTGGCGGCGGCAAGCCTGTTCGACATGTTGTAAAAGGACGTGACGGCGGCGATATCCCAGATGTCACGATCTGAAAACCCTGCCATACGAAGCGCTTGACGGTCGGCTTCCTCCATATCCTTCGGCGCGTTCGTCAGCTTGACCGCAAAGCGCAGCATTTCTTTTTGCCGTGCCTCCAAGGGCGCCGCCCGCCAGTTTTGCGCAATCACCTCGGCCAATGCCGGATCGCCCGAAAGCTGGCGCAGTGCCGCACCATGGGCCGTCAGGCAATACACGCAGCGATTCTCGGCCGAGACGGCAACGGCGATCATTTCCCGTTCCATCTTGCTAAGGCCCGAGGGGGCCAGCATCAGATCGTTATACATTTCCATGAAGGCCCGCAGTTTCGCCTGATCAAAGCTGTAGGCGCGCAGGACATTCGGGACCAATCCCAGCTTTTCCTCACATTTCGCAAAATAGGCCGTAATGTCGGCATCAAGCGGGTCGGCGGCAGGCAGGTGAAGCGCGGTTGTGTCGGTCACGGGATGCATTCCTCCAAAGATTTCTTCCTTTCTGGGCGATTGCCTTGCATGCTGCAAGCTTGTTGAACAAGAATGGCCCCGCGCGTTATGCGCTATGGTTAAAGGAAAACGGATGCGTCTTTTTTACTCCCCCACATCGCCTTATGCGCGGAAAATAATGGTTTTGCTGGCTGAGGCCGGTAAATCCGATGCGATCACGCTAGAGGTGGCAAGCGGAAATCCGGTCAATGTGGGCACCGCCCCCTTGGCACAAAATCCGCTGGGAAAGATTCCTGCGCTGGAGCGTGAAGGTGCCTGTGCGCTTTATGACAGCCGGGTGATTACGCGCTATCTGGATACGCATTTTGAGGCAGGGCTTTATCCGGAAGGCGCGCGGCTTTGGGACACGCTGACGCTGGAGGCGACGGCGGATGGCATGCTTGATGCGGCTATTTTGATGGTCTATGAAACGCGGGTCCGCCCCGAGGATAAACGCTATGACGCCTGGGTCGAGGGGCAGTGGGCCAAGGTTGACCGCGCGCTGGATGCGTTGGAAAATCGCTGGATGGCGCATTTGCACGGCGCGCTTGATATGGGGCAGATCGCGGTTGCTTGCGCGCTTGCCTATGTGGATTTCCGCCATGGTGTGCGCAATTGGCGCGAAGGACGGCCAGCGCTTGCCAAATGGGAGGCGGATTTTGCCGCGCGTGACAGCATGAAGGCCACTGTTCCCCCAGCGTAACGCTTTTCGGTGTCTGTCGGGGGCTGGTTTTCCCGCTGATTTCAGAAGCTAGCGACGGGCGGTCTTGGATTTTTGCTGATTCCCGGGCCGTCCGGTTGCATTTCGGCCACGCAATACCTAGATGCGCGGCTTTGTCCGCTGGACGTAGGCGGTTTCTGGCGCTAAATAGCCCAGCATAGGGGCGCGTATTAGTCGTGGCCCGGTTATGACATGGGTTGCATGATGTAGCCCTCGGAAGGGAGAATTCTCGTGTCCCACGCAGACGAACACGCAGGCACCCGCAGGGATTTCCTGTATTACGCCACGGCAGGCGCTGGTGCGATTGCCACAGGGGCTGCCGTTTGGCCGCTTGTCAATCAGATGAACCCGTCGGCAGATGTGCAGGCTTTGTCCTCTATCTTTGTCGATGTTGCGGATATGGAGCCAGGCACACAGCTGACGGTGAAATATCTTGGCAAGCCGGTTTTCATTCGCCGCCGCACCCAAGATGAGATCGACGCTGCGCGCGCGGTCGAAATTTCCGGGCTGATCGACCAGACCTCGGAAAACCCGAATAAACCCGATACCGACGCCTCGGATATGAACCGCACGATGGATGAAGCCGGTGAATGGCTGGTGATGATCGGCGTCTGCACCCATTTGGGTTGCGTGCCTATCGGTGATGGCGCGGGTGACTTTGGCGGCTGGTTCTGCCCTTGCCACGGCTCGCACTACGATACCGCTGGCCGTATCCGCAAAGGACCGGCACCAGAAAATCTGTGGATTCCCGTCGCGGAATTTACGGACGAAACAACCATCAAGCTCGGGTAAGGATATATCATGGCCGGAATTCCGCACGACCATTACGAGCCCAAAACGGGCATTGAGAAATGGATTCACAAGCGCCTACCGATCGTTGGTTTGGCCTATGACACCTTGATGATCCCCACACCCAAGAACCTGAACTGGATGTGGATCTGGGGCATCGTTCTGACGGTCTGTCTGGTGATGCAAATTGCTACCGGCATCGTGCTTGCGATGCACTACACGCCACATGTCAGCCTTGCTTTCGCAAGTGTTGAGCACATCATGCGCGACGTGAACGGCGGCCATATGCTGCGCTATCTGCACGCAAACGGCGCGTCTTTGTTCTTTATCGCTGTTTATCTGCACATCTTCCGCGGCCTTTACTACGGTTCGTACAAAGCCCCGCGTGAGATTACGTGGATTATCGGGATGATCATCTATCTGTGCATGATGGGCACGGCGTTCATGGGCTATGTTTTGCCTTGGGGCCAGATGTCCTTCTGGGGCGCGACTGTGATCACCGGGCTGTTCGGCGCTATTCCGGGCATCGGCGAATCGATCCAGACTTGGCTTTTGGGCGGCCCTGCCGTTGATAACGCCACGCTGAACCGTTTCTTCAGCTTGCACTATCTGCTGCCATTCGTGATTGCCGCACTTGTCGCAATCCACATCTGGGCTTTCCACTCGACCGGCAACAACAACCCGACCGGTGTCGAAGTGCGCCGCACGTCGAAAGCCGAAGCCGAGAAAGACACATTGCCCTTCTGGCCTTACTTCGTGATCAAAGACCTGTTCGCGCTGGCCGTGATCATGGTTGTGTTTTTCGCGATTGTCGGTTTCATGCCAAACTACCTTGGCCACCCCGATAACTACCTTGAGGCAAACCCGCTGGCGACGCCTGCACATATCGTGCCGGAATGGTACTTCTTGCCCTTCTACGCGATTCTGCGTGCCTTTACCGCAGACGTCTGGGTTGTGCAGTTGACCAGCATTGTGACCTTCGGCATCGTTGACGCGAAGTTCTTTGGTGTGATCGCAATGTTCGGCGCGATTGCTGTCATGGCACTGGCGCCTTGGCTGGACACCTCCTCGGTACGTTCGGGCCGTTACCGCCCGATGTTCAAAGGCTGGTTCTTCCTGCTGTGCGTCGATTTCATGGTGCTGATGTGGGTTGGCGCGCGTCCGACTGATTTCCCTTACGACTGGATTTCGTTGATCGCCTCTGCCTATTGGTTCGCCTATTTCCTCGTAATCTTGCCGCTGTTGGGTGTGTTTGAAAAACCACTGCCGACGCCCGCCACGATTGAGGAAGACTTCAAATCCCATTACGCCGATCCGGCAGAGTGAGGACAAAGGAACTGATGATTATGTTTCGTAAAATCGCAATCAGCGCCGTTTCCGCCCTCATTCTTGGGGCTGGCTCGGCAATGGCCGCCGGTGATGAAGGTCATGTCGAAGATGTGGCGTTCAGCTTTGAAGGTCCGTTCGGCACCTATGATGAGCATCAGCTTCAGCGCGGCTTGCAGGTCTACACCGAGGTCTGTTCGGCCTGCCACGGGTTGAAGTTCGTCCCGATCCGCGCCTTGGCGGATAAGGGCGGCCCACATTTGCCCGAGGATCAGGTGCGCGCCTATGCCGCCGAGATGGAGATCTTTGATGCGGAGCTGGATGATTTCCGGCCTCGCAAACCCACTGATCACTTTCCGCCACACGGCGATCCTAACGCCCCGGACCTAAGCTTGATGGCAAAGGCCCGCGCTGGTTTCCACGGCCCTGCGGGTACTGGTATCAACCAGTTCGTGAAGGGTATTGGCGGACCGGAATATATCGCCTCATTGCTCAAAGGCTATACCGGCGAGGAAAAGGAAGAAGCAGGCACCACCTTTTATGAGAACACTGCCTTTCCGGGTGGCTGGATCTCTATGGCGCCGCCTCTCTATGAAGATCAGATGGAATATCAGGATGGCCACTCAAACAGCATCGAGAATGTTGCCGAGGACGTGACCGCCTTCTTGATGTGGACCGCCGAGCCAAAAATGATGGCCCGCAAGCAGGCAGGCTTTACCGCTGTGATCTTCTTGTCTGTCCTGTCGGTTCTGCTCTATCTGACCAACAAGCGGATCTGGTCGGCTGTCAAAGGCCCAAAGAAAAAGCACGTTTGATCTAATCACGTGCGTTTGCAAAGGCCCCGCCCGAAACGGTGGGGCCTTTGCCTATAAACAACCCGTACGAAAGCTGTCGCCATGTCCCTGACCTGCCACGCCTTCATCGCAACAAGTCTTGACGGCTTTATTGCGCGCCCCGATGGCAGCATTGATTGGCTGGACCCGTTCAATACGGGCAGCGAGGATCACGGCTATGATGCCTTTATCGCCAGCATCGACGGGATCATCATGGGGCGGGGCACGTTTGAGACCGTTCGTCAATTCGCCCAATGGCCCTATGCCCAGCCGGTGATCGTGCTGAGCCAAAGCCTAACGGTTGAGGATGTTCCGGCAGATCTGGCGGACATCGTGGTGATCAGCGATATGGCACCAGCGGATCTTGTGACCGTCCTGGCATTTGAGGGCTGGCGCCGGGTCTATGTTGATGGTGGCCGGGTTTTGCAGTCATTCTTGCAAGAGGGTTTGCTGGATGAAATCACTCAAACCCGCGTGCCCGTGCTGTTGGGGCAGGGCCGCCCCCTGTTCGGCAGTTTGCCCGAAGAGGTGTCCTTGACCCATCAAACCACCCGCAGTTTCCCCTCGGGCCTCGTTTCCTCTACCTACCGGATTGCGCGCTAGGGCATTTCGCCCTTGCCCCCGCTGCGCGGCGCGCTAGACTCACTCTCACCTCGGGGAGCCTTTGTAGAAGGCTGAGATTTGGCAAAAGCCACAGACCCGTCGAACCTGAACCGGTTAGAACCGGCGGAGGGAAGGTGCATGGAATGATCCATCCCGACTTTCGGCCGTCGTTTATGGAGAGACCCATGTTAAAGCGACTTTTCTTTTTACCCTTTATCGCGACCTCCGCATTGGCCGATACGCCTGTGCTTACGGTCTATGCCTCCACCTCATTCGCGTCGGAATGGGGGCCGGGCCCCGCAATCGAACAAGCGTTTGAGGATATTTGTGCCTGCGATCTGCAGTATCGCACCACCGACCTGATCCCCAGCCTGATGCTGGAAGGTGCGCGCACCGAGGCCGATATCGTGATCGGCATTTCCACGGATGAAACCCTGCGCGCGCGGGCAACCGGCCTTTTCGGCCCGCATAATCAGGACCTGTCGACTCTGTCGCTGCCGGTGGAATGGGCTGATACCACCTTCTTGCCATTTAACTACGGCGATACCGCCTTCATCTATGACAACACCAAGTTGGCCACCCCGCCGCATGACTTTGAATCACTGGCCGCCTTGCCCGAGGATGTGAAAATCGTGATCCAGGACCCGCGTTCCTCTGGCGGCGGGCTTGCTTTGGTGCTTTGGGTCAAGGCGGTTTACGGTGACCGCGCCGAGGATTACTGGCAACGCCTTGCCCCCCGCATCCTGACCGTCACCAAAGGTTGGTCCGAGTCATACGGTCTTTTCACACGCGGTGAGGCGGATCTGGTGCTGTCCTACATCACCTCCCCCGCCTACCATCTGATCGTGGAGCAAGACGAAACCAAGGTCGCCGCGATTTTCGACGAGGGTCATTATTTCACCGCCGAAGTTGTGGGCCGGATCGCAAACACCGATCAGCCGGAACTGGCGCAAGCCTTCATGGATTTCATCCTTTCCGAGACGTTTCAGGAAATGATCCCACGGGTGAATTTCGGCTTTCCGGTCAAGCTTGATCCCGATTTGATGCCACCCGAATTTGCCAAGCTGAAGCTGCCACAAAAATCGCTGTTTTATTCCGAGGACGACGTCGCAACCTTGCGCGATTCTGCCGTGGCCGAATGGCAACGCGCGCTTAGCCGGTGACGCAAACATAAAGGAAATCCCGATGAAATACCTGACCCTTGCGGCCCTTGTCGCATTTACGCCCGCCGCACATGCCGAGACGCCGGTGCTCAACATCCTGACCTATGACAGCTTTACCTCTGAATGGGGGCCGGGTCCCGCGATTGAAACCGCGTTTGAGGCGATCTGCGGCTGTGATCTGGTATTTTCCGCCGTGGGCGATGGTGCCGAGCTTCTGGCCCGTTTGCAGCTGGAAGGCGCGCGGTCTGATGCCTCTGTGGTGCTTGGCCTCGACAGCAACCTGACGGCCCGTGCTGCCCAGACCGGCCTTTTTGCGCCGCATGGACAAGAGGCAACGAATGATCTGCCCGTGCCCTTCGCGGACCCGATTTTCCTGCCCTATGACTGGGGTTATTTCGCCTTTGTGCATGATAACACCACGTTGCCCACGCCACCAAAAACCTTTGAAGAACTGGCGGCTTCCGACCTGAAAATCGTGATCCAGGACCCGCGCTCCTCCACCCCCGGTCTGGGGCTGCTGCTTTGGGTGAAATCGGCCTATGGCCCGCGCGCCCCAGAGATTTGGGCGGCGCTGGCCGATAACATCGTCACCGTCACCCCCGGCTGGTCCGAGGCCTACGGAATGTTCTCCGCCGGAGAGGCGGATATGGTGCTTTCCTACACCACCTCCCCCGCCTATCACCTGATCGCAGAGGAGGACGCCACCAAATCGGCGGCGCTTTTTGATGAAGGCCACTATATGCAGGTAGAGGTTGCAGGCAAACTTGCCGCCGCCCCGCAGCCAAAGCTTGCTGATCAGTTCCTTGCCTTTATGGCGTCAGAGGCGTTTCAATCCATCATCCCCACGACAAACTGGATGTATCCCGCCCATATGCCTGCCGCCGGCTTGCCCGATGGTTTTGACCAGATGATCACCCCGAAAAAGGCGCTTTTGATGACCGCAGAGGAGGCACAAGCCGCCCGCAAACCCGCGTTGGACGAATGGCTGAGCGCGCTCTCTCGCTGACCGCAGCGGGGTTGGCGGCGGCGGTTATACTGCTTCTGCTGGCCCCGCTCGGCGCTTTGGGCCTCTCGCTCAACAGCTTCTCCCTTTCCGGGGCAGAGCTTGCAGCCCTGCGGTTCACCCTTTGGCAAGCGTTTCTGTCGGCAGGCCTGTCCATCGTGCTGGCGATACCGGTGGCGCGGGCGTTGGCGCGGCGGCGGTTCTTCGGGCGTGGGCTGTTGATCGCGACGCTGGGCGCGCCGTTCATCCTGCCGGTGATCGTAGCCGTTCTGGGGTTGCTGGCGGTGTTCGGGCGCGCGGGATGGGTCAATACGTTGCTGGGTGGGTTTGGGGTCCCGACGTTCTCGATTTACGGGTTGTCGGGCGTGGTGCTGGCGCATGTGTTTTTCAACATGCCGCTGGCGGTGCGCATGATCCTTCATGGCTGGCAGGCCATCCCGGCGGAACGGTTTCGCCTTGCCGCCAGCCTCGGCTTTTCGCCCTCGGCCACTCAGCGTCATATCGAGGTTCCGATGCTGCGCGAGGTGGTTCCGGGGGCGGCGCTGGTGATCTTCGTGATTTGCCTGACCAGCTTTGCCGTGGCGCTGACCTTGGGTGGCGGGCCGCGCGCCACCACGATTGAGCTGGCGATCTATCAAGCGCTGCGCTTTGATTTTGACTTGCCGACGGCGGCGCGGCTGGCCCTGTTGCAATTTGGCCTTTGTGCCGTGGCTTACGGTGTGGCAACGCGGATCAGCCTGCCTTCCGGCTTTGGTGTGGGTGCTGGTAGGGAAGGCGGGCCGCCTGCGCCCGCAGGCTGGCACCGGACCGTGGACGCCATGGCCATTACCCTTGCTGCGATGTTTCTGGCCCTGCCGCTGTTGGCTGTTGTGCTGAATGGCTTGCCGGGGCTCGCCACATTACCACCGCAGGTGTGGGCGGCGGCGCTCCGGTCGATCCTCATCGCACTCGGTTCTACCGCGCTGAGCATTGCGGCAGCTTTGGTACTGGCGATGGCCGCTGCGCGCGGCAAGGCTTGGCCCGCACTGGCGGCGACCTTGCCGCTCGCGGCGTCCTCTCTGGTGTTGGGGACGGGTTTGTTTCTGATTTTGCAGCCGTATTTTCGCCCGGCCAGCCTTGCGTTACCGGTGACTTTTATCATTAACGCCGCTCTGTCGCTGCCGTTTGCCTTTCGAATTCTGGCCCCCGAGGCCCGCAGCCTTTACGCCGATTTCCACCGCCTGTCGGCCTCTCTCGGGCTGACGGTATGGGGGCGGTTGCGCTGGGTTGTGCTGCCACGGCTTGCGCGGCCTTTGGGTTTTGCGGCGGGGCTTGTGGCCGCGTTGTCGATGGGGGATCTTGGCGTGATCGCGCTGTTCGCGGGTGAGGAGGAGGCAACCTTGCCGCTGCTTGTCCAACGTTTGATGGGGGCCTACCGGATGGAGGCGGCAGCGAGTGCCGCGCTGTTGCTGGTTGCCCTTTCCTTTGCCCTGTTCTGGGCCTTTGACCATTGGGGCCGTCGCTATGCTGCATCTTGACCAATTGACCATTACCCAAGGTGATTTCCGCATGACGGCCGATTGGAAGGCCGCCAAAGGCGCGCGGATCGCGGTGATCGGCCCGTCCGGTGCGGGGAAATCCACGCTGCTGTCGGTTGTTGGCGGATTTTTCGCCGCCCGTTCGGGGCGCGTGCTTTGGGATGGCACGGACCTTACGCAGATGGGGGCAGGCGCGCGGCCGATCACCACGGTGTTTCAGGATCAAAACCTGTTTCCGCATCTGACGATCGCACAGAACCTCGGGCTGGGGCTGTCGCCCGATCTGCGTTTGACGCGGGCTGATCACACACGGATCGCGGCAGCGTTGGACCGTGTGGGCCTGTCGGGGATGGGCGCGCGCAAACCGGCACAGCTTTCGGGTGGTCAGCAAAGTCGGGCGGCACTGGCGCGGGCGTTGCTGCGCGCCCGCCCGATTTTGCTGCTGGATGAACCCTTTGCCGCCCTTGGCCCCGCCCTGAAATTCGAGATGCTGGAGCTGGTTGCGGGGCTGGCCGAAGAGAATAATACCTGTGTCCTTATGGTTACACATGACCCGCAAGAAGCGCGTAGCTTTGCGCCGCTGACCTGCCTTGTGGCGGGGGGCATTGCGCATGCGCCACAGTCAACACAAGCGTTGCTGGACAATCCGCCACCGGAATTGGCCGCCTATCTCGGTTAAGCCAAGCGCCCCGTTTCCATGCGGGTTGCGGGGTGCTAGAAGATGGCAGTCCAAGCAACAGAAGGTGATGACATGACCCAAAACCCGCAGATCACCCCTGAATGGATTGCCGTCGATTGCAGTGCCACGCAGATGCGCGCAACGGCCATGGGGGCGGCTGGCCCCTTGGCCCAAGCCACTGGTGAAACCAGCAAGGATTTGGAGGCCGCGCTGCTGTGCCTGATTGCGCCTTGGCTGTCGGCACAGACCACGCCTGTTATTGCCTGTGGTTGGGATGCGGCCCCGTTCCGAGCCGTTCCTTGCATGCCTGCCGATGCGGCCACGCTGGTCGATATTCCGACCGAAGATGCGCGAATTTCCCTGCGCATTGCCCCCGGCCTGTCCCAAACCAACCCTGCTGATATGATGTGCGGTGAAGAGACTGTGATCGCAGGGGCCTTGGCGCTTAACCCCGATTTCGACGGCGTGATCTGCCTGCCCGGCCTCCATTCCAGATGGGTCCATGTCAGCGCCAAAGAGGTGGTCAGCTTTCAAACTTTCCTGACCGGAGAGCTGTTTTCCCTACTCTCGCAGCCAGACGATACGCTTGACGGGTTTGATCCCACAGCCTTTGAGGCGGCCTTATCCGAGACGCTCTCTCGCCCTGAAAAGCTGGGGGCAAAGTTGTTTTCCTTGCGGGCCGAGGTTGCGCTTATGGGGCTGTCGCCACGTGCCGCGCGCAGTGGGCTGGTCGGTTTGCTGATCGGGACCGAGCTGGCCGCCGCCAAGCCTTATTGGCTCGGTCAGCCGATTATCCTGATCGGGGCGCCGGGGCAGTGTGACCATTATGCCCATGCGCTGCGGCAACAAGGCATCACCCCCGCCACGCTGGACGCAGGGGATTGCGCGCTTGCGGGGCTGTCCAAACTGCGCGGTTTGCTTTGACGGCCACAAAACCCAAATTGCCACCCTTACAATTCAACGATTGACCGTCGCGCTGCGCATCCGCAAATCTGCGCACAAATGTGACGGAGACCGGCCATGACCAAATCCCCCCTGTTCACGCCGGTGCTTATTGCCGGCTGTGCGATCTTGATGATCAATTTCGCGATCCGCGCCAGCTTTGGCGTGTTCCAGATCCCGATCGCGACAGAGTTTAATTGGCTGCGGTCGGATTTCTCGATGGCGATTGCGATTCAGAATTTGGCGTGGGGCATCGGGCAGCCGGTCTTTGGCGCATTGGCCGAACGGTTTGGTGACCGTCGCGCGATTATCGCAGGCGCACTGCTTTATGCGGCGGGGCTGGTGCTGTCATCCTTGGCGGTGACGCCGGGGCAACATTGGCTGCTGGAGATTCTGGTGGGCTTTGGCATTGCGGGTACCGGCTTCGGCGTGATTTTGGCGATTGTGGGGCGGGCCTCCTCGGCCGAAAATCGCAGTTTGGCCTTGGGGATTGCCACGGCGGCCGGCTCGGCAGGGCAGGTGTTCGGCGCCCCCAGCGCCGAGATTTTGCTGCAATTTTACAGCTGGCAAACGGTGTTCGTGATCTTTGCTGTCGTCATTCTATGCGTGCTGTTTGCGTTGCCATTTCTGCGTGCGCCGATCACGGCAACCAAGGAAGAGCTGCAAGAAAGCCTTGGCACTGTGTTGCGCAGCGCGTTCAAAGACCCGAGCTACACGATGATATTCCTAGGCTTTTTCTCATGCGGGTATCAGCTGGCATTTATCACCGCGCATTTTCCGGCCTTCGTGACCGAGATGTGCGGGCCGATCAACCAGGCGGGATATCTGGCGGCGATCGGGATTTCGTCCACCTCGGTGCTGGGGGCGGTGGCGATTTCGGTGATCGGATTGGCCAATATCGCGGGGGCGATCTATGCGGGGTGGCTGGGCAATCGCTATTCCAAGAAATACCTGCTGGCGGGGATTTATGCGGCGCGGACGGTTGCGGCGGCGGCCTTTATACTGGTGCCGATGACGCCCGCGTCGGTCTTGGTCTTCTCCTTGGTGATGGGGTCCTTGTGGCTGGCGACGGTGCCGCTGACATCGGGGCTGGTCGCGCATCTGTTCGGGCTGCGCTATATGGGCACGCTTTACGGGTTTGTGTTCCTGAGCCACCAGCTGGGGTCGTTCATGGGTGTCTGGCTGGGCGGCAAAATGTATGACCTGACCGGCGATTACACCATGGTTTGGTGGATCGGGGTCGGCGTTGGCGCGTTTTCGGCGCTTGTGCATTTGCCAATTCGTGAGCGGCGCGTCGGTCTGGCCGCGGCGTAAAATGGTGCTTGGCCCTTCCCCTTGGTCACGCTTTGGGGTAAGGCGCAGACGGACATAAATGGAGGCCATGATGGGCTATAGAGTCGCTATCGTTGGGGCCACGGGCAACGTGGGCCGCGAAATGCTGAATATCCTCGCTGAGCGGGAATTCCCGGTGGATGAGATTGTGGCGCTTGCGTCGCGTAAATCCATGGGAACAGAAGTCAGTTTTGGCGACAAGACCTTGAAATGCAAAGACCTTGATACCTTTGATTTCACCGGCTGGGATATTGCGCTTTTTGCCGTCGGCTCCGATGCGACCAAGATCTATGCCCCCAAGGCAGCTGCTGCGGGCTGTGTGGTGATCGATAACTCCAGCCTGTACCGCTATGATCCGGATGTGCCGCTGATCGTGCCAGAGGTGAATGCCGATGCGGTGGTTGGCTATACCAAAAAGATGATCATCGCGAACCCGAACTGTTCGACCGCGCAGATGGTTGTGGCGTTGAAGCCTTTGCATGACCGCGCGACGATCAAGCGGGTTGTGGTTTCGACCTATCAATCCGTGTCCGGTGCCGGCAAAGAAGGTATCGACGAGCTTTGGGACCAGACCAAAAGCATCTATAACCCGACCGACAACAAGCCGCCCAAGAAGTTCACCAAGCAGATCGCTTTCAACGTGATCCCGCATATCGATGTGTTCCTCGATGACGGCTCCACCAAGGAAGAGTGGAAGATGGTCGCGGAAACCAAGAAGATCATGGGCAAGGACATCAAAGTCACCGCGACTTGCGTGCGGGTGCCGGTGTTTGTTGGTCACGCCGAATCGATCAACATCGAGTTCGAAGAGTTCCTGGATGAGCATGAAGCCCGCGATATCTTGCGTGAGGCGCCGGGCATCATGGTTGTCGATAAGCGCGAAGATGGTGGCTATGTGACGCCGGTGGAATGCGTCGGCGATTTCGCCACTTTCATCAGCCGTATCCGGCAAGACAGCACCATCGATAACGGCATTAACCTGTGGTGCGTTTCTGACAACCTGCGCAAGGGGGCTGCATTGAACGCAGTGCAAATCGCCGAGGTTCTGGGCCAGCGTTGTTTGAAAAAGGGCTAAGGCCCGCGTGACGGATCTATCTTGAAGCCTCGCCCTTTTGGGGGGCGGGGTTTTCTTTTGGCTAGCCGATCAATTCGCGCAGAACCTGCATCATGTTGGTGAACCAGCCAGAGGCGCTGCCTTGGACAATCTGTAGCCAGCCTTTGATCAGCGTCTCATTGCCGAGCAACCACTGTAAAAAGTCATGGCTAAGGATCACTGTTGTGCCGCCTTTCCCAGCAGCATAGACCGCCCGGCCAGCAGCCCCGAGCATATTCCACACCCGTCCACGCAGCATTTTCTCGCCGATCTCGGCTGATGGCCCCTCGCCCTTTGCGGCGGCAAGATCATCCGCCATGGCGGCTTGATCCTCAACGTCCAGCGCCAATGGCTTGTCTTCAAGGCTTGTGACCAGCGGTTCGGCGGCGGCGACCTCATCGGGGCGGCGTTGGCCGGTTAGGCCTGCCAGCATTTGCGCATGAATATCGGCCCCATTGAGGAAACCCATGAAAAACAGCCCATGCGTTTCCACGACATCCTGCAAAGGGGCGGCGATCAGCGGGGGTATCACGTCATTGAAGCGACCGTGCTTTTCGGCCTTGGCGTCGGCCTCATAGGCCACGCGCAGGGTGTTGCCCGCCGAATAGAGCCGCTTGAGGCGTATCTCGGCCAAGGGCTTGGCGATCTGGGTGCGGTAACGTTCGGCTGAGCGGCGCAGCGCGGCCCATTCGTTCGAGGCGCCGATCGCCTCGATCAGGGTTGCCGCCTTATCGACGAGGTCTTCGCGCAGCCCCTCTTGGTCTTCATCCCCGCCAATAGGTGCGCTGTCTTGGGACCGCATCGGGCCATCAGGCGGCAGGACGTATCCGGGGGCCAGTGGCGCATCCGCCACGACCTCACCCGGCGGCACCCAGCCCGCGTCGATCAGGTCCAACAGGGCTTGCGCGCGTTCTTGGCTGTCTTCGATCTCTGAAATTGTGGCAACCCGTTCGTCTGCTTTGGCCGCGGTGCAGTGGCGAAATGTTAGCAAGAAGGGTCCCGAGGTCGCCATCTTTGTTGCATAGTCGCGCAGCAAGCGGATGTCGGAAATTTGGGTTCCATCGAGGAGCAGTGCGACCAATGTACCCAAGGCGTTGATGTGGGGAAGTGCTGCCTCTGTAATTTTCGTATTGGAAAGGACCAGCGCCTCTAATTTGTGATGGTTCCGAATATGTGCGATGCCCGCATCCGTGACTGGCGTGCCGGCTAAACCGAGAGTTCGTAAATCTGATAAATTGCTGATTTGGGCGAGGCTTGCATCTGTGAGACGCGTGTTCCTGAAATCGAGTTGCCCCACCCCGGAAAGCTCGGCAATGCTGGGGGGCAACTCTTCGAGCGCGCGGGTTTCGTCTGTATCGAAATCGAGGTCGAATTCACCGCTCCGCTTCGCCTCCTCAATCATCCGTTCGGCGGCGGCATAGGCTTTTTCTGCGTCTGTCATGCTCTGCCTTTCTTGCGGGTGGTCGGGGGGCGGCCCCCCGACCTTAGCCTAGATTTTGACAAAACGACCCATGGCGGGGTCGTATTGCTCCAGCGCGCCCTCTCCCACATCGGTCCAAAGCCCGTGAATCGTCAGGCGGTCATCCTCGACGGCGGTTTTCACGAAGGGGAATGTCATCAGGTTTTCAAGGCTGATCAGCACCGCCTCTTTTTCCAGGGCACGGGTGCGGTCGGCTTCATCAACGTCCTTCACGCGCTCAAAGCCGGGGCGCAAGATGTCCATCCAGCGGCCCACAAAGCTGGAGCTTTCCAAAAGCTCGGGCGCGGTGCCGCTGCACATATCATGACAGCCCTTAATCCCGCCACAGTTGGAATGCCCCAGCACAACGATATGCGCGACTTTCAGCGCTTGTACCGCGTATTCTACCGTGGCCGAGGTGCCGTGATTCTTGCCGTCCGGCGTATAGGGCGGCACGAGGTTTGCGATATTGCGGTGGATGAAAAACTCTCCCTCATCCGCGCCAAAAATCGAGGTGACATGCACGCGGCTGTCACAGCAAGAAATCACCATCGCGCGAGGGTGCTGGCCGGATTCTGCAAGCCGCCGATACCACGCCTTATTGTCGGAATATGTCGTTGCGCGCCAACCATGATAACGTTGGATCAGGTAGCTCGGCAGCGGTTTGGCGTTTTGCATCAGGTGCTCCTTGGTCAAGTGGGGGAGTATTAGGGGCTGGTTTAAGAAAATTCGAGAGGTTTCGTACTTTGGCTGCAACCTTTTCTTCAGGTCTTTTGGTCAAATTGGCCCTCGGTGTGTTGGAGTATGAGGGTAAAATGAGTGCAACGATAATGGAACTTAAGCCGAACGACCGGATTTGCCAGGATGCAGAACCGATTGCCCTGATCTATCGGTCAATGGGCACGAAGGTTGCCGAAGAGGTTGTAAGTCGTGCGTTGACCGAACTTACCCTGTCGATGGCCAATATGGCGGAGCAGGTAGAGGGTAAGGACCTGTTGAATCTGGCGCGCCGGTTGCGCCGGTTGGAACGTATGGCGACGCAATTGGGGCTTGTTAGCCTTAGCCGCGTTGCGATTGACGTGCGCAATTGTCTGGAGGCCGAGGATGTTACGGCCTTCTCGGCGGTCTGGGCGCGGCTTTTACGGGTCGCAAAGCGGTCTTTGGCGGCCGAGAGCGGCGCATTGGATCAACAGATCTAGGCGCCTTACGGAGAAAAATGGCAAGGGGCCGGTTTTTGGGTTTCGGTTCGGGGTTGAAACGTCCTAGGCTCTGCGAAAGTGCCTAAGAATGGAACCTCTGAAATGCTTGAATTTGCCCCTGCTGAATGTGCCTCCCGGCCAATCCATATTGTCCCTGCGGACGCTTTGGATGATTGGCTTGCCACGCAAGCGGCCCCCGTGCAGGCATGGTTGAAGACGACCGGCTTTAAGGCGGGTCTTGGGCAGCTTGCGTTGCTGCCGGGGGATGATGGCGGGGTCGGTGCGGCTGTGCTTGGTTATGGCACGGCAAAGGCACGGGCCCGCAGCCGTTTTGGCATGGCGGCTTCCTTGCCTGCGGGCGACTGGCATTATCAGACCGATTTGACCGGTGCGGCCTTGGATGAGGTGGTTCTGGCCTGGTTTCTGGCGCAGTACCGTTTTGACCGTTATCGCAGCGATGCAAAAGACCTGCCGCGTCTGAAAGCCCCCGCAGGGGCGGACAGCGCGCGCCTTCTGGCCATGGTCGAGGGCGAGTTTTTGACGCGCGATCTGATCAATACCCCCGCCAACGATATGGGCCCGCAAGAGCTGGAAGATGCGTTTTGCAAGCTGGCAGAGCAGCATGGCGCCAAAGTGCAGGTGACGCGCGGCGATGATTTGCTGGGACAAAACCTACCGATGATACATGCTGTCGGGCGTGCCTCAACCCGTGCGCCGCGTTTGCTGGACATGCGCTGGGGGGATGCGGGGCCGCAACTGGTGCTAGTTGGCAAGGGAGTGTGCTTTGATACGGGCGGGCTGGATATCAAACCGCCGGCGGGCATGCTTTTGATGAAGAAGGATATGGGCGGGGCGGCGACGGTGCTGGGCCTTGCGCATATGATCATGGCGCTGGGCTTGCGGTTGCGCTTGCGGGTGCTGGTGCCCGCGGTGGAAAATGCGATCTCTGGCTCTGCGATGCGGCCGGGGGATATTCTGACCTCTCGCAAAGGGTTGACGGTGGAGGTGAATAACACCGATGCCGAGGGGCGCTTGGTTCTGGCCGATGCGCTGGCGCTTGCGGATGAGGGGGATGCCGATCTGGTAATCTCGATGGCGACCCTGACGGGGGCGGCGCGCGTGGCCGTCGGGCCCGATCTGGCACCGTTTTTCACCGATGATGACGGGTTTGCGACCGCTCTTTCCACGGCGGGTGTGCAGGCGCATGACCCGGTTTGGCGCTTGCCGCTGTGGCCGGGCTATGAAGCGATGATCGAGCCGGGCATCGCGGATCTGGACAATGCGCCCGCTGGCGGTTTTGCCGGGGCAAGCACGGCGGCCCTGTTCTTACGACGTTTCGTGGACAATCCGGCCTATGTGCATTTTGATATCTACGGCCATCAGCCGACAGCCGCCCCCGCCCGCCCGAAAGGTGGCGTCGGGCAGGGCGCGCGGGCGATTCTTGCCGCCCTGCCGCAGATGCTCGGGAAGGAATTGTGATGGATGCGCCTGTGTTTGACCGGCGGTTGACGCTTGCGAATGAGCGGGTGGCCGATATTTCCCTTCAGGGGCAGGTCTCTGCCCCCGCCTATGCCTATGCGGTCCCATGTGAGGTTGCGGTGCCGGTGGTTGATCTTTTGCGCAGCCCCGACGGCCCGCGCGACCGTCAGCTTTTGCTTGGTGACGGGTTTGAGGTGATTGAACAGCATGGGGGCTTTGCCTTCGGGCGGGCCACCAAAGACGGCTATTGCGGCTATGTCCCGGAAACGGCCCTTTGCGCGCCAACGCGGGTAACCCATTGGCTCGCCGCGCCTGCCAGCCACCTTTATTCGGAGCCGCGCGCGCAGGCCCCGCAATCGGTGGGTATCAGTTTTGGCACGCGCCTGCACGCGATTGACCCGTCGGGGGAATTTACCGAAACCCCGCACGGATTTGTGCCAACGGGGCATTTACTGCCCTTGGGCAGTTGGTACAGCGATCCGGTAGAGGTCGCGCGCCTGTTTCTGGGTACCCCGTATCTTTGGGGCGGAAACAGCCATTCCGGCATTGATTGCTCTGGCCTGATACAGCTTTCGCATCTGGCCTGTGGGATCGACTGCCCAGGCGATAGCGACATGCAAGAACGTATGGGCCAAGCTGTGCCAGAGGGCGAGGCGGCCCGGCGCGGTGATCTTTTGTTCTGGAAGGGCCATGTTGCGATGATGGTCGATGCTGAGCTGATGATCCACGCCACCGGTGCCTTCATGGCGACTGTGATGGAACCCGCCGCCGAGGCAATCACCCGCATCCGGCACAACGGCAGCGGAGAGGTGACGGCGCGGCGCAGGCCAAGGGGATAGGTTGCCCTGCGCTTGTCCCCCAAGGGCGGTTTTTGTTGGCCGATTTGCCGCAAACCCGTAAAGAATTATCCTTAACGCCCCCTTTTCGGGGGTTTTGCGTACCAAGGCCTTGACCTAGGCCTATGAAAATGGCCGTTCTGGGAAAAATGAACCAAGGAAGAGAGCGCAGCGTGACAAACGTTCTAGTAAACCGCCGGACTTTTTTATCTGTTGCGGGTACCGCCCTTTTGGGGGCCTGCGCCAACAGTCAGGCGATTATCCCATCAGCCGGTTTTATCGAGGGCTATGGCCCGGTCTATGACAGCGGCTATGCCCTGCCGGGCGTTCCCTCCAGCTATTTGCAAGGGGTGAACCGTCAGATCACGGGCACCTATCTGGGGGAACAGCCTCCCGGCACCATCGACGTCGATCCCTATGCAAAATTCCTCTATTTCGTGCGTGAGGGTGCCGATTCTGTGCGCTTTCCAATCGGGGCAGGTCGCGCCGGGCGCAGTTTCTCGGGCGATGGGGTGATCCGCGTCAAAAAGAAATGGCCCGGTTGGACGCCAACCAAGAACATGCTGCGCACCGAGCCAGAGATTTACGGCCCCTTTGCACGCGGCATTGCCGGTGGTTTGCGCAGCCCCTTGGGCGCGCGTGCCCTGTATCTGTACCGTGGCGGGCGGGATACCTATTACCGCATCCACGGCACCAATGCGCTTGATTCTGTTGGAAACTCCAGCTCGGCCGGTTGTATCCGTATGTTCAATCAAGACATGATCGCGCTTTATGAAATGGTGCCGCTGGGCACCCGCGTTCATGTCCGCTCTGAGGCGGAATCCCTGCGAGTGGACCCTGAAAACTTCGACCGTGGCCAAGAGGTTCCGGCCCAACGCGTTGATCCTGAGCTGGTCTATGGTGAGGAAGCGCTTGCCAATGATCGCAGCCCGGATTTCGAAGATCCGCGCGACGGCATGGTGCCGGGAATGGATGCAGGCAACGTCCCGCTTTGAGGCGGGGCAGGGCACTGCGGCGCAAGATTATTGTTGGTGAAGCATGGGGGTGGCCTGTATAAAGGCGGCTCCCATCCCTCTTGAAGGAGCGCAAGAGAGACATGAGCGCAAGTACACCTGTTCGCCCGACCCTTCCGGTCGATATCCTGTTCCGTAAAGGGGGCGAGCCGCTGGTCTGTTTGACGGCTTATACCACCCCTGTGGCCCGGCTTGTGGACCCGCATTGCGATGTGGTGCTGGTTGGCGACAGTCTTGGCATGGTGCTTTACGGGTTGCCTTCTACGCTTGGTGTGACGATGGAAATGATGATCGCCCATGGGCAGGCGGTGATGCGGGGCATCACCCATGCGATGCCGGTGATCGACATGCCCTTTGGCAGCTATGAGGAAAGCCCCGGGCAAGCCTTTCGCAACGCCAGCCGCCTGATGGCGGAAACGGGCGCGCCGGCGGTAAAGCTGGAAGGCGGCGTTCATATGCAGGATACGATTGCTTTCTTGACCGCGCGGGGTGTGCCGGTGATGGCGCATATCGGCCTGACGCCGCAGGCGGTGAACACGCTGGGCGGCTATAAGGTTGTGGGCCGTGACGATGAGGCCGCGCAGGTGATGGCCGATGCCAAGGCGGTGCAGGCGGCGGGGGCGTTCTCGGTCGTGCTGGAGAAGACACCCGAAGGGCTGTCGGAGCGGATCACGCAGGCGCTGACCATTCCGACGATAGGCATCGGGGCTGGCGCGGGCTGTGACGGCCAGATTTTGGTGGTTGATGATATGCTGGGCCTGTTCACCGATTTTCAACCCAAATTCGTGAAACGCTATGCTTCGCTGGGACAGACTGCCTCTGATGCGATTGCCGATTACGCGGCTGAGGTTCGCACCCGCGCCTTTCCAGCGCCAGAGCATTCCTTTGCCGATGTCTTGCCTGCAAAAGGTGCGGAAAAATGATGCCGCAGATCGTGCGGGATGTGTCGCAGTTGCGTGCGATTGTGGCGGGGTGGAAGGCCGGGGGCGACGCCGTTGGCGTGGTGCCAACGATGGGTGCCTTGCATGAAGGGCACCTGAGCCTTGTACGGGCGGCCAAGATTGATTGCGCACGGGTGATCGTGACGATTTTCGTCAACCCCAAGCAATTCAACGCCGCCGAGGATTTGCAGAAATATCCGCGCACCGAAGAGGCGGACGCCGCCTTGCTGGCCCCCCTGGGTGTGGATGTGATCTTTGCGCCACCGGCCGAGGCGGTTTATCCGCCCGGTTTTGCCACGACAATTTCGGTTACGGGGATTTCCGGCCCTTTGGAGGGCGCGCATCGCCCCGGCCATTTCGATGGGATGGTGACGGTGGTGGCCAAGCTTTTCGGGATGACGGCGGCGGATCGGGCCTATTTCGGGCAAAAGGACTGGCAGCAGTTGCAGGTGGTGCAGCGCTTGGTTGCGGATCTGAATTTGGCCGTCAAGATAACCGGATGTGAAACGATCCGCGAGGCGGACGGTTTGGCGATGTCATCGCGCAATGGGCAGCTTTCGGCAAAGGCGCGGGCCTGTGCGCCTGCGTTGCACACCGCCATGCAGCGTGCGGGGGCTGCCATTCGCGGCGGCGCGCCGGTGCCGATTGCCATGAGGGCCGCAAGGGCCGAGGTGTTGGCCGCAGGCTTTGACGAGGTGGAATATATCGAGCTACGCTCTGCCGTGATGCTGGAACGGGTTTCACGGCTTGACGGGCCGGTGCGTATGTTGGCCGCCGCCATGATTGGCGGTGTGCGCCTGATTGATAATATCGCGGTGTAATCGCCTGTTGCGACGGTTTTTCGCGAGTGGGGCTGGAATTGGCTGTGCCGCCCGCCCATATTTTATGAGTATTTACATCGGAGGCCGTGATGGCAGATTTCGACAGCAAGATCCGTGAAAGTCAGGATCAGGTGGCAAAGGTGCAGACCAAAATCTCTGCGATCACCAGCCAGATTGAGGCGGGGGACACAACGATTGATGTGGAAACCGCCACGCTGGAGGATGTCCATCAGCACACCGAATTGATGAACGCCAATATCGCTGATCTGATTATGGGCCTCGATGATGTCACAGCCGGTTTCAGCCGTGATTTCGATGAGATGCGCAACAAGACCGGGATGGAAAGCTTCATCGGGATTTTTTCCAGTGCCAAGTCGGAATCGATGCGGCAAGAGCGGATGCGCACGGCCTCTATCGACGATAAACTGCAAGATCTGATCGCGAAATCCGATGTGATCGTCAAGCTGTTGCAGGGTCAGCTGGATTTGCTGAATGCGCAGAAAACCAGCGTCGAAACCAATCTGACCGGCACGCTGACAGAACGCGAGGCAACCGTGGGCAGCCTTGAGTCCGTGCGCGCCGAAATCATGGGGATGGACCCGCAGATTATTGCCTTGGAAACCAAGATCAGCGTGGAACAAGACGCCGCAAAACGCACCAAGCTGGAAAGCGAGCTGGCCGCGCTCAATACCCGCTATAACGCGCTGGTGCAGCAAGAGCAGGTTGATCTGGCGAAATCGCAAACCCTGGAGCGTTATATCGAGAAGGGCAAAACTTGGATGGACAGCCTGCAAAATCAGGCGGCGACCCAGATGGTTTTGATCAACAAATTGCAAACCGATACCAAGCAGCGCGTGGTGCTTTATGATGCGCTGACCTCCAGCCTCAAGACCGCGCAGCAGCAGGATGTGGCGCATCGCATCAATGAAATCGGCGTGAAAACCGACCAAGAGGCGCAGGCCGCGATGGCCGCCATTGGCACCGCCACCAACAACCGGATGGCCGATATGATGGAGGCGCACGGCGACCACATGGTCTTTGCGCGCAAGGTTCTGGAGGCGAAGGCCAAGGCGGATGAACGTTTTGCGCGGCGGTTTGCCTCTATTGTGGAAAAACACGACAAGAACCAATACGGCGGGTAATGTGAACGGCTTAACCGACGATCACGCAGAGCTTTACGACGCGGCCATCATCCGGCGTTATTTCGACAAGTTTGACAAGATCACGGGCCATCTGGGCCGTGTCGCCGCCGAGTTGGAGCGTGAAGGCCAGCTTTCGCGTTTGGATGCGCGGGTGATCGGGGGGTATATCCAGCGGCTGAACCTGACGTTTCAGGCGTTGGGCTATAAATACCTGATGGCTGGGCGCATCGACGGGCCTTTGCCCGGTAAGCTGACGTTTGACCGGCACGAAAGCGGCTTTCCTGTCGCGCAGGAATTGCTGGTCATGGCCAACGACGCCCAGCAGGCCGAGCGGCACCTGTCGCAGCTGCCGACCGAGGTTGAGCTGAAGGATGAGATGATCCGCCAGATCGTCGGGGAGCTGGTGATCCCGACACGGCTGCAATTCACCCTGTCGCAACGGCTTTACTATGAGGCCCTGATGCAAGGGGTGCCGTTCTGGGCACGCAATGATCCCGACGTGCAATGGATGGGTGAGGACCGTGGCCGCCGCTCGTGGCTGGTGCATTGGGCGGTTTACGATACGCAAACCAACCTGCCGGTGATCTATCTTTTGAATGTAGAGGATAGCGGCAAAACCTCTCTGCCGCGCGACGACCGGCGCTGGCCGCAGATGCAGGCGCATCTGATGGCGCAATCGGTGGACGGGCTCAAGCTGGTGACGATTGCCAAGGGGTTTGATACCGATTTTGACGACCTGCACCCCAAACGGCTGCGGCGGATTCACCTTGGGCCGATGTATTCCAGCAGTTTCACGCTGCAATCGGGGCCGATTTCCGATGTGCTGGCGGCGGCAAGGCCCGAACCGGGGCAGGATTGGGCGCTGGTTTGGACGCTGGAGGATTTGCTGGCCGAGCGGGAGGAAACCGTGAAAACAGGCTGGTTTTCCTCGACCGAGCGGCAGATTTTTGCCACTGGTCCGTTTGGCGGGCCGGGGCTGGCCGATATTGGCGCGACGGCGATGACGCGCATGTTGGTGATGCCGGAACGCCCCTATCAGGCGCTGGCCGAAAAGCGCCCCGCCGGTTTTGCGGATGTTCGCAAATTCGTGGTCGGCGCCGGTGGCCGCATCATCGCGCAGCGGTAATTGCAAGGGAATGCAGGAATGACAACACGCGACACGATGGAACTGCGCGAAGAGGATATCACCGCGCATTACCCCGCCGCCACCGAGATGTTGACGGGGCTTGACCATACACCGCGCATCGCCACCCCGCGTGCGGTGGCGCCTCGGGAAAGGTCGCCGGGCGTGGGGTTGGGGGCGCGCCGGTTCCGGTCAACCACGCCGGGGCTGGTGACGCGACCAACCGCGCGGCCCGATGCTGTGCGCCTGTTGGACCGGATTTGCCAAGATGATGACCCGTTGATCTCACCGGTGCAGGCCACGGTTGCGCAGGGCGTGCGCCGTGCCTTGGCGATTGCGCTGGCGGTGGGGCAGGAATACGCCCGCCAGACCCCCTTGGTGGAGTTGAAGCAAGCCAACCTTGAAGGCCGGTTGCCCAGCCCAAGAAAGCCCGAGTTTACCGAGCTGTTGGCAGCCGAGGCCTTGGCCGTTCTTTATACCTTTGGCAATGCGACCGCCTTCCTTCTGGCCGCGCAAACCACCGAACGTGTGGTCGAAATCGGCCCGGCAGAGGAGGTGCTGACCGATAACGCCCCCCTCGCTCTGCACGGCGCGATATGGGAGCTGGACCAAGCCATCGCCGCCCATGCGCAAGAGGATGCAAGCCTTGTCGCCACGGTGCTTGCCTATGCCGAACAGCTGATGGCCAGCGTTGCCCTGCGCGGCCAAGACGCCCCCCGCATCGCCGCTTTTGCCTCCGCCAGCTGGCGGGTTGAGGCGGACGGCCTGACCATTGCAGGTTTCAAACCGGCGCGGGCCGCCAAAAGTACCGCGTTGACGATGACCTTCAAAAAGCCAAATGAGGTCGTGGGCAACCATATCGCCAAGCACCAATCCTTGCGCTTGGCCAAGATGTTGATGGCTTATGACTTTGACCGCAAGCTGAACCCCTTTGCCGAGATGGGCGGCTTTGTGTTCACCTTTATAGGCGATGGCGCGCCGGGGACCGGCAAGACCACGTTGATCCAGATGATGGCGGGATTGCTGAATGACTACTGCAAGGTGGCGGGATACCCCTTCCGCTATCAGAATTTTTCCATTGACCAAATCGACAGCTATCAGGGCAAATCGGGGCAGAACGCCAAGGCCTTTATCAGCACTATTCTGGACCCTGCCGTGATCGGTTTTGGCACGATTGATGATATTGACCAGATCGCGGGCAAGCGCGGGGACAAGCAATCCTCGGCCGGTCAGCAAGAGGTGACAGCCGTCTTTATGGAGGCTTTTGCCGGCGCCAATACGGTGGTGCGCGGCAATTGCACCTTTGGCATGTTCTCTAATTTCCCCGAGAATGTCGATGATGCCCTGCGCCAACGTGCCGCCGCGCGCTTTTTGGTCGACGGGCCACAGACGCGCGAAGATTACATCGATATTCTGGCCCTGCTGATGGGAAAAAACCACGATATCCCCTTGGGCGCGCATGATCTTTTCGCCGCCCAAGAGATGAAGCGCGCTGTTGCCGCCAGCTTTGATCGCCACGCCCGCCCGCATGAGGACGGCCTTTTGCGCGTCTGGGACGGCGTTACCCGCGACATCGGCCCGCTTGATACCATCGCCAAGCTGGGCACCTATCTGAAGGCGATTCAGACCGCCGATCCGCGCTTTACCGGCCGGGCAATCAAGAATATCACCGATGCGGTGAAAGTGCGCGCGATGGATTTTGATCTGCCGGATGAATGGATGGAGGCGCCGGACCTGTTCTTGTTCAAACCCTATGATGTAAAACTGGCGATGATCCGCGACATGACCCAAAAGATCACGGTGGATATGGTGGTGCAAGAAATCAACCGCTATGCCGATAGCGAGTTCCGTTATGCCGATAAATCCGATGAGGTGGCGATTGCCAATATGGTTCGCGATTTCGCGCGGCAAGAAGAGGCCAAGCGGCGGTATCTGGAGGGGAAGGGGTGATGGGAATTATCGGCATGCTTAATACTTGGAACGCATGGATAGCCAACCATCAAGCACTTGTCGTTGCAGTTGGCATTCCGATTTTGACTGCCTTGGTTACAGTAATCATTGCATATTTCACTAACAAAGCGAATTTGAGAGCCCAAACGAGAAACCGAGAGCTACAAAAGCAGACTAGATTATTTGACTCGCGCGAAAAGAAAATCAGTGAGCTTCGAGAAGCATTTACTAAACTGGAAGCAATTAGCTTCTTCATGTCGTTTGATATGAGCCAAGGAGTTTCCAGCAGTGAGATCGGTAAGATTTCATGTGAGCAGATGAATCAGTTTGTTAGGGCTTTTACTGAGATTGTGCCAAAGATTCAACTTTTGTTGCCTCAAGCCGATCCGGATTATACCGCGCTGTCGGAAGCTATGTGGCGAGATCTGAAGAAGCAAGCGAGTGGCGTAACAGAACCGAACGATGCCACTTTAGAGCCCTTCGTTACCGTGGCGGGGCGTGTACTGTCGAGGTTGGAAGAACAATCAAATGCGGGTTTGGAGAAATCTAATGTTTAGGGTTTCCTGTATCGTCCCCTGCCGTGACTCGGGTCAGCCATTTCAGAAATGCCGATTCGGTGGGATGGGCATTGCCCCATGACCGTCCTCATTCTCCTCGCGTTCATCCTCGTGGCCTTTGCCTATATCGGCTTTGCCATTGTCCCTTTCGTCACCCGCCCTGCGATGCTTTTCGACAAAGGGCCGACACATGCGCGGATCATGGGGCTGTTGCTTTGTGGGGCCTCGGCGGTTCTGGTGTTTTTCGTGTTCAACCCTGATGAGATGGCAGGGTTGAAGCCGCGGTTCTGGGAGGCGGCGGGCTTGGCGGGGTTCTCGGCGATATTCTGGGTGCCGTGGTACCTCTATGCTTTTGGCCGTGCTGCTGCCAAGGCCAATGCCCTGAGGGACAGCAAATGAAACGTCTGATCGAAAAGGGTTTGATGTTCGGCAATCTGGTAGAGGTATCCTCTCCGGCGTTGATTGACCGTTATAACCGCGCGTTGGCGCATTTGACGGGCAAGCGCACGGAGTTGACCGATTTCCACATCGACATTTCCGGCTTTAGCCCCGAGGTGGGCGAGGAGCTGGGCGATGAGCGCTATCTCAACCCCAATGGCTGTAACCGGCAGTTCATTTTGCTGACCACGGCGCAGAAATCGGCACCTTTGCTGAATGTGACGTTCTCCACCTCTCGGGGGATTTTGCGGCAATTTATCGAGGCGAATGAGGCGCAGCTGTTTGCCCTGACGGCGCGTGATGCGGTGGCGGGGGAATTGGCGAACAGCGTGTTCGAGGTTTCCAGCCCCACGCGGCTTTTGGATATTCGCCAGATCACGATCGAGGCGGATACGATCGGCGGCCATGTGGCGGATGCGGCCAAGCTGGCGCAAAAGATCGAACGCTTTCGCCAAGAGCCTGCGGGCTGGCGTGATGATGTGTTGATCGCCGAAATGATCGGCATGGCGAAAAAGACCGGCGATGTGACGCGGGTGCCGATTGCGCTGCCCAAGATGACATTCGAGCAGGCGAATTTCTGGACCTCGCATTTTGGCGGGCTTTATGTGTTTCGGGATGTGAAACTGCCTGCGGTGATCTCGGTTATGCCGCAAAGCGGGCTGGAGGGGCTGGTGATGGACCTCTCATCGCGCAACCGCATTGCCGATTGGCTGGAACGTTGCGGGCTGGTGGAACCTATCGTCAAGGCGCGCGCGATGGACAGCGCGGCGGTGCTGCGCCAGAAGATGGATTTCATTCTGGTCGATGCGGCGGATGCGCTGAACCTTGATCTGGGCCTTGCGACGCGCAACGACCTGCGCAAGATCGCCCGTCAGCTTGGCGCGGCCTTGCCCGAAGAGTTTCAGGGCCTGTCGCGGCTGTTGGCTTGGGTGGAGGGCGGCGGGGATTGGCCGCGCATCACGTCCGAACATCCGGCCTATTTCTATACCCTGCGTGCGCGTGCCCATGCGGACCGCGATCTGGTGAATATGCTTTTGTCGCAGCTTGCACCTTTGGATGTGCGGCAAATGTTCATCACCCATAAAGAGTTGTTCTATAGCAGCTATGCCTCTTGGTCGGACCGCAAGCGCGGTTATGTCGCGGATTTTCTGGAGCGGGAGTATATGGTGGATAAAGCCGGTGCCCGCAGGGCGCTTTTCGGGGCAGAGCCGGCGATGGATGAGGCAGAGCGCGCCGCGCCCAAAGCCAAGTCCCGCAGAACGCATTTGGCGGGGCCTTGGGGCCCGGCCCGCAAAGGGAGACGATGATGGGGTTTTTCCGGCTGGCCTTCTTTGGCTATATCGCCCTTACGGTGTTGTATTTTCTGGTCAGCATCTATTCCAGATCCACCCAGCGCGAAGAACTGGAAAAAGAATGGGACGCAGAAGAGGGCCCCGGCGACCGCGATGCCTATATCGCGGCGGGCATGGCCGAATATGACAAGGGTTTGCGCAAAAAACTGATCTGGCTCGTCTATGTCCTTCCGACGCTGGCCGTGATAGCGGCCATTTACCTGTTGAATTTCGCCTGAAAGGGACCCGCCAATGCGCTATGTAAAATGGACATTCCTTGCAACCATCGCGTTGCTGTTGTTCTCATTTTTCCACTACACCTTGCCGCAAACGGATATTGCGAGGGTGGTTGGCACGGAAAACCGCCGCATTGATTTCGGTGAGAATTCCTTCTTTTGGGCCAGCCCCGATGTGGGCAATGCGGTCGATAAAAACCGTGATGTGTTTTTCATCCAGACGTATCGCAATAACGGCAAGCCGATGGTTTACCGCAATGAGGATACCGGCTGGGGCTGGCCGCCCTATTTCAAGCTGGACGGTTCCAACCTGCAAACCGAGGCGCAGAATATGATCTCCAGCGCCGATAATCCGCGTTGGGTGGCGGTCACGCATTACGGCTGGCGCAATGAATTCATGAGCATCTTTCCCAACGCCATCAGTATGCGCGCGGTTGAGGGGCCGGACGTCAAGCTATTCCCATGGTTTAACGTGATTTTCTTTGTGGTTCTGGCGGGCGTTCTGCTTTTGCTATGGCGGATGTGGGCACAATTCCGCGAGCGCACGATTGACCCCACGCTGGAAAGTATCGGCGACACTTTTGATGAGGTGGACGCCCGCGCCGACGGCCTTTGGGCGCGTTTCAGGGCTTGGCTGGCAAGCTGGACGGGCAAGCCCCGCTGGTAAGAACGGCCCACCGATAAGACCGATAAGAATGAATGAGGTAAGGCCGCGCGATGGGCGAGTTTGAGCTACTGATAACCCTTGCTGCAATCGGGGTGCTGCTAAGCGTTGTGCTTGTGCCCTATCTTTTCATTTCCCATCTGGGTTTGAAGGCGCGGTTCAAAAAGCTGGAACGTTTGGTCGAGCAATTGCAGGCCAATCGCCCCGCGCCCGAGGGCCTGCCCCAACCAGCCGTCGAGATGCCCGTGCAGGCCGAGGTTGCGCGGCCAGACCCCACACCATCCGAAGAGGTGCAGCCCGCGCCCCATGTTTTCGATCCTGGCCTGTTTGATGGCCTTGCCGTTTGGCTGCGCGAAAACTGGGTGCTGGCGATTGCCGCAGCGTCACTGGCGCTGGCTGGCTTGTTTATGGTGCAATACGGCGTCGAGAACGGGCTTTTGACGCCGTTTTGGCGGGTTATGGGCGCGCTGGGCTTTGGCGCGGCCCTGATCGCGGGGGGCGAGTTTATTCGCCGCAGGGCCGGCGATGAGGATGCGGACGGTGATGCCACCGGCGCCACACGGTTCTTGCCCTCAACCCTGTCAGGCGCGGGGATCATCGTGCTTTATGTCGGGGTGTTTTCCGCCCGCGCGCTGTACGGTTTGATAGAGCCGGTCACGACCCTGCTGGGGTTGGCAGGGGTATCGGTTGTGGCCCTCGTTTTGGGCTGGTTTTACGGGCCGGTTCTGGCGGCAGTTGGCATTTTTGGGGCAACGCTTGCCCCCTTTATGACGGGCAGCAGCTCTGATAGCTCTTGGATGGTGCATTACTATTTGGCCATGGTTGCGATTGTGGCGCTGGGGATTGATACGATCAAGCGCTGGGCTTGGGTGTCGATCTTGGGGCTGGCGGTAACGCTGGGCGGTATGGCGGTGCTCTATGCCGCGCGGGGTGCCGATCTGCACTTTTTGGCGGGCGTTTTGATCACGACCTTTGCCGCCTTTGCGATACCGGAGCGTGGGATAACCCCGCGCCAATCGGGGGCGTCCATGCTGGAAATGCTGCGCAGCCGTGGCAAGATCTTACCCGCGTTTCCCACAAGGCTGACGTTTGGCGCAACGCTTGCGGCGGGTTTTGCGGCGCTTTGGGTGCAAGCAGATGCAGGCTCTGCCGATACAGTTTGGCTGGCGATCCTTGCGTTGGCGCTGTTGTTGGTTGCCACCACCATCTGGACCCGAGAGGCCCCGGCCCTTTACGATCACGCGCTTATCCCCGGCATGGCTTTCTTGGCTGTGATCGCGCTGGAGGGCATCTATTACGGCGCGCTGTTTCGCGGCTTTCATGCGACGGTCCTGCCGGTGGATGGTGGCCCCACATCCGGCCCCCCTGCAACCGTTTGGGTGCTGGCGGCGATAGGTGCTGCGGGAAGTTGCCTGATGTTTGCGCGGATGCAATGGGCCGTGGGGGCGCGCCCCGCTGCGGCAAGTTTCTGGGCCTTCGCTGCGGCGGTATTTGCCCCCGCAACGGTGTTGATGCTGGAGTTTCTTTGGACGCCCGCCTCGCTTTTGGGGCAATACCCTTGGGCGCTGGCCGCAATTGCGATGGCGGCCCTTATGGTGCTGTTTGCCGCACGCACGGCCCTAGGGGATGAGGGCGCACCGCTGCGCACGGGGTTGCTTTCTGTGGCGGCGCTGACGTTGATTACCTTGGCGTTTTTCCTTGTGCTGACCAAATCGGCGCTGACCGTGGCGCTGGCGGTTACGGTGCTTGGCACTGTCTTGCTGGACCGTCGCCATGCCCTGCCGCCCTTGTCGCTGTTTGTCCAGATTGCGGTGGCTATCATCACCTTCCGGCTGGTGATCTGGCCGGGGCTGGATTGGGCCGCGCATTGGGATTACGCGGAGCAGGCCTATTCTACCGCCTATCTTGAGGTCGCTTTTTCCTTTCTTGGCCCGCTTGCGCTTTTGGGCGTTGCGTGGTGGATCTCGCGCGGTCGGCGCCTTAAAACCGCGCTGGTGTTGGAAAGTGCGTGCTGGACAATCCTTGGCGTGTTTCTTGCGATCACCCTGCTACGCGCCGCCCCGAGAGAGGCGAGCGATAGCCATTGGGTGATGGGGCTGATGTCGACGATCTGGGTCGCTCTTACGTTGAACCAGCTCTACCGGATGCGGGGCGGCAACCGGTTTATGACGCTTTTGCGTGCGCTGGTTGCGGGGGCTTACGGGCTTGCGGCACTTGGCACGCTTGCGGTGCTGCTGACCTTCTCCAACCCGTTGCGGGCTTATGATGAAATTATCGCAGGCCCGCCGCTGTTTGACAGCCTTGCACTCGCATTCCTGCCGCTGGCGGCCGTTTTTGCGGTGGCGGCGTGGAAAATCACCCATTTTGGCCGCCGTCTGCGCATTGCGTTCACCCTTGCCGCCAGCCTGTGTGTGGCCGCCTACACGGGGATGGAGATCCGCCGCCTGTGGCGCGGGCGCGACCTGACGGTGCCGGGCTTTACGGATGCAGAGCTTTATAGCTACACGCTTGCCATGCTGATCGCGGCGGTGGCGCTTTTGATGTTCGCCTTTGCCAAACGATCGGTGCCGTTGCGCAAGGTTGCGATGGCGGGGGTTGCCCTGACGGTGGCCAAGGTGTTCTTGGTGGATATGTCGGGGCTTTCTGGCTTGATCCGGGTGTTTTCCTTTATGGGGCTGGGTCTGTCGCTGGTCGCGCTGACATGGCTGAACCGGAAAATGACGGCACAGTGGGATCGCAAACCTCCAAGCGAAAGTTAAGCGCTTCAATTGCCTGCTTTTTCGGTTTAAACATAACCGAAAGCGACAAAAAGGGGCTGATATGCAACGCTTCGACTATATCATCATCGGTGCAGGGGCTGCGGGCTGCGTGTTGGCGAACCGCTTGTCAGAGGATCCAGACACATCGGTGTTGCTGTTAGAGGCGGGGGGGCGTGATACCCACCCTTGGATGCATATTCCCGTGGGTTACCTTTATTGCATGGGCAATCCGCGCGCCGATTGGTGTTTTAAAACCGAGGTGGAGCCGGGCCTGAACAACCGCGCGCTCAACTATCCGCGCGGGCGGGTTTTGGGCGGCTGCACGGCGATCAACGGCATGATTTACATGCGCGGACAGGCGGCGGATTATGACGGCTGGCGGCAGATGGGCAATACCGGATGGAGCTGGGATGATGTTCTGCCCTACTTCCTGAAGTCCGAGGATAACGCGGTGGCTGAGGGGGATGAACACTCCGAAGGCGGGGAGTGGCGCGTTGAGGGGCAGCGGCTGCGTTGGGATATCCTTGATGCTTTCCAGGAGGCGGCCGATCAGGCGGGCATCCCCAAAACCGACGACTTCAACAAGGGCGACAATTTCGGTTGCGGCTATTTTCAGGTGAACCAACGCGGGGGGTGGCGTGTCAGCTCTGCCAAGGCGTTTTTGCGGCCTGCGTTGAAACGCCCCAATCTGACGGTGCAAACCCATGCGGTGGTGGAAAAATTATTGCTGGAAGGCCGTCAAGTCACCGGCGTGTCCTATCGCGAAAACGGCACCCCGCGTGAGGCGTTTAGCGGCAAAGAGGTGATCCTTTCGGCGGGGGCCATCGGCTCCCCCCATATCTTGATGCTTTCGGGGATCGGGCCTGCGCTGCATTTGGCCGAACATGACATCACGCCGCTGCATGATCTGCCGGGCGTCGGGCAAAACTTGCAAGACCATTTGCAAATTCGCACCGTGTACAAGGTGTCCAACACCAAAACCCTGAACCAGATTGCGGGCAACCTGTGGGGCAAGGCCAAGATTGCGGCGGAATATGCGTGGTCGCGTTCCGGCCCGATGTCGATGGCCCCAAGCCAGTTGGGCGCTTTCGCCTATTCCAGCCCCGACAAGGCCTCGCCCGATCTGGAATACCACGTCCAGCCGCTGTCCCTTGACAGTTTTGGTTCGGATCTGCACAAATTCCCCGCAATCACCGCGAGCGTGTGTAACCTGCGCCCTAGCAGCCGCGGCACGGTCACTTTGCGCAGCAAATCGGCCGCGGATGCCCCCTGCATCGCGCCGAACTATCTTTCAACGCCGGATGATCAGCAAACCGCGCTGAATGCCATCGCGGTGACACGCAAGATCATGGCCCAGCCCGCCTTTGCCCCTTTCGCACCAGAAGAGCATCTTCCCGGCGCGCAGGTGACAGAGCGTGAGGCACTGTTGAAATCCATCGGCGATATCGCGACCACGATCTTTCACCCGGTGGGTACCTGCAAGATGGGTGATGATCCGATGGCCGTTGTCGATGCGCAGCTTCGGGTGCACGGGCTTGCGGGCTTGCGGGTGGTTGATGCCTCAATCATGCCGACCATCGTATCGGGCAATACATCCAGCCCGACGGTGATGATTGCCGAAAAAGCGGCGGCGATGATTAAGGCAGGTTAGGGCGCGGTCAGCTGTTGGGTTTGGTTTCAATCGATACAAAGTCGGTCTTGATGCCCGCCTTTTCGGTGAGTTGAGTTTGCAAGGTATGCAACAGCTTGGCTGTGCGATCCAAGACGTCTTCGCATTGCGAGAGACAGCCACCGACGAAAGGTGCAAGCACATCTAACTTGCTGTTTAGGAGGGTAAGGTCCGCAACGTCGATTGAATGCGTGCCTGCAAGAAAAAGCAAGCTTTGCGGTAGACCGGCTTCATCCACGGCCGACTGGCGCGCGAATAGAAACTCGTCAAAGAGTTTTTCCAGATTATCATACCGCATCCAGATTTCCATGAAGCCTTCTTTTTGATCGGGGCGGAGCAACTCCATCACAAGCGCCAATTCCTCTGCTGAGGCATGATGCGAGCGGCGATTGATCGCGGGCGGGATCAGGCCTCCAAGGTAGTGGAGGTCTGAGGCGCCTTTGTTTTCAACACGGGATTTGGCATTTTTAATGCTCCATTTAATACTAGCAGCGCTATTGAAATTCTGAAAAAGTTTGATTTGAACGGCGGTGGCGACCCGTTTTGCTTTGGTCTTGGATTGCAGGTGAAAGGGCCAGTAGGCGGCAAGTAGGGTTATTCCGCCACCGACCAGAACGCCTTGCAGCGTTTCATTGGACCAGATTGAAAGCTCCCACCCAAAGAAGTTGACGATCGGGTTCAGGAGAATGCAGAAAACAACGCCTGCAAATATGCCCATTGCGAAAACACCGTTTGAGAAGTTTCTGAGCATCTGGTGTCCTGACTATGATGGTGTTCCTGAAGTGGAAACGGGTGATCAGTGCGCGTCGCGGCGGTGTCGCACCAAAAGCGGCACCGATAGCCCCAGCAGGACCAAGGCCAGCGGCATCGAAAAGAAAAACCCGACGTTATTATAACCAACCGCCCCGATCACCCCGCCCACCAGAAATGCCAGAACCAGCCCGAGCAGGGTTTTGAGCTTGCCCCTGTCGGCGGACACGCCGGTTTGTGGTGACAGCATGCCAAAGCTTGCGCGGCCCAGCTCTATCCCGATGTCGGTGACAAGGCCGGTGACATGGGTCGTACGGATCCGCGCGTCCGAGATTTTGGTGATTGTCGCGTTCTGCATTCCCATGGCAAAGCACAAGACAGCCAGGGCGAATGTCAGCCCTGCTGTGCTGGTCAGGTATCCCGCCCATGAAAAGCCGAATAGCAAGCATCCCTGAAGCGCCATCGGCAGGGCGAACTTCTGCCGCTGCCGTCTTAGCTTGGCCCAGTGGATCATTCCGGTGCTTGTGGCCGACCCCAGGATAAAGGCCGCGATGGCGCAAAGGCTGACCAGAATAACCTTGCCGTTCAGCACCGCGATATTATCGGCCAGCGTAGAGACATAGCCCGTCATATGAGAGGTATATTGCCCCAAGGCAAAGAAGCCCCCGGCGTTGGCCGCCCCCGCAATCGTGGCCAGCACCAACCCTAGCAGGAAGTCACCGTCGCGGGACCGCCGGATACCCAAAAGCGTGTTGAAAAGGGCCAGTCTTTTCGCCGCCCGCCGCCGCTGTTGCATCCCTATGCCCCCGTTTATGGTTGGGGCTTAATCGCCCCTGCTGTGTCGGATCGGGAAAATCCGGTTTGCCCCGAAGGCGTTTGGCCCTCGGGGCAAAGGCGCCTAGTCGCGCAGCAACTCGTTGATCGAGGTTTTGGAGCGTGTCTGCGCATCCACTTTCTTCACGATCACGGCACAGTAAAGGTTGACCCCGTTCTTCGACGGCATCGATCCCGCAACCACGACCGATCCCGCAGGCACCTCGCCATAGGTCACGGCGCCGGTTTCACGGTCAACGATCTTGGTCGACTGGCCGATAAAGACACCCATCCCCAGAACCGAACCTTCGCGGATGATGCAGCCCTCAACCACCTCGGAGCGCGCGCCGATAAAGCAGTTATCCTCGATGATTGTCGGGCCGGCCTGCATCGGCTCCAGCACGCCGCCGATGCCGACGCCGCCCGACAGATGCACATTCTTGCCGATCTGCGCGCATGAACCGACCGTGGCCCATGCGTCGACCATGGTGCCCTCATCGACATAGGCGCCGATGTTGACGAAAGAGGGCATCAAGACCACGCCCTTGGCGATATAGGCCGAGCGCCGCACGATGGCACCGGGAACCGAGCGGAAACCGGCGCTGCGCCAGTCGGCCTCGGTCCAGCCCTGAACCTTGGACGGTACCTTGTCCCACCAGTTGGTGCCGCCGTTGGCGCCGGAAATCTCGTACATATCCGTCAGCCGGAACGACAGCAGCACCGCCTTTTTCGCCCATTGGTTCACATGCCAGTCCGAGCCCCGCTTTTCGGCCACCCGCAGCGTACCGGAATCGAGGGCGTTCAGGGTTGCCTCGATCGCGTCGCGGGTTTCGCCTTTGGTGGCCGGGGTGATGCCGTCGCGGGCCTCCCATGCGGCTTCAATGGCGGTCTCTAGGGCTGCATTGCTCATGTCATATTCCTTTACGGTGGTCAGGCTTTGCCCGAAGCTATAGACGTTGATGCAAAGTCACGCAATTGCAGAGCAAGGACCATTGATGAAAGACGACAGCCGCAAGCACCCTTTTCGCGATAGCCAGCAAGATGTGAAGGCGGTTCGCGACATTCCCGATACGCCGCAAACCCGCGCGCCGGCCTACCGCCTTGCCTTTACCGATCATGAATTCATGTGCCGTGAGGAATTGCGCCCGGTGCGTTTGCAGCTTGAACTGCTCAAGCCACAGCTGGTGATGGATGAGCGTGGGATCGAATCCACGATTGTGCTGTTTGGCGGTGCCCGCATCCCTGAACCTGCCAAGAAAGACACCGCCCGCACCGAAACGCTGGCCGAGCTGACGAAATATTACGCCGAGGCACAGACCTTTGCACGCCTGATGACCGAGCGGTCTATGACAAGCTATGGTCGCCAGAATGTGATCGTAACCGGTGGCGGGCCGGGTGTGATGGAGGCCGGCAACCGTGGTGCCGCAGAGGCGGGCGGGCAAAGCATCGGCTTGAATATCGTGCTGCCGCATGAGCAGGCGCCGAATGAATATGTCACGCCGGACCTATGTTTCAACTTCCATTATTTCGCCATTCGCAAGATGCATTTCCTGATGCGTGCCGCTGCGATCTGCATCTTTCCCGGCGGCTTTGGCACTTTGGATGAGATGTTCGAAAGTCTGACCTTGATCCAGACCGGCCGGATGAACCGCATCCCCTTCTTGCTGTTTGGCAAGGAATTTTGGGAACGGATCATCAACTGGGACGCACTGGCCGAGGCGGGGACGATTTCCCCCGAAGACCTCCAGCTTTTCAAATTCGTTGAAACGGCTGAAGAAGCGGTTGCCGCAATCGACGCATGGGATACATCCCCCTGCGCCTAACCGGCCCCGATCAACATGCCCGCCCCCAAAACCAGCGCGCCGCCTAGCACCACTTGAAATGCGGCGCGCAGAAATGGGGTTTCCATATAGCGGTTCTGGATCCAGACAATCGCCCATAGTTCGACAAAGACCAAGGCAATCGCGATTGTCGTCGCTGTCCAAAAGTCAGAGATCAGATAGGGCAGGGCGTGGCCAAGCCCGCCCAGAGTGGTCATCACCCCGGCTGATATCCCGCGTTTCACTGGCGACCCGCGCCCCGAAAGCTGTCCGTCATCCGAGGCGGCCTCGGTAAAGCCCATCGAGATACCCGCCCCGATGGCCGCAGCCAAACCGACCAGCAAGGTGGTGTGGTTATCATGTGTGGCAAAGGCCACCGCGAAAATCGGCGCGAGGGTGGAAACAGACCCATCCATCAACCCCGCCAGCCCCGGCTGCACCCAAGTCAGCACAAACTGGCGATGGGCGTTGCGGTCTTCCTCGCTGCGGGCATCGGCGCCGAGGTGTTCATCTTCCAAGGCATGTGCCAGATCTTCATGCTGGGCCTCGGCTGCGGCCAGATCGCCCAAGAGCTTGCGCGTGGCGGCATCCGTGGTGCGGCTGGCGGCCTGTGTGTAGAAAGCTTGGGCGTCATGTTCCATCGCGGCGGCTTCGCCGCGGATTTTCTCTAGCCCGAGGTTTTCGGTCAACCACACCGGACGGCGGGCGTAAAATCCGGCCACATGTTCGCGCCGGATCAGCGGGATCACCTTGCCAAAACGCACGACATGCAGGTCAATCAGGCGCTGGCGGTGGCCGTCCTCTTCCTCGGCCATGCCATCAAACACGGCGGCAGAGGCGGCGTAGTCCTTGCGCAAAATTTCGGCATAGCTGCGGTAGATGCGGGCATCATCTTCTTCGGATGAAATCGCCAGTGCCAGAATTTCCTGCTCGTTCAGGTCGGAAAAGCGGCGGCGGCTGGAAAATCCCGGGATCATAGCTCTCTCCAATTTAGAATGGTTCTAATTAATGTGCGCTAGATAAAAAGGCAATCCCCCAAGGTTTCGCAGTCGCCTAAACCGCAAACCGTGCCGGGTTGAGCCGCAGGATAAGGTTCGGATCGGGGCAGATCTGCGACCAGACGTTCCACAGCCCCGCGTGACCGACACCAAAGAAGTTACCCTCATTCTGCTCCAACATTGATGTCATGATCTGGAAATGCAGATGCGGTGCCCAGCCGCCATTCTCATGCCAATCGCCAAGATGGGCAATCACTTGTCCTGCTGTTACCTTGTCCCCGACGGCAAGCAGCCCCGGCAGGCTGTCGCCCAGATGGCCATAAAGCGTGAAAAACGGTACTGGCCCATCATGCTCCACTATCAGGGTATGGCCGTAATCCAGCGGATCGGCGTTATAGGTCAGGTGCCGCACGGTGCCCGCAAGGGGCGCATGCACCGCCACGCCAGCAGGCGCAAAGACATCGATGCCGAGGTGGACGGTGCGGCGCTCATGGCTGGCGCTATCGGCGAATTGCTCGGCGGCATAAACGGTACGGTTTTCACCATAAAGCCCGATGCCGTAGGGCACGCCTTGGGCGGCAAACCAGATATCAAAAGCGGGGTCGGAAAAGGCGGGCATATCGGCACGCTGCCCGCCCGTGGGCAGGGGGATGCTGGGGCCTGTGTTGATTTCAGGCAGGAAAACGGGGGCAACATCGGCGGCGTTCAGATGGCTGATGATCGCGCTTGCACCCTCGACGGCCTCTTGGCCCGCGCCCGCCCGCAACACCGCCCGCAGCAGGGCTTGATCGACCGATGTCAGGCGGGCCGTGATCTGAGGTGTGCAATGGTCCAGCAGGTCTGCCAGCTCCAGCGGGCCACCTGATGCGGCAAGGTGTAGGGCGGCGTAAAGGTCGGGCTGGTCGATCAGTCGGGCGGCAAGGGCGAGATAATCGGGCATGGTCTAGTCCTTAGGCTCGGCCCAGCGGGCGGGGATGGGGGGATAGCGAACGCCCCTAAAGGGCGGAAAATCGGCATAGCGGGCTTGGCGTGTGGTCAAATCTTCGACCGGATCGGTGCGGGCTGCAAGCAGTTTCCCCTTGGGCGCGACGTAAGAGGAAATGATCCGCGCGGGGGCCTCGCGCCATGTCAGGTTGAAACCGGCGTTGATGGGGAAAAACCACATCTCATGATAGGGCAGGTGGTCATGCACCCACCACGCAAGATCGCGCCAGTCGCGGCCCCGGTTGTATTGATCGGCAAACCACGGCACCACCACGGACACGCAGGCCCCCATGCGCCCCGCCGTGTCGCGTCGGTCCCAGATATGGCCCGCGTAACTCGCCTCATTGCGCGCGCATTTCAGGTTGTGCGCATTGCCAAAGCCGTTGACGGCCGGGCTGCGGTAGGCCGATCGGACCGCGAGCGGGCCAAAGGTTTCCACCAACGGGTCCAGAAGCTGGGTGCAAAAGGCGGTGCCTGCGGCGATAAACAGGTCCACATCCGCGGGCAAGTTGGGAATGGCGTGGAAATTCCCGATCTCGGAATACAGAAAATCGCGGGCATAGAAATGCCGTGACAGCCGCGTGCGGCCCAGACGCTCCAATAAGGAAAACGACGTAATCTTGCGCATTATGACCCCTTTCCTTGTCTAAAACACTATGCGCCGTGCGATCTGGGTGCAATCGCATCTTGCCCCTTTCGCATCACCGCTTTATCCCTTTGACCAAAGCGACTTCCCGGAAGGACCAGCCATGAACAATACCCGTTTCGACAAATCCAAACTGCCATCCCGCCACGTTACCGAAGGCCCGTCGCGCGCGCCGCACCGCTCGTACTTCTATTCCATGGGAATTTCCGAGGAAGAGATTCACCAGCCGTGGGTTGGCGTTGCGACCTGCTGGAACGAGGCGGCACCTTGTAACATCTCGCTGAACCGGCAGGCGCAAGCGGTGAAGGGCGGCGTGAAAAAGGGCGGCGGCACCCCGCGCGAATTCACCACCATCACCGTGACCGACGGCATTGCGATGGGCCATGAGGGCATGCGCTCCTCGCTGGCCTCGCGTGAGGCGATTGCCGACACGGTAGAGCTGACAATGCGCGGCCATTGCTATGACGCGATTGTGGGGCTTGCGGGCTGCGACAAATCGCTGCCGGGGATGATGATGGCGATGGTGCGGTTGAACACGCCGTCGGTGTTTATCTATGGCGGGTCGATCCTTCCGGGCCGTCTGAACGGTAAAGATGTGACTGTGCAGGATGTGTTCGAGGCCGTGGGCCAGCATCAGGCCGGCAATATGACAGATGCCGAGCTTGAGATTTTGGAACGTATCGCCTGCCCTTCGGCCGGTGCTTGTGGGGGCCAGTTTACAGCCAACACCATGGCTTGCGTGTCCGAAGCGATCGGCCTTGCGCTGATGAATTCTTCCGGTGCGCCGGCGCCTTACGAAAGCCGCGATCAATACGGTGAGGCCTCGGGCGTTGCCGTGATGAACCTGATCGAGAAAAACATCCGCGCCCGTGATATCGTTACGCGCAAGTCGCTGGAAAACGCCGCGCGGGTTGTGGCCTGTACCGGTGGCTCGACCAACGCAGGGCTGCATTTGCCTGCCATCGCGCATGAGGCGGGGATCGACTTCGATCTTTCGGATGTATGCGAGATTTTCCGCGACACGCCTTATTTTGTCGACCTCAAGCCCGGCGGGCAATATGTCGCCAAGGATCTTTATGAGGCAGGCGGTATTCCGGTTGTGATGAAAGAGCTGCGCAAGGCAGGCCTGATGCATGAGGATTGCATCACCGCTTCTGGCCGTTCCATGGGCGAAGAGCTTGACCGGATTCAGGGCGAGGCCGATGGCCGTGTTATCCATGCGATCTCCAACCCGATCACCAAAACCGGCGGCGTTGTCGGCCTGAAGGGCAACCTTGCCCCCGAAGGTGCGATTGTGAAAGTTGCCGGAATGAGCGCGGAACAGCAGGTCTTCAAAGGGCCGGCCCGTGTGTTTGAATGCGAAGAAGATGCGTTCGAGGCGGTAAAGGCACGCGGCTATGAAGAAGGCGAAGTGATCGTCATCCGCAACGAGGGCCCCGCAGGCGGCCCCGGCATGCGCGAGATGCTTTCGACCACTGCCGCGCTTTCGGGCCAAGGCATGGGTAAGAAAGTGGCGCTGATCACGGACGGGCGTTTTTCGGGTGCGACCCGCGGTTTCTGTGTGGGTCACGTCGGGCCAGAGGCAGCCCATGGCGGCCCGATTGCCTTGCTGCAAAACGGCGACATGATCACCCTGAACGCCGTTACAGGCGAGCTGTCGGTGGACCTGACGGACGCAGAACTTGCGACCCGCAAGGCCAATTGGAAGGGCCCGCGCCAAACCGAGTATGACAGCGGCGCGCTTTGGAAATATGCGCGTCTTGTGGGTGGTGCGCGGCTTGGCGCTGTGACCCATCCCGGCGCGCAGAAAGAGCGGCATGTCTATATGGATCAGTAAGGTCTGCATATGTGCGTTTTTGGTATCGGGCTGCGTTGCACCCGGTACCACGAAGGCACTGCAGTCGGGTCAGGTCGCGCGCAAAGACGTGGCCATTTCCGGGATAAAGCTGGCGGGCCCCGTCGGCTTTTGTCCGTTGACCCGTACGCGCCAGAAATTTGACGGTGCTGAGTTTGTCGCCTTCGCGCCATGTGACGGCTCCGAAGGTCCGATCCTTGCGGCGACGGTGGGGCCGAATGGCAGCGCCAAAGGGGTGGTCCTGACCAAAGCGTCCCTCGCCCCGTTTTTCAAGACCTTGGATGGCAAGGCCGCCCTGCGCGGTGCGGGCAATAATGATGATATCATCGTGCATGATGTGCGCGACATCCGTGGCGGTGTGACCTTGGGGCTGACACGAAGCGCCGAGGATAAGGAAAACGAATCCTGGCGGACGTTGATGGCGGTTGGCGAGCGGCTGATCACTCTTTCGGTTCGCCCCCGGCAAGACAAGACGATAAGCAACAGCGAAGGCCGCCGCCAGATTGATCGCTTTGCAGCGGCTGTGCGCCGCGCCAACGGGCTGTGACGCTGGATAAACATTTTTAACGATTATGTGAGACGACAGTCATAGTTTCTAATGAGGCATCTTGCAGCGGTGCCTGAAGAGAGAGTGACGGCGCAAACTATGATGAAGCAGCGAGACCGGTGGATTGACAAAGTGATGTACCGCCGCATGTTGCGGCGTTGGGCCAGATTGGCTGATATGGCCGAGGGGCTCGATTTGGAAAGCTTGCGACGCTATCGCGGGCAGGCGTTGAGTTTGCGTCGCAATCTGGACCGGGTGATACATCAAGCCGAACACCGGCTGGCCTTGCCGTTGATCGGGTCCGATGCTGCACCCAAGCCGATCGGGTCGGATTGGGCATGGCGGCCGGAGCCGTGGTACGGCCCGATCGCATTTTCGGGCTTGTCCAGCGTCAAGAACCAAACCTCGATCTGTGACGGGGTGAAGGTATTCCACGATTGCCCGCACAATGAACTGACTGTCCGCCAGCTCCGCAACTCGGACGAGGCGCACCTTGCACCTTTCGGTCTGCGGATGGATGTTTTCCGGTTTGAAGGCTCTTTTTTGTCGCTGGTGTTGGAGTTGCCCGATGCGGCGGTGGAGGGTTTGCGCCTGACCCATCTGATCGGGCTCAACGCGACGGTTGAGGCGGAAAAACCGCTTGAAATCTATGCGCGTTTGAACGTCAAGCAGGGGCCGAACGTGGAACAGATCGTGCGTCAACTGCCTTTGGAGGAGGGGGGGGCGAATGTCTTCGTGGAATTTGACCTCGCCTATACCAAGCTCGCGGAGAAGCAGATCGACCGGATCTGGGTGGATCTGATCTTTGACCGCGCGGAAATGAACCAGATCACGCTGCGCGATGTGACGTTCTCTCGTCGGCCAAGGGCGGAATTGTGATGCAGCGGCAAGAGAGCAAGGCAGCCAAGCTGATCAAGACGCGGATGCGGGCAGGTGTCTGGGAAGGTGTGTTGATCGGGGCGGGCGATGCGCCCGAGATCCACGTCTGGCATCTGGGGGAACCGATCGCAGGTGCCACCCTGACCGCGATGGAGGGTGGCAACTGGGCCTTACAGGTTCCGATCCCGGTCGAAACCCTATGCGACGGCGTGCAGACATTCCTGATTTTCGATGCGGCATCGGATGAAAAGCTGGGGCATTTCGCCCTCGTCAGCGGCGACGCACTGGAAGATGATATCCGCGCCGAGGTGGATCTTTTGCGCGCGGAGCTGGATATGCTCAAACGGACCTTCCGGCAGCATTGCCTGAGTGCGACAGTCTGATCAAAGGTGATTTACCCCAAGGTTTGCATTTCAAAACGGGTGCGCCATTGGTGACGCCGCGTTGGGGGTGACAGACCGGCCGCGCCGCGCCATGTTAGCCAAAACGCAGAGAGGTTTGGCATGACGCATTACCCACATCTACTGAAACCGCTTGATCTTGGATTTGTCACCCTACCCAATCGGGTACTGATGGGCTCGATGCATACGGGTCTGGAAGAGACCGGCGACTGGGCGCGGGTTGCCGAGTTTTATGCCACGCGGGCGCGGGGTGGGGTGTCCTTGATTGTTACGGGCGGGATGGCGCCGAACCCTGAGGGGGGCGTGTTTCCGGGGGCTGCGGGGCTTTATTCAGCGCAAGATATTGCCAACCACCGCCGTGTTGCCGATGCCGTTCATGCCGCAGGCGGGCGGATTGCGATGCAAATTTTGCACGCGGGTCGCTATGCCTATTCCAAGGATTGTGTCTCGGCCAGTGCGGTCAAATCGCCGATTTCGCCCTTTGCGCCCAAAGCATTGGATGAGGCCGGGATTGAGGCGCAGATCGCCGATATCGTCACCGCCGCCACCCGCGCGCAAGAGGCGGGCTATGACGGGGTGGAGGTGATGGGTTCAGAGGGGTATTTCCTGAACCAGTTTCTGGCGCGTCATGTGAACAAACGCACCGATCGTTGGGGCGGCGATTACGCCAACCGTATGCGTCTTCCGGTCGAGGTGGTGCGGCGGGTGCGTGCGGCCGTGGGGCCAAAGTTCATCCTGATCTACCGCATCAGCCTGATCGATCTGGTTCCCGATGGATCGACGTGGGAGGAGGTCGTGACCTTGGCCAAGGCGGTTGAGGCGGCTGGGGCGACCATGCTTAACACCGGCATTGGCTGGCATGAGGCACGGGTGCCGACCATCGCCACTTCTGTGCCGCGGGCCGTTTTTGCGTGGCTGACGGCACGTTTGCGGCCTGAGGTGTCCATTCCGGTCATTACCTCTAACCGGATTAACACGCCGGATGTGGCCGAGGGGATTTTGGCGGACGGGCAGGCTGATATGGTCTCTATGGCGCGGCCCTTTTTGGCCGATCCTGATTTTGTGGCCAAGGCGGCGGCAGGGCGGGCGGCGGAAATCGCGCCCTGTATTGCCTGTAATCAAGCCTGTCTGGACCATACGTTCAGCGGCAAGCTGACCTCATGTCTTGTCAATCCGCGCGCCTGTGCGGAAACCGAATTGCGCTATACGCCGACCAGCAGCCCGAAACGGGTGGCCGTGGTGGGTGCGGGGGCTGCGGGTATGATGTGTGCGATCGTGGCAGCAGGGCGGGGGCATCAGGTGACCCTTTTTGAGGCGCAGGATAGGGTTGGCGGGCTTTTGAACCTTGCCAAAGTTATCCCGGGCAAGGAGGAGTTTCGCGGGCTTGTCGATTGGTTTGCGGTGATGTTGGAGCGCGCCGGTGTGGACGTACATTTGAACCAGCGGGCCGCCGTGCAGGATCTGGCGGGCTTTGATGAGGTGGTCGTGGCCACCGGTGTTGCGCCGCGCGATCCGGGCATCGTCGGGCAGGACGGCGCCAATGTTCTGGACTACGGCGCCGTTCTGGCGGGGGCGCCGGTGGGCAAACGGGTTGCGGTTGTTGGCGCAGGGGGCATCGGCTTTGACGTGTCGGAGTTCCTTGTGCATCAAGGCGAAAGCCCGACCGAAGATCTTGCCCTTTGGCGGCGTGAGTGGGGCGTTGGCGATCCGGCAGATGTGCCGGGGGGGCTGGCAGCGACTGGCCCGCAGCCCGAACCTCCCGCGCGGCAGGTGGTGCTGTTGCAGCGCAAAGCAGGAAAGCTGGGCCGACGTTTGGGCAAGACCACCGGCTGGATCCATCGTGCCACCTTACAGATGAAGGGTGTCGAGATGCGTGGCGGCGTGACCTATGACGCGATTGGCCCCGAGGGCTTGCACATTAGTACCGCCGAGGGAGAAGAACTTTTGGCCGTTGATACGGTCGTGATCTGTGCGGGCCAAGTCCCGAACCGTAGGCTGGCCGATGCGCTGGAGGCGGCTGGAATTGCCTGCCATGTTATCGGTGGTGCGGAGGTCGCGGCAGAGCTTGACGCAAAGCGGGCCATTGACCAAGGCGCAAGACTGGGGGCCGCGATGTAGCGGGCTTTGCCCCCTTTGGCAAAGCCCGGGCCGGGGAAAGCGCTTTCCCCGGCAAGAGGCGCTTATTGCACCAACAGATCCGCGCCCGTCGCGGTATTGAACTCGGCCGGATCAACCTCGCCATCGGCGTTCGCATCCATCGCGGCAAAGACCTCTTCGGTCATGTTGGGATAGGTCGCGACCAGTTCCTCCATCGACCATGTTCCATTGCCATCGACGTCGGCAGGGGCCTCTTGGGCAAGGGCGGGAAGGGTGGTCATGCCGGCGACAAGGCCAAGTGCGATCATCAAACGGGTCATATCATATTCCTTCAACAAGTTGGGCGCAGGCACCATGCCTTCGCCTGAACAGAGCTAATCCGCGTCGGAACACTATTCCATAGGGCGCACCTATAGGCGGAAATCCCCGCCAAATTTTCGCCGATAGGGCTAAATCGGGAAACAATTTTCCGCGCAAAGCAAATCCAGCCCCTTTTCTTGCCGCCAGAACCGGCCCAAATCAGCGCGCTATTGCCGCCCATGTTTGTTTCCGGGCCATTAACGATCCTTGTAAATAACCCCTAACTGGCCGCGCTTGTGCCGCGATATTGCCCGAATTGGTGATCAGTAAGGGGGCATAGGCCTGTACTTATCGCATAGGGAATACAATGGATCGACTGACTGAAATGGAAGCTTTCGCCACGGTGGTGGATCAGGGTGGGTTCACCGATGCGGCGCGCAAGCTGGGAATCTCCAAATCTGCTGTTTCCAAACATGTCTCCTCGCTTGAGGCACGGCTGGGGGCGAGGTTGCTGAACCGTACCACCCGCCGCGTCAGCCCGACCGAGATTGGCCTTGCCTATTATGACCGCGCCCGCCGTGTGCTCAATGACGCAGGGGAGGCGGATGCGCTTGTCACCTCGATGCAATCCGCGCCCACGGGCCTGTTGCGCATCAGCGTGGCGACGGATTTTGGTGTGAGCCTGCTCTCGCCGATCTTGGGGGATTTTCTGGCGGAATATCCGGATATCACCGTCAATATGGTGCTCAATAACCGCTATGTAGAGCTGATTTCCGAAGGCTTCGATATGGCGGTTCGGATCGGTGATCTGGAAGATAGCAGCTTGCGGGCGCGCAAATTGACAGAGACTTCCAAACGTATGATCGCCTCCCCCGGCTATTTCCAAAAGCACGGGCGTCCGATGAAGATCGACGATCTGAACGAACACAAACTTTTGCACTATTCGAACCAAGCGAACGGAAATGTGTGGAAAATTCCTTCGCCATCGGGAGAAAAGCGACAAGTGCGCACGGCGGGCTGGCTGACGGTCAATGATGGCCAGTCGTTGCTGAATGCTGCGATATCGGGGCTTGGCATCGCCTATCTGCCATCGTTTCTATATGCTGATGCCCTGAAAAAAGGTGAGGTGGTTGAGGCGATCCCCAACTTGCCGGTTGATACGCTTGGCATCTATGCGGTATATCCGCCGGGACGATTTACGCAGCCCAAAGTGCGCGCCTTCATTGATTTTCTGGCGCGGCGCTATGCCGATCAGGGGCCGGACGGCTGGTAGCTACTCGGCTGCGGTCAAAATAGCCTCGACCCGCCGGTTCTTCTGGCGGCCCTCTTCGGTCAGGTTGCTGGCAATGGGGGCCAGATAACCCACGCCCTGCGCCTCTATTTGCGCGGGCGGAATGCCGTAAACCTCAATCAGGCGGGTACGGACAGAGGCTGCGCGGCGTTTGGAGATGACGATATTCCCCTCCAACCTGCCCGACGCATCCGTATGCCCCACCAGCGCCACGCGCCGGTCGGGGTTGGCAAGCAGCCAATCGGCCAAGGTGGCCAGCGCCGCATATGGCCCCTCGCTTAAATCGGCAGCGCCCGTGCCAAAGTCGAGCCCCTCCAGCACGGCGGTCCCGGTGTCAAAAAGCTGGGCGAGATCACTGTCCGTTGCGGGCAGCAGGGGGGTGTCCTGCTGTGTGACGATATTCGTTGCGGCAAAAAGCGGCGGGCCTGCATCCTCTATCGCGCGGGTGATTTGCACAAACCCCTTGCTGGCAGAGCGGCTGACCAAAAGGCCGATCGCCTCGGGGCCGGCCTCAACCTCGCGCTCCACCGAAAGATAACGGAAATCGCCAAGGTCCACATGCATGTCGGGTTCGGGCAGCACATCGATTGCAAAGCGGAAATCAAAGCCGCCGCAGCCTTGGGTTTCACATTCAAAGACGGGGGTGAAACCGGCAGCAAGCAGTTGCGCGCGCAGCGGTTGGATCAGGTCAAGGCTGCTAAGGCCGGGCGTATCGATCTGCCACGCGGCGCGCTCAATGGTGCCGTCGATGATCTTGCTGGGCAGCCCGTCTTTGGTCCAGCGGCCCGTGGGCATGGCAAAGCTGGCGCGCGTGGTGTCGGGGGCGGCGGTCGGCGTGGCCGGGCCGGGAAATTCCAGCGTAAATGCCTGCGCCCCCGACGCCGCGGCTAAGAACGCCAATCCGATCCATGCTTGTATTGCTTTGCCCATCGCTAGCCCTGTTTGACGCGGTAGTGATAGGCACCCACCTCATCCATGCCAAGGTTGGCATAAAGCGCACGTGCGGCAATGTTGTTTTCCGTCACAGCAAGGCAAAGCGTATCCGCCCCCTGATCCGCCGCCCAGACCGCAGCGGCCCGCATCATATTGCGCGCAGCGCCGTTGCGCCGCTGGCTGGGAGAGATTTCCAGCGCGTGCAGCATCGCGGTTTTGCCGTGGCAGGCGATAAAGGCCACCCCCGCCGCACGATCATTGACGCGCCCGAGAAGGCAGGTCTTGGGGCCTTGGGTACGGTCCATAACGGCCAGGCGCCCCGCCCCGATACCGGCCTCGGCCCAAAGCTGGGTGGCAATGCCCAAGGGGGGCCAGATGGTAAACGCCGCCATGGGCGAGAGCGCAGGATCTGCCAATGTCGTTACGGGGGCGGCATAGATCACCACCGGATCGTGGCGCAGATAGCCTTGTGCGTCTAGCAGGCCATCAAGGGCTGCATCGCTTGGTCGGACCATGAACAGCGGGGTCTGGCCAAGGGCGGCCATCGCGGCTTCGGCTTGGGCAATGTCGGAGGCATTTACCGGGCCATTGGCGGTGGTGGCCGATACGCGCTGCCCGCCACTGCGCCCCTCGCGCACCCGCCACGGCCCGTGCTGGGTGATGCTTGCGGGGGGCCATGTGGCCTCGGTGACGGCGTCTATATCGATGGGTTTTGTCATGTGAACATCGCCGCAAGCCGCATCATCGCCGCATCGATTTGGGCGGCATCCGTGCCACGGATTACCAAATTGGTCCCGTAAGCGCCGTTCACGACAAAGGGGTAGGACCCCATCGACAGATCGGGGTATTCGGCGGCCAGCGCGCCAAAGGGTGCGGCCACCTCACCCTCACCGCGATCAACGCGCAGGGATTGGCTGAGCAATGGCGCTCCACCGGTTAGGGTGGGCAGGACGCTGGCGACCATCGCCTGAAATATATTGGGCACACCGGCCATCACATGCACATTGCCAATGGTAAAGCCGGGCGCGGTAGAGATCGGGTTGTCAATCAAGGTTGCCCCATCGGGGATGCGCGCCATACGCTGACGGGCCTCGTTGAAGGGCATGCCGGACCGTTCGTAATGCGCGGCCAGCAGCGCCATCGCATCGGCGCGTTGGCTGATGGGGGTGTCAAAGGCGGCGGCGACGGCCTCGGCGGTGATGTCATCATGGGTGGGGCCGATCCCGCCCGAGGTGAACACCTGACCATACGCGCTGCGCAGCGCATTGACCGCGGCGATAATGGCCGCGCGGTCATCCGAGACGACCCGCACCTCGGCCAGATCAATGCCGTGGCGGGTCAGTTCGCCCGCCAGAAAGTGCATGTTGCTGTCACGGGTGCGGCCTGAAAGGATCTCGTCTCCGATGACCAGCATCGCGGCGGTGGGGTTGGTCATATGGCCTCCTGTGGGCATGTGTTTATCTGATATAGGGCGAGGAATGTGTGGTTTCAAACCCTGAAAATCAACGACCCGCCCGCAAGGTCTGGCAATTTTGGCGCGACGGGCCTAATTAGGGGCCAAAGCGGTTGCAGGAAGGCACGGGTTGTGGACGAGACGCGCGGACGGATTACAAAAGACGGCATTCGCATCTATGAAGACGCGGATTTTGCGGGGATGCATGCGGCGGGCAAGGTCGCGGCCGAAATACTGGACCTTGTCGGCCCATTGGTCGTGCCGGGCGTTACCACCTATGCGCTGGATAAATTCATCACCGACGAGGTAGAGCGCCGCGGCGTCACCTCGGCCACCATCGGTTATCGCGGGTATGAGCATGCCTCCTGTATCTCGGTCAATCATGTGGTGTGCCACGGGATTCCGGGCAGCAAGATCCCGAAGCGGTCCAATGATGTGATCCGCGAGGGTGATATCCTGAACATCGACGTCACGATCATTCTGGACGGGTGGTACGGTGATACCAGCCGCATGTATGTGGCGGGCAAGCCCAAACCCTTTGCCAAACGTCTGATGCAGGTTACCCATGACAGCTTGATGCTGGGGATCGAGGCCGTAAAGCCGGGCAATACCTTTGGCGACATCGGCTATGCGATCCAGTCCTATGTCGAGAAACAGGGTCTGTCTGTGGTGCGCGACTTTTGCGGGCATGGCATTGGCCGCGTCTTTCACGCCCCGCCGAATGTGGTGCATTACGCAGGCTTTCGCAAAGATGCGCAGGGCAATAAAATCTCTGCGCTGCGGCGCAATGTTCAGGATCGCACGGCTGTTCTGGAACAGGGGATGTTCTTCACGATTGAGCCGATGGTCAATCTGGGGCGTGCCGAAACCGAAGTGCTGGCCGATGAATGGACCGCCGTCACCCGCGATGGCAAGCTTAGCGCGCAATATGAGCATTCAATCGGTGTAACGGCGACGGGTGCCGAGATTTTCACGCTTTCGCCCGGCGACGTCTATAAATCCGCGCTGGAGGGCTAGGCCCTAGCCGCCAAGCCCCAGCTTTGCAGGCACGTCGCGCAGGGAGTGGATAACCTCTGCCCCTGTGGCGGCGAGCCTTGCGCCGTCATCATGTTCGGCCAGCCCAAGGCAACGTATCCCGGCATTTCTGGCCCCGAGGCATCCCGTCGGGCTGTCATCAATCACCACACAATCTGCCGGTGCCACGCCCAAAGCCTGTGCGGCATGCAGCCACAGCCCCGGGTCGGGCTTTGGGCAGCCAAGGCTTTGGCCGGAATAGAGATGCCCGTGGAATTGCGCCTTCAGGTCAGGGTATTGCCCAAGCGTGATCTGCATCTTTTGGTCCGACCCGTTAGAACCGACCGCACAGGGTATTCCGGCCTTGGCGATTACTGCCAGCACCTCTTCGGCGCCGTCGATCAGGGGCGTGCCTTGCGCCAACCGTGCATAAAGACGGGCGTAGAACGTATCGATCCAATCATCCGGCAGGCTAGCCCCAAGGCCGCGCGCAGCGGTAAAAAGCCCGCCAATCGTGCCGCCCAAAAAGCGTTGCTCCATCTCGGCGCGTGTCAGGTTCAGCCCGTGATCGGCAAGATCCTCGGCCAGCAGGGTGAAGGTGATGGCTTCACTGTCAACCAGCACGCCATCACAGTCGAATAAAATGGCTTTGGGGGTCATTCGGGGCCTCTTTCGGGGTTATGCGGGGGCGCGCAGGATGGTGATTGTGGTGTCGCCATATTTGCGCTGGTCCAACAAGGCAAAGCCTGCGGGCAAGGTGACGGGGGCGTTTTCCTCCCAGACGACGACGGCGCTTGGGGCGATCCAGTGCCCTACGATTGCGGCGGCCAGCGCGGCCTCGCCCATTTGTTTGCCGTAGGGCGGGTCGAGGAAGATCAGATCATAGGGCGCGGCGGGGTTTGGCGGCAGTTTCAGCGCCGATTGACGCAAAATGCCAGCGGTCAGGCGCGTGATCTCAAGGTTGCGTTTCAAGATGGCCAGCGCGGGTTTGCCATCATCGACAAAAGTGGCATTCTCCGCGCCACGGCTCAGGGCCTCCAGCCCCAGCGCCCCGGTGCCTGCGAACAGATCAAGCACCCGCGCGCCCGTCACCGGATTCGGTCCGCCATCAAGACGCCCGTTGATCAGCAGGTTAAAGATCGCCTCTCGGACGCGGTCCGATGTGGGGCGCAGATGGGCGGGGATGTCGCCTTTACCCACATCTGCCAGATGGGTGCCGCGGTGGGTGCCGCCGATGATACGCATTATGACAACAGTGCTTTCAGTTCGGTCGCGGGATCGCTGACCTGTGCGGGGTTTGGGGATTTGCCCGCTGCAAGCAGGCGTTTGGCGACCATGAAGGCGCGCGGGTCATTCATCGCATCCACCGCGAGCAGCTTTTCGCCTTGGTAGTACCAGAATGAAACGGCCCCCTCGGTGCGGCGTGTGGTGATGCGGTCATAGCCGGTGTTAAGCCCCGCAATTTGCAGTTTGATATCATATTGATCGGACCAGAACCACGGTGCCGGCACGTAATCCTTGGCGGCCCCCAGCATATTGGCGGCAACGCATTCGGCCTTCTCGATCGCATGGGGGACCGATTCCAGCCGCATCCGGCCATTTGGCACGGGGAAACTGGCGCAATCGCCCGCCGCCCAGATATCAGGCGCAGAGGTGCGGCCAAGCGCATCGGTGGCGATCCCGTTGTCAATCGTAAGGCCCGCCGCCTCGGCCAGCGCGGTGTTGGGGGTAATCCCGACCCCGACCATGACGAAATCCGCCGCAATCTCTTGCCCGTCCGACAGGCGTGCACCGGTGACATGAGGGCCGCCGAGCAAGCGTTCCAGCCCCGTGCCCTCAAGGATTTTCACGCCGTGGGTGCGATGCAAATCACGAAAGAAATTAGAGGTTTCCGCCGCCGCAACGCGCTGCAAAATCCGCGGGGCCATTTCCAGCACGGTCACATCCAGCCCCAGCTTTGCCGCCACCGCGGCCCCCTCCAGCCCGATATAGCCGCCGCCCACGATCACCACCTGTTTTCCGGTGGCGAAATAGCGTTGCATCGCATCGACATCGGCCAGATCACGCAGGGTGAACACCCCCTGCAAATCGCCCCCCATTGCGGCGGGCAAGCGGCGGGGCGATGAACCGGTGGTCAGTGCCAACCTGTCATATGTCAGAACCTCATCCCCAAGGGTGACGGTTTTGGCGACCGGATCAATCGCGGTGACAGTGGCGCCAAGACGCAAGACAATGTCATGATCAGCATAAAACTCTTCTGGGCGCAGGAACAAACGTTCGGCGGGCATCTCACCCAGCAGATAGGCTTTGGACAGGGGCGGGCGCTGATAGGGCGGCGCGGTTTCGGCACCGATCAGGGTGATGCGCCCGGTTTCCCCCAAGGTACGCAATTTGGCCACAAGCGATGCACCGGCCTGCCCAGCCCCGATTACGATTGTATGCGTCATCCGTATCCTTCCTGCTGGCTGCGGTTTTTCCAAATCATCACTAGCCGCGCCTTTGGGGGAAGCCTATATCTGTGGGCAGAGGAAACGCAACGCGAGAGGAAGAACAACATGACAATTTCTATCGGGGATACATTGCCAGAGGCGAATTTGCTGCGTTTGGGTGAGGCGGGTCCAGAAGAGGTTAGCCTTGGCGCGCTGACAAAAGGCCGCAAAGTGGTGATTTTCGCGGTGCCGGGGGCGTTTACGCCAACCTGCCATTCCTCGCATATGCCCAGCTTTATCCGCACCAAAGACGCGCTGGCCGCCAAAGGCGTGGATGAGGTGATTTGTGTTTCGGTCAATGACCCCTTCGTGATGAAAGCGTGGGGTGAGACGACAGGCGGCACAGAGGCGGGCATCACCTTGCTGTCCGACAGTGGCAGCGCCTTTACCCGTGCGATGGATATGACCTTTGACGCGCCACCTGCCGGCCTGTTGGCACGGTCCAAACGCTATGCGCTTTTGGCCGAAAACGGGGTTGTGAAGGTTCTGCACCTAGAAGAAAGCCCCGGCGCCTGTGAGGTTTCGGGCGGCGAATCCATGCTGGCTGCGATCTAAAAACCCTGAAAGAAAGCCTTGCCACATTGCGTTGCAGGGCTTTCTTTTGCTGCAAAGCGCGCCTATAGCAAATTATGCGGGATGACCCCGTGCAATTTGCTTATAGCAGGATTTTGATGAGAACGATAACAACAACGCAAGAGCTGGCCGCGTTTTGTGATGCCGCCAAAAATGAAAGCTATGTGACGATCGACACAGAGTTCCTGCGCGAACGCACCTATTGGTCCAAACTGTGCCTGATCCAGATGGCGCTTCCGGGCAAAGATGGCGATGCCGTGCTGGTGGATCCGATCGACGGCGCCGAGATGTCGCTGGAACCGCTTTATGACCTGTTTCGCCATGAGGCGACCGTCAAAGTGTTCCACGCCGCCCGTCAGGATCTTGAGATTTTCTTTGTTGAGGGCAATTGTTTCCCCAAGCCACTGTTTGATACGCAGGTCGCCGCGATGGTCTGCGGCTTTGGTGAGCAGGTCGGCTATGAAACCTTGGTGCGCAAAATCGCGCATGAGCCGTTGGATAAAACCAGCCGCTTCACCGATTGGTCCCGCCGCCCGCTGAGCGAGGCACAGAAAACCTATGCGCTGGCCGATGTCACCCATCTGCGCGTGATCTATGAGGCCTTGGCCGAGCAGATCGCCGAAAGCGGCCGCCAGAAATGGGTGGAAGAAGAACTGGGCGTTCTGACCGATCCCGAAACCTATACCATCCGCCCGCATGAGGCATGGCAGCGCATCAAGACGCGCACCAGCTCGGCGCGGTTTTTGGCGATTGTAAAGGAATTGGCCCAATTCCGCGAGGCTTATGCGCAGGGGCACAACGTTCCGCGCAGCCGTGTGGTCAAGGATGACGCGCTGTTGGAGCTTGCATCAACCAAACCCACCACGGTCGAAGATCTTGGCCGTTCGCGTCTGCTCTTGCGTGAGGCGCGGCGCGGAGAGATCGCCGAGGGGCTGCTTGCAGCGGTCAAAGCAGGCGTAGAGGCAAAGCCGGATACCTTGCCAAAGATCGATAATGGCAAGGACCAGATGCAGGTAAATCCGGCGCTGGCCGACTTGTTGCGAGTGTTGCTTAAGGCGAAATCCGAAGAGCTGGGCGTCGCTGCAAAACTGATCGCCTCTGCCTCGGATCTGGATCAGATTGCGGGCGGGCAGCGCAAGGTTGCGGCCCTTGCCGGTTGGCGAAATGAAGCCTTTGGTGAGGATGCGCTGCGTCTGTGCCGCGGTGAAATCGCGCTTTCGGCCAAGGGCAATAACATCAAGGTTGTGCGCCTCTAACGTTTACAGCGCGGCCAGCAAATCCATTTTTCTGGCCAGCTTTATGTCCTTTTCGGTTAGCCCATCCGTATCATGGGTGATCAAGCTGACGGTGACTGTAGGACACATCAAATGACCATCGCCCACCGCAAGGTGGGCGATTTTATTATAATAAACAGGTATTTATATTATTTTGGCGCTTTGCGCTTACGCCACTGGCGTTTGGCAAGCTACCTTGGCCTGTCTTTCGGTCAATGCGGCGTTGGGGGGGGATCCTGACAAGATCTGCAGGCTCGAAAAGAGAACAGCATGTCAACGAAGACTACGCTTCTTTGGACAAAAGGAAGGCTCGATCATAACCCCATTTATACACAAAGGCATAAGTCAGGTAGAAAACGGCCATCTCTCGCCTTTGACCCTCACGGCAGATTGCTTTGCAATCGCCTGCCGGGCAATGGCATCATCCCGTGCGTGCGACACAGTTCAGGGACGGGCACGCCGTTCTCAGCTTCTTTCAAGATCGAGACAATCTGCGCCTCTGAATATCGTGACGTCTTCATAGTGAATCTTCTTGGTATATCTTGCCGCGAAAACTCTAGTTTTCAACACAACCATTTTGCGGGGGGATTACCGTTGAAACCAAAAGCCTCGATGAAATTGCGAAAGCGGTAGGTCTTGGTGATGGCATCGCGGACAGGCCTCATTTCTCAGCAATTAGCAATTAGCAAGAAGCAAGAAGCGGGGCGAGGGCATCGTCGTCCGGTCTGGTCATTCGGTCCTCCGTCATGATGTGTTGCGAAACGGGCCATAGCTGGTGAGGATCTCGATATCCTCCTCCACCGCGTTGCGTTCGGCCGTCAAATAGTCACTGACCGCCCGTGCAAAACCCTCATTTGCGATCCAATGGAGGGAGTAAACCGGAGAAGGAAGATAGCCGCGCGCCAGTTTGTGATCGCCCTGCGCGCCTGCCTCTACCCGTTGCAACCCGTGCGCAATCGCCCAATCAATCGCGCGGTAATAGCACAGCTCAAAATGCAGGCAGGGGTGATCTTGGGTGCAGCCCCAATAGCGCCCGAAAAGCGCTTCGCGCCCGATGAAATTCAACGCGCCCGCCACGGGTTCATCACCGTCAAAGGCCAGAACCAGCAAGATATCGTCGCGCATCGTGGCGTGAAAGCGGTCAAAAGCCGCGCGGGTCAGATAGGGGGTGCCCCATTTGCGCGCGCCAGTATCCTGGTAAAACACCCAAAACGCATCCCAATGATCGGGGGTAATCTCATCCCCTGTCAGTGCGCGAATCTCGAGGCCCGCCGCATTTGCGGTTTGACGCTCTTTGCGGATAGCTTTGCGCTTGCGCGATGAAAGCTGGGCGAGGAAGGCGTCAAAGTTGGCGTAGTCGTTGTTTTGCCAATGATATTGTTGGGTAACGCGCATCATCAGACCCAAATCTGCGCCCCGTGCAGCCTCCGCTTCGGTGCAAAAAGTGATATGCAGCGAGGAAAGATCGTTCTGGCGGGCCACTTGGGTTGCGGCGGTGATCAGGGCTTGGGTGCCTTGAGCTTCCTTATCCGGCAAGGTCAGGAAACGGCGGCCGGTTGCGGGGGTGAACGGCGCGGCCACTTGCAGCTTGGGGTAATAGGCGCCGCCCGCCCGTTCAAAGGCGTGCGCCCAGTTGTGGTCAAAGATATATTCACCCTGACTGTGGGATTTGACGAACATCGGCATCGCGGCAATCGCACGCCCTGCCTGTCGCACCACCACAGGCCGGGGATGCCACCCCGACCGCTGGCCGATAGAGCCGGACTCCTCCAGCGCCAGTAAAAACCGGTGCGTGGTGAAAGGATCAATGGCGCGGCCAGTTTCTTGTTCAGGGCAGGCCAGCGCATCCCAATCCTTGGCGGGGATTTCGGCGAAACTGCTGTGCAACGTCACGTCGATGTCAGCCATGGGAACCTTTGGGCGGGCCGCCTGAAAACGGGGGCAGGTTATTCGAGTGGGGTGGGAAGATAGCCTTCGAACGTGATGTTCTGTACGACTTCGCGGGCTTTGCTCTCGGCCTCGGGCGAGGTGATGGTCCAGCACAGGATGGCCGCGCCTTTGTTGCGCAGCTCCGTTACGCGCGGGTTATCCAGATCTTTGGCGGCATGGCTGATGAAACTGGCATTGGCATGGTCATAATCGGGGATCATGCGCAGCCGGTCACAGGTTGCCGCCGGTATCGGAGCCCAATTTGCCGGATCGAACGAACAGGTGGTGATGCCGCGCGGGATCAGCGGGCAAAGCCGGGCCATGATGATCACCGAATTGGGGTTGAACGACATAATCGCCACTGGCCCGCCATAGCCTTCAAGGGCGGCGGCTGTTGCGGCCTCAAGCTTGCCGTCGGTGGGGCCAAGCTCTCCTTGCTGGTCTTTAAGTTCGATCAGAAGGGGGACCTGACCGGCCACAAGGGCAAGGATTTCGGGCAGCCCGGGGATGGTTTCGCGCCCGCCACGCAGCGGAATATGTGACAGCTCTGCCGCGGAGCGTTGGTTGACGGGGCCGGTTTCCAGCGTCAGCCGGTCCAAAATATCATCGTGGAATACCATTGCCTGACCGTCGCGAGACAGTTGCAGGTCAATCTCGATCGCGTAGCCCGCAGCAATCGCCGCACGAATGGCCGCGCGGGAATTTTCGGGGCGACGGTCGCGGATATCGTGCAAGGCGCGGTGGGCAATAGGCTTGGTCAGAAAATCGGCATGTAGGGCAAGAGACATGGCATTTCGCTTATGTTGATCGGAAAGGGGGCGCAGCGCCCCCAGACCGGTGTTCGCGGGCCAAAGCCGGCCCCCGAGTATCGGTGTTTCCGAAAAGTGGTTTTTAGGCAGAGATTTCAAAGATGCCTTCGATTTCTACGGCGACACCCAAAGGCAGGGATGCGGCAGAAACGGCAGAGCGCGCATGGCGGCCAGCATCGCCCAAGATTTCAACCAAGAAATCCGAAGCGCCGTTGATGACCTTTGGCTGATCGGTAAAATCGGCAGTGGAATTGACAAATCCGGTCAGCTTGATGACCCGCTTGAGCCGCGAAAGATCGCCGTTACAGGCGGCATTTACCTGGGCCAGCAAGGAAATGGCACAGCGTTGCGCTGCTGCGGCGCCTTCCTCGGCTGTCAGATTGTCACCAAGACGGCCCTTGATAAGGCCATCGGGGCCTTGGCTGATCTGGCCGGAGACATAAAGCGTGTTGCCGTCCAGAACAAATGGGACATAGTTGGCGGCGGGGGCAGGGGCGTTTGGCAATGTGATGCCACGTTCGGCAAGGCGGGAAGCGATTGTCATTTTCGTCCTTTCGAGTGTTTGGACGAGGCTACCCCTTTTCCCCCTATGGTGAAATGGAAATTCACTATGTTCTGGCGATGAGACGCGCTTTTGTTTGTTTATTCCTCGCGGAAAGCGCGGGAAAAATAGTCGGCAAAGGGTTTGAGCAGATAGGCCAGAGGTGTTCGCTCTTGCGTGCGGATAAACGCCTCGACCGGCATGCCGGGAATCAGGGTTAACCCCTCTAGTTTTTCAGTTTCTCCCGGATTGGGGATGATTTCGGCACGGTAATAGGGCATTTGCGTGCGTTGATCGGTTAGCGCATCGGCGGAAACCGCTGTGATGTGCCCCGAAAGTTCCGGGGTGGTGCGGGAGGGAAAGGCGGAAAAGACCAGTTTTGCAGGTTGGCCGACACGGATTTGGTCAATGTGATACGGCTGTACCTGTGCTGCGATCACCAGCGGGCGATCTTGGGGGATGAGGTAAAGCACCGGGTCGGCGGGGCGCAAAACCGCGCGTGGGGTGGTCACCTGCAGGCCAAGCACAATGCCCGACACCGGCGCCACAATATCGAGCCGCGTGATACGTTCTGTCAGGGCGCGGCGGCGCTCTGCCAGTTCAAGCTCGCGGGTGCCGATATCGCGCAGCTCGGTGTTTGCCTCCTCGCGGCGGGCGGCGGCAAGTTTCAGAACCTCGATCTCAATCTCGGTGATGCGGCCTAGGGATTGCGCGCGCGTGGCGGCCAGCTCCCCTGCTTGGCCCTCAAGTCGGGCGGCTTCACGTTGCAGACTCAATAGGCGTGGCGCTTGGGCCAAACCTTTGGCTAGCAGATCTTTTTGTGTCTGAAGCTCTTGATTTATCAGCGTGATTTGTAGGTCCATTGCATGTGATTGTGCGGCGATCCCCGTGATCTGGCTGTCGATCTGGGCACTGCGTTTGGCAAGCTGGTCCAACTGTTGCGTCACAGTTTCTTTTCGCGCGGCAAAGAGGCGGCGCTGCCCCTCCATCAAGGCTTTTATGGGGGTGTGGGATGTGGCGTCCACCAGTTCTGCGGGAAAGCTGATCTGGGCCTTGTCATCGCGCTCTGCCTCCAGTCGGGCGCGGCGGGCAAGCACCTCAAAGAACTGCCCCTCGACGATCGCCAGCTCCGACTTCAGGGCGGCGCCGTCCAGCCGCAGCAGCAAATCCCCGGCCTTGACCGGTTGCGATTCCACGACATGAATAGAGGCGACAACCCCGCCATCGGGATGCTGAACGATCTGGCGGTTCTGTTCCACCTCGATCCGGCCTGAGGCGACGATCGCCCCTGTGATGGTTGTCATCACGCTCCACCCGCCGATGAGGACGACCAACACGAACAACGTTGCCAGCCCGATCATGACGGGCTTGCGCACGGGCCAGTCTTGCGCCGATGGGGGGGGGATCTGGCTCATGCCGCGCCCCCCTGAGTGTTGGCTTGGGTAATTTCGCTATGGTTTTTGACCATGTCACGCAGCACCTGGTCGCGCGGGCCAAAGGCGCGGCGGGTGCCGTTTTCCAGAACCAAAAGCATATCGCATTCCTGAATGGCAGCAGGGCGGTGCGCCATGATCAGCACCGAATTTCCCGCCTTCTTCATCGCGCGGATGGCGTGGTTCAAAGCCGTTGACCCTTCACTATCAAGGTTGGAATTCGGTTCATCAAGCACCAGAAACACCGGATCCCCATAGAGGGCGCGGGCAAGGCCGATACGCTGTATCTGGCCCCCCGACAGCCGCCCGCCCAAGCTGGAGATACGGGTGTCATAGCCGTCGGGCAGCTTCAATATCATGTCATGGGCCGCAGCACGGCGAGCGGCCTTTACAATGTCCGCAGGGTCGGCCTGCAAAGAAAGCCGCGCGATATTCTCGGCGATCGTGCCGTCAAACAGGGTGATGCGCTGCGGCAGATAGCCGATATATCTGCCCAATATATCCGGATCATATTGGTCGAGCGTGGCCCCATCCAACCGGATCGTGCCGCCCGCGGGCCGCCAAACCCCGGTCAAAGCCCGCGCGAGAGTGGATTTCCCGGACCCCGACGGCCCTATAATGCCGATGGCCTGTCCGGCTTGAACGGTGAAGGAGACCATGCGCAGAACGGTTTGGTTCCCGCCGGGCGGCACCACAGTCAGGGACTGGATATCAAGAACCGCGCGGGGACGGGGCAGGGCAGTACGTGCCACATTGGCAGGTTGCGATGACAGCAAATCCGCAAGGCGCGCCCAGCCTTGCTGGGATCTTTGCACCAGCGCCCATTGGCTGACCAACACCTCAATTGGGGCCAAAGCGCGGCCCAGCAGAATGGAACCTGCAATCATCGCACCGGCGCTTAACGCGCCTTGCAAAACCAGATAGGCTCCGACCCCAAGCATCGCCGATTGCAAAAACAGGCGGAAGGTTTTGGAGCTGGCCGTAAAAATCCCGCCCATATCGGTGGCGGCAACGCTGGCCCGTAAGGCGGCGTCCCGTGCAAGCTGCCACCGGGTAAAACTGGCCCCAGCCATGCCAAGCGCTTGCACGGCCTCTGATTCGCCCTTGAGGTTGTCCGCCATCCGGTCTGCATGCACAGAGGCCAGATTGGCTTGGCCAAGCGGGACCTTGGTCAGGTTGCGATTCATAAGGGTGAGCAGCACAAGGCAAACGCCGCCTGCAATCGCGAGCCACCCGAGAACCGGATGGAAAATGAATATTGCGGTTAGAAACAGCGGTGTCCATGGAATATCGAAAAAGGCCAGATGCACAGGCGATGAAAGAAAGCGTTGCACAGCCTCCAGATCGCGCTGCGCGATCATTGCGGCCTGATCATCGGGGGCAATCGCCAATCGTCGAACGGCAGCCTGAAACACGCGCTTGTCCAAGGTGGCCTGAAACCTTGCGCCGACCCGGGCGATAATCCGGCTGCGCGCGTAATCCAGCAATCCCATCGCGATAAAAAGCACCAAAACCAGCACCGAAAGCGCCAGCAACGTCTCCTCTGACCGGCTGCCCAGCACCCTGTCATAGATCTGCAGCATATAAAGTGGACCCGTCAGCATCAGCAGGTTGACGAAAAAACTGAATACGAAAATCGTGAGGTAGAGCCCGCGGCCCTTGCGGCGTGCGTTCTTCAGCTCTTGTAAGCCTGTGCGATGGTCCCGCTGCGTCATGGTTGGGCGTTCTTTTCTGTAAGGTTTCGCGAAAATGCCGAGACTATGCCCAGACTAACGCCAAATCCTTATCAGAACCTTGCCCGCCGTGGTGGCCGGAGTGAAAAAGAGCGCGAAGCTTGTAGGGCCTGCCTAGTTTCCGCCCAAAATGCCCAACACCTCTTGCAAAATGCGGTCTGCCAAAGGGGCCTCGTTCGGTTGCTGTTGTACCTGCGGGTCATTGTCTTGCATTTGCGGTTGTTGCTGCTGGTATTGCGGATCTTGGTACTGGGGCTGAGGCGGCAGACGTGGCTCGGGGATGATCATTGGCAGCGCGCGGGGAGGCATGCCCTCATGCACACGGGTCATTACCTCTTGCCAGATCTCGGCGGGCAAACCGCCCCCCGTCACGCCGCTTAGGGGCGTGTTGTCATCATAGCCCATCCAGACGCCGGCCACATAATCGGCGGTAAAGCCGATAAACCACGCATCTCGCGCCGCCGAGGTGGTGCCGGTTTTACCCGCCGCCTGTCGACCTTCCAACTTGGCGCGGCGACCTGTGCCCTCTTCTACGACCATATGCATCATATAGGTCAGGTATTTGGCTGATTGATCCGATATCACCCGCTCTCCGATGCCGCCGTCTTGGCCCAAAATCGGGGTCTTGTCGCCCTGCAAGCGTAGATCGATCAAACCGTAGGGCCGCACCGAGGACCCACCGTTCAAGATCCCGGCAAAGGCACCCGTCATCTCCAACAATGTGGATTCGGAGGCACCAAGCGCCAGCGCGGGGCCAGCCGCCAAGTCACTCTCGATCCCGAAATCAGAGGCCACTTTGCGCACCACATCACGGCCCACCGCCTCAGAGATGCGCACGGCAGCGACGTTGATAGATTGCTCCAGCGCTTTGGTCAGCGTGATCAGGCCCAGATACCTGTTGGTATAGTTGCGCGGCGAATAAGGGCCAGAGCCGGGGACGTTGATCGTCAGCGGCGCATCCTCGACATAATCGGCGGGGGTATAGCCAAGGTCCATCGCGGCGGCATAGACGAAGGGCTTGAAGGCCGATCCGGTTTGCCGGTTGGCCATGGTCGCGCGGTTAAAGCTGCCGGGGGGGACGTTTTTGCGCCCGCCAACCATTGCCCGCACCGCACCATCGGCCGACATCACAACCACGGCCGCCTCAGCCTTGGAGCCTTCGCGCACCTTGGTCGCGAAAATCTCGGCCAAGGCACCTTCGGCAGCGGTTTGCAGGCGCTGGTCTAGCGTGGTGCGCATAATCACATCTTCGGTGGTGTCTTTGGTCAGGAAGTTGGGGCCTTCGCTCATCACCCAATCGGCAAAATAGGTGCCGACCCGCGCATCGGCGGCCTCTGACAGGGTGGCGGGTGTGCGGGTTGCTGCCTCATGCTCTGCCATGGTCAGGAAACTTTGCTCGCGCATCAGGTCAAGCACAAGTTGCGCGCGGTCCTGCGCACGCTGAAGGCTGGCCGTCGGCGCATAGGTAGAGGGCGCCTTTAGCAATCCGGCAAGCATGGCGGCCTCGGCGGCATTCACCACATTGGCGGATTTGCCGAAATAGCGTTGGGCGGCGGCCTCAAACCCGCGGGCACCTGCGCCCAGATAGGCACGGTTGAAATAGATCGTCAGGATCTCTTCCTTGGTATAGCGCGCCTCAAGGGCAAAGGCATAGGGCACCTCACGGACTTTGCGCATCAAGCCGCCTTTGCGGCAATCGGCCTCATACTCTGCCTCGGATTTCCACTGGGTCGGATCAAAGGGCACGCCAAGACACAAAAGCTTGGCAACCTGCTGCGTGATGGTGGAGCCGCCATTACCCTGCAACGGCCCGCGTCCCTCACGCAGGTTGATCCGCACCGCAGAGGCGATCCCGCGCGGGGAAATGCCGAGATGCCGGTAAAAGCGCCGGTCCTCGGTCGCGATCACCGCATCGTGGAGGTATTGCGATACATTCCCGGCCGTGGCCGAGCCGCCAAAGGTCTCGCCACGCCACGCAAAGACCTTGTCATTGCGGTCCAGCAAGGTCACCGAGCCGCGCGCGCGGGCATCGAGCATATCGCCCACAGGGGGCATCTGCGCATAAAAGTAAAAGGTGACGCCCGCCACGATCAGCGCAAGAACCGCCCCCGCGCGCCAGGTAAAGCCCCAGATGATGCGCCAGATCAGGCCAAAGAATGCCATGATCCAGCCCGAGAGCCCGCGTCTGGCTGTCGCGCGTCTTGGCGCCCGGCCCTTGGCGCGTGACTCTTTGGGCGGCTTGGATTTGCCCCCGCCAGCCGGTTTCTTGTAGCGGCGATCCGCGACCATTGGCTTTTTGCCTGAACTGCTCATTCAACATCTTTCGTGTTTTCACGCATTATTTGGCGCGACCATAGCTTGGTTGCGACGGATTGTGGAGTGTTAAGGCATCCTGCTGACGTATCATTGAAGTCGGTTTTTTAGGCGGTTTTGCGAAAACGCGCGAAATTTATGCGCAAATGCTGTTTTTTGCACCAACGGTCCTGCCGGTTGCTTGTGCTGCAGCTGCAAACTGTCCCCCTTAAAAGCAGGGTCGTCCGGCCCGCCACCCGACCACCAAGCGCTTTGACCGGCGGAAAAAGGAAACGGAAAATGAAATTGAAAACAGCAGCCCTTGTTGCAGGGGCGGCATTGGCCCTAGCGCCTTTGCCACTTTGGGCACAAACCGCAGAAGCGCCCGTCAATAACGCGTTTATCTTTAACACCTTGCTGTTCTTGATTGGCGGCTTTTTGGTATTCTGGATGGCCGCAGGCTTTGCCATGCTCGAAGCCGGACTGGTGCGTTCCAAGAATGTGGCCATGCAGTTGACCAAAAACATCGTCCTCTTTGCGATTGCTGCGGTGATGTACTGGCTGGTTGGTTACAACCTGATGTACCCCGGCGACGGTTGGACCATTCCGGGCCTGATTGGTGCCTTTTCCACGACCTCGATCAAAGGGGATATTGCGGCGGATGCGTCCTATGCTGTCGGCTCGGATTTCTTCTTTCAGTTGATGTTCTGCGCGACCACGGCCTCTATCGTGTCGGGCACTTTGGCGGAACGTATCAAGCTGTGGCCCTTCCTTGCGTTTACGGTGATGCTGACGGGCGTATTCTACCCGATCGGTGCATCATGGCAGTGGGGCGGCGGCTGGCTGTCGGAGGCAGGGTTCAGTGACTTTGCAGGCTCCACCTTGGTGCATGCTGCGGGCGGGTTTGCCGCACTGACCGGCGCGCTGATCCTTGGGCCACGTTTGGGCAAATTCGGCAAGGACGGTCATGTGACCGCGATGCCGGGCAACAATCTTGCTCTTGCCACTTTAGGGACGTTTGTCCTGTGGTTGGGCTGGTTCGGGTTTAATGGCGCATCGCAGCTTGCACTGGGTACCGAGGCCGATGCGAATGCTGTTGCGATCATCTTTGCCAACACTAATATGGCTGCTGCCAGCGGGGCACTTGGTGCGCTGGCGCTGACCCAAGTTATCTATCGCCGCATCGATTTGACGATGGTGCTTAACGGGGCGCTGGCTGGTTTGGTCGCGATCACCGCAGGGCCGCTTGACCCGACGCTGTTTGGCGCATTGTGGATCGGTGCAACTGGCGGCTTGATTGCAGTCGTTGTTGTGCCGCTGCTGGACCGTCTGCGCATTGACGATGTGGTTGGTGCGATCCCGGTACACCTTGTTGCTGGCTTTTGGGGGACAATGGCGGTGCCGTTTTACACCGAAGGGACAAGCTTTGGCACGCAGCTTTTGGGCTTTGCCGCGGTTGGTGGCTTTATGATTGTTGCATCAGGTTTGATGTGGACGTTCTTGAAAGTCACCATCGGTCTGCGTCCAAGTGCCGAGGATGAGGTTCTTGGCCTCGACAAGGCAGAGCTTGGGATCGAAGCCTACGGCCACAGCCGGTAACGGCCAAAACCGTTAGCGTCTTCCCCTAAATGGTCGATCCAGACATTTCCTAGGTCTGCCAGAAACCTCGCCGCATCCGGCGAGGTTTCAAACGTGAAACTGGTGTTGGACATCGGCGCAATTGACCAGTTCGGCAAAGGCCGCGCATCGAGAAACGGCTTTTCTGTTACTTCGTTATACAGGATCGTGCGGATGTTGACCGGTTCGGCAAAGACCAGCTCGGTGGCATTTGTCCCGTAAACTGCCGCGCGGGTGCTGCTGCGGTAATTATTGGTGGCGACCAGGAAATAAGCGTCCAAATCCAGAGGTTTGCCCTGATAATGCAGGTTCCGAATGCGGCGGGAGTGTGGGTTGATCAACTTGCCCTGCGCGCAATAGCGGGGGGGCTGTGAGGGATCGATCTGGTAGGTTACGCCATAGATGACGTCGAAACTGTAGGAGGGGAAGGCGTCATTCAGCAGCGGTTGGTCATGTTTGCCACGTGTAATATGGTTGAAAATTCCGGCGGACCGTTCGAGCCAGTCCAGAATATCCGCGCCACGCAATCGAAGGGCGCAGATGGTGTTGGGAAAACAGTAAAGATCTGACAGGTTGCGTTGGTGCAGCGGCCCCGGGGGGATATTGGTATAATTATCCGGGCCGCCCCACCCGCCGACCTTGAAAGGGGCCGCGGCCGAAAGTACCGGCAGGGATGAATGCGGCCCCTGTTTCATTTTCTGCGCAACGAAGCGTTGTTGCGCTTGGCAGATCAACTGCACCGATGTGCAATCCTTGACGAGCGCGAAATAGCTGTGGATCGGGGCCAATGTCTCGCCCACCGGATAGCGCATGTAATCCAGAGTCGCATCATGGTGATGCTGGACCGCGCGCAACACCCGGGGCGAGGATTCCACCAGGGCGATCCGTTTCCTGTCCGGAGTGGTCTTGGCGATGGTGCGGGTTGAGGACTGGCTGTCCAAGACCCGCCACCTGCCGTCCTTGCGTTCCAGAAACAGGTCGATCAGCCCCAGATGTGACCCCCAGAAACCGGCCATGACGGTTGGCGTGCCTTCCACTGTGCCACGCGCAAGATCTATCCCCTGCATGTTCGCGAATTGCTGTGAGGGGAAGACCATATGCGTATGCCCGGTGACAAGCGCATCCACCCCCGGCAGTCTGGCAAGCGGATAGGCCGCGTTTTCCATCCCGTCGGAGTGTGTGGCCTCGCCAATGCCGCTATGAGCCAGCACCACGACGAGATCGGCCCCTGCGGCTTTCATCTCGGGGATCAGGGCCGCAGCCGTCTCTACCATGTCGCGGGAAAAGATCTTGCCGCCGATCTGGGTTTCATCCCACGTCGTGATCTGTGGCGGCAACAAGCCCAGAATGCCGATGCGAATAGGATGGGGTTTGCCCTTTGTGTCCCGGATACGGCGGTCAAGCATGGCATAGGGCGGCAGCAAGCGCTTGTCTTCAAGCGGGGTATTCCCTCGCTCGATCAAGGTGTTGGCGCTGACAAAAGGGAACTGGCTGCGCCGGAGGGCGGCCATCATAAACGGCAGGCCAAAGTTGAATTCATGGTTGCCTAATGTCGCAGCATCATAGCGCATTGCGTTCATCGCGGCGATAACAGGGTGCAAATCACCATCGCGCAGCCCGCGATCATAGGCAACATAATCCCCCAAGGCGCTGCCTTGCAAAAAGTCGCCATTGTCGAGCAGGATGGAGTTGGAAACCTCTTTACGGGCGGCGGTGATCAGTGATGCAGTGCGTGCAAATCCCAAGGTGTCGATCGGGTGGTCATGGTCGTAATCGAATGGAAAAACATGGGCATGCAGGTCACCTGTTTGCATGATGCGCAAAGTGGCCTGTTCTCCGGTGATGCCGGTGCAGAGGGGGGTGGATGAGGTCAAGGCGGTCCCTTGGCGGTGACGGATTGAGTGATTAGCCTAACCACGGCGGACAAAATACGGGACTAAAACATTCTAGCGAGCCAACAGAAAAGATGCCACCACAAGTTGGCATTATGCAACATTTTTCGCATTTTGGTTGCATTGCTTGCAAGCCATTGTCGGAAATGTCCAAGAATACCTGTTGGGCGGTCGGCCGTGGTTCGAAAATTCGGCGTCCGGGCGATTGCACCGGGGCGGTCTGCGTGGCAACATCGGCGGCTCGACATATGCAAATAGACAGGACAGCTATGATCTCGCCGGACGTACTTACTTTTGCGGGCTCCGGCCTTGAGCGCTGTGCCGAACTGCGCCGTGATAGCGCCAAGATGGCGGAATTGTTGGCAAATGGCGGGCAGGTCCTGCCGATCTGGCGGGGCAAGCCCTTGGTGCAAAATGGCTGTGATCTGGGGTGGGTGCCGCATGGGCATCCGGCGCTGGCACATGGATCAGAGGCGCTTTTCCTTGGGCTGGATGATGGCATCGCACGCTTTGCGCAGGATATCTCGGATTGGTCGCCCGAAGCGGGGGCAGAGGCGGTGGAGGCGGGCTTCTTTGACGGCTCCACCCAGTTTCACCCCAGCCTGTCCGACGCCTACGCCTTTGTAGAACTGCGCGGCGTTATGGTCCAGCTTTCCGCGCGCAGCGCCGAGCTGGTTGCCACCGCCAAGGCCGTGTTGCACTGGCATCGCAGCCACCGTTTTTGTGCCGTTTGCGGTGCGCAATCCACGCCGGTAAACGCAGGCTGGCAGCGCGCTTGTCCTAAATGTGCCGCCCAGCATTTTCCACGCACGGATCCGGTTGTGATCATGTTGATCCAGCGCGGGAACAAGCTTTTAATGGGCCGCTCTCATGGGTGGCCAGAGGGGATGTATTCCTGCCTTGCGGGGTTCTTGGAGCCGGGAGAGGCCATTGAGGCCGCCGTGCGCCGCGAAGTGGCCGAAGAAACCGGCGTCAGCGTGGGGGATGTGCGCTATGTGACCAGCCAACCCTGGCCGTTTCCCGCCTCTTTGATGATGGGCTTTATCGGGGATGCCACCTCGGATAAGATCACCGTGGACCCGGAAGAGCTTGATGACGCGATCTGGATCACCCGCGAGGATATGCTGGAGGTGATGGCGGGCACGCATCCAACCATCAAACCGGCCCGGAAGGGTGCGATTGCCTATCATCTGATTGCAAGCTGGCTTGCCGGTCGGATCACGTGACATATCGCTGCAAATTTTAAGAAATCTACAGACATCATGCGCAAAATCATGCAGCCTGCGGGATAATCACCCTTGCCCGTCGCGGGTTAAACAATAGGACGCCCACTTGAAACTGACCGCTAAAGAAGACATTGACGCGCCGATTGGCTTTGTAAACGCGCTTTTGACCGATTTTGACAAGTGGGAAGGGCTGGCCCGCGACCGCGGCGCCGAGGCTGAGCGTCTGGACAGTCTTACGCAGCCCGGTGCGGGAATGATGTGGAAGCTGGGTTTCGACTTTCGCGGTAAAAGGCGGGCGGCGACGTTGAAGCTTTTGTCCCTGATGCCAGAGCAGGAGATGACGCTGGAGTGTATCGCAAAGCCTGGCAATGGTGTGACGAAGCTTGAAATGACAGCGATTGGCGAGACCCGCACGCGGCTTGTGATCTCGATGGAAATCAAACCCAATACGCTTGCCGCGCGGCTGTTCCTGCAAACGCTGCGTTTGGCCAAAGAAAAGGTCAACCAGCGTTTCAAGCAGCAACTGATCAAAGTCGCGGCGGGTATCGAGGATCGTTACCGCAAGCAGGCAAAACCCGTTTAATGCAGCTTGCGGTAAAACCGGCTAGTTGCGGCGCGGATCGGCGGGGTAGACGCCCAGAATATCACGCTGGGAGGTGAAGTAGCGCAGCTCATCCAGCGCGAGCATCACATTTGGATCTTCGGGATGGCCTTCGATATCGGCGTAAAACTCGGTCGCGGTAAAGGAGCCGCCAACCATATAGCTTTCCAGCTTGGTCATATTGACGCCATTGGTCGCAAACCCGCCCATCGCCTTGTAAAGTGCGGCCGGAATGTTGCGAACCCTAAAGGTGAAGGTCGTCATCATCTTTTCGGCGCGGCGCGAATGATCTGCCTCACGTGCCATCACCAAAAAGCGGGTGGTGTTGTTGGATTGATCCTCAATCCGCGAGGCCAGAACATCCAGCCCGTAAATCTCGCCGGCCAATTCTGAGGCGAGGGCGGCCAGTGACGGCTCTGCCTGTTCGGCCACGGCCTTGGCCGATCCCGCAGTATCCGCCCCCGTCACAGGTGCAATCGCATGGGATTTCAGGAAGTCGCGGCATTGGCCCAGCAAGACCGTATGGCTCATCGCGCGGGTGACATCATCCAGCTTTGTGCCCGGCAGCGCCAGCAAACTGATGTGCACGCGGACAAAGGCCTCGTCGATGATCCGCAAACCTGACCCGGGTAGCAGCGCATGGATATCGGCCACGCGCCCGTAGGTGGAATTTTCTACCGGCAGCATCGCCAGATCAACCTCGCCAGAGCGGCAGGCCTCGATTGCGTCCTCAAAGGTATGGTAGGGAACGGCTTCCATGTCCGGGCGGGCCTGACGGCATGCTTCGTGGGAATAGGCGCCCAGCTCCCCTTGAAAGGCGATACGTCCGGTCATTTTTGCAGTCTCCGTCAATAAAAGCGGCTCAAGGGTGGGTGTTGGTGCTACTATACCTTGAAAAGCGTCATGGGAAGCGGTTAGAAGCGCGTCAGGATAACGCTGATGCGGGGCGCGACATGTTCGACACGATGACAATGACAAAAGTGGTTGGGGCCGTTTGTGGCTCTCTCTTGGTGTTTATGCTTGGGGGCTGGGCTGCAAGCGCGCTTTACGCCACTGGTGGTGGCCACGGAGAGACGACGCAAGCCTATACCATCGATACCGGTTCGGATGAGGCCACTGAAACGGCCGAAGAGGGCCCGACATTTGAAGAGCTCTTTGCAAGCGCGGATGCCGGTTCGGGTGAAAGAGTGTTCGCCAAATGCAAAGCCTGTCACAAACTGGATGGCAGCGATGGCACTGGCCCGCATTTGAACGGTATTGTGGATCGCCAGAAAGCGGCCTCTGCCGGGTTTGGCTATTCCGACGTGCTGATGGGCATGGCCGATGAGGCATGGACCCCGGCAAATCTGGATGCATTCTTGACGAGCCCCAAGAAATACGCCCCCGGCACCAAGATGAGCTTTGCGGGTCTGCCCAAGCCGACCGACCGTGTGAACCTGATCGCGTGGCTTGCCACACAGCAGTGATCGCACTGAAAAGTGTTTGAATGGCCGCCCTTCGGGGCGGTCTTTTGCATTTTGCGTCGAATCTCACGCAATCGCAACTTGAGGCCGCAATAGCTCCGCTTTAGCATCGGGCCAGCCAAAGAGCGGCGGGATACCGGTGCTTTTGACCAAAACGGAGGGGCCGCGATGATTCGGACGATTATGGGCGCAACACGCAACGCGACACACTTGCCGCGGGCCGCGTTTATCGTGGCGCTTGCGGGATTTGCCGGGGTGGCCAAGGCCGAAGCGGTGATCACATCACATGGCATCTCTACCTTTGGGGAATTGCAATATCCGGCTGATTTTACGCACCTGTCCTATGTGAACCCCGATGCGCCCAAAGGGGGCGAGATATCGGAATGGACCTCGGGCGGGTTTGACAGCATGAACCCCTATTCGATCAAGGGGCGGGCGGCCGCGCTGTCCTCGGCGGCCTACGAATCAATTCTGGAGGCTCCGGATGATGAAATCGGTGCTGCCTATTGTCTGCTGTGTTCCAGCTTGGAATACCCTGAGGATCGCTCTTGGGTGATCTTCAACCTGCGCGATGATGTGCGTTTTTCCGATGGCACCCCGATGACGGCCGCGGATGTGGTTTTCTCTTATGAGGTGTTTCTGGCCAAAGGCTTGACGGATTTTCGCACCATCTTTGCCACCAAGGTCGAAAAGGTCGAGGCGCTTGATCCCCTGCGCGTGAAGTTCACCTTTAAACCCGACATCCCTACCCGCGATTTGCCGCAGGATGTTGGCGGTTTGCCGGTCCTGTCCAAAGCGCATTATGAGGCAAACGGGCTGGATCTGGCGGAAAGCAACCTGACGCCTTTCCTTGGGACGGGGGCCTATGTGCTGGACAAGATGCGGACGGGGGAATCGGTCACCTATGCGCGCAATCCTGATTATTGGGGGGCAGATCATCCGCTGCGCGTGGGCACCAATAATTTCGACAGCATCCGGATTGAATATTTCTCGGATTATGACGCGGCGTTTGAGGGGTTCAAAGGCGGCAGCTACACCTTCCGCAATGAGGCATCCTCGATCAAATGGGCGACGGGCTATGACTTCCCGGCGGTGCAAAACGGCGGTGTGATTAAGGCGGAGCTACCCTCGGGACAAAAATCCACGGGTCAGTCCTTTATCTTCAACCTGCGTCGCGAAAAGTTCCAAGATCCGCGTGTGCGTGAGGCCATCGGCCTGATGTTCAACTTTGAATGGTCCAATGACACGCTATTTTATGGGATTTATTCGCGCATCCCCTCCTATTGGGGCAACAGCTTTATGGAGGCAAAAGGCACCCCGTCCGAGGCCGAGGTTGCCTTGCTGCAGCCATTGGTGGACGAGGGGTTACTGGACCCCGCGATCCTGACGGATGAGGCGATTGTGCCGCCGGTATCGGGCGCGCGCCAGCTGGACCGTGGCAATCTGCGCAAGGCATCGAAACTGCTGGATGAGGCGGGCTGGGCCGTGGGGGATGACGGGATGCGCCGCAATGCCAAGGGCGACCTGCTGCGGATAGAGTTTCTGGAGGACAGTCCGACCTTTGACCGCGTGATCAACCCGTTCGTGGATAATCTGCGCAGCCTTGGCGTTGATGCGGTGCTGACCCGCGTGGAAAACGCCCAGATGGAAGACCGCACCCGCCCGCCGAAATTCGATTTCGACATCACCAACCATTTCAACCAGACCGGCTATCTTTCGGGGACCGAGCTGAAGCAATACTATGGGTCAGAAACGGCGGATGTGTCCTCTTTCAACGCGATGGGGCTGAAAAGCCCGGCGGTGGACCGGATGATTGATGTGGTGCTGGCCGCGAATACATTGGACAGCCTGACCACCGCGACAATGGCGCTGGATCGGGTGATGCGGGCGGAACGCTTCGGCATTCTCCAATGGTATAAGCCCACGCATACGGTCGCCTATTACAATATGTATGAGCACCCTGAAAACTTGCCGCCCTATGCGCTGGGCGAATTGACCTTCTGGTGGTACAACGCGGAAAAAGCGGCGGCGCTAAAGGCGTCAGGCGTGTTGAAATAATAATAATAAACGGCAGGTGAGCAGAACATGGGTGCCTATATCCTTCGGCGGGTGTTGCTGATTATTCCGACATTGATCGGGATTATGATCATCAACTTTGCCCTTGTGCAATTCGTTCCCGGCGGCCCGATCGAACAGGTTCTGGCGCGGCTTGATGGTGGCGGGGATGCGTTGCAAGGAATCGCTGGATCGGGCGATGCGGGTACCGAAAGTGCAGGCAGCAGCGAATACTTGGGTGCGCGCGGCCTGCCGCCGGAGTTTATCGCAGAGCTGGAAAAACAGTTCGGGTTCGACAAGCCCCCCTTGCAGCGTTTCCTTGATATGATGTGGAACTATGCGCGGTTCGACTTTGGCGAGAGCTATTTCCGGTCGATATCCGTGACCGATCTGGTGCTGGAGAAGATGCCGGTGTCCATCAGTCTGGGCCTTTGGTCCACGCTGATTGCCTATTTGATTTCGATCCCTTTGGGCATTCGCAAGGCGATGCGCGATGGCACGGCGTTTGATACTTGGACCTCGGGGGTGATTATCGTGGCCTATGCCATTCCGGGGTTCTTGTTCGCGATTTTGCTCTTGGTGCTTTTTGCGGGCGGATCTTACTGGAAGGTGTTCCCCCTGCGGGGCCTGACGTCCGAGGGGTTTGAGGACCTGTCGATGCTGGGCAAGGCGGGCGATTATCTGTGGCATATGACCTTGCCGATTGTGGCCTCGACCATCGCCAGTTTTGCCACACTGACCTTGCTGACCAAGAACAGCTTTCTGGATGAGATCGGCAAGCAATATGTGATGACGGCGCGCGCCAAAGGCCTCTCGGAAAGCGGGGTGCTTTATGGCCATGTGTTCCGCAATGCGATGCTGATCGTGATTGCTGGGTTTCCGGCGGCTTTTGTGTCGATCTTCTTTGGGCAAAGCCTGATTATCGAGACGATCTTTTCGCTCGACGGGTTGGGGCAGATGGGGTTCAAGGCCGTGGTCGAACGGGATTATCCGGTGATGTTCGGTACGCTTTATGCATTCGGGATCATGGGGCTTTTGGTCGGGATTGTGTCGGATATGATGTATGTCTGGATCGATCCGCGCATTGATTTTGAAGGGCGTGGCTGATGGCTTTTTCCCCGCTTAATCAACGCCGCTGGCGTAATTTCAAGGCCAACCGTCGGGCGTTCTGGTCGTTTTGGCTGTTGCTGCTGCTTTACGGCCTATCGCTGTTTGCCGAGGTTCTGGCCAATGACAAGCCGCTTCTGGTCAGCTATCAGGGTGAATTGCGCGCGCCGTTCATGCAGTTTTACCCCGAAACTGCCTTTGGCGGCGATTTCCGGACCGAGGCCAAATACCGCGATATTGAGGTGCGTTGCCTGATCCGTTCCGGGGGCGTAGAGATGTGCTTGGATGATCCCGATACCGCGATGGAAGCACTGGAGTCAGGCGCGCTTGAGGGCGCCACCCCCGGCTGGATCTTGTGGCCGCCGATCCCCTATAGCTTCAATACCATCAATAACATTGGCCGCGCGGCCCCCAGCCCGCCCGATGCCAACCACCTGTTGGGCACCGACGATACCGCGCGCGATGTAGCCGCGCGCGTGATTTATGGCTTCCGCCTGTCGGTGTCTTTTGCGCTGATCGTGACGCTTTTGACCTCGGTGATCGGGGTCGCGGCAGGGGCGGTGCAGGGCTATTTCGGCGGTTGGGTGGACCTGATTTTCCAGCGCGTGCTGGAGATATGGAGCTCTACCCCCAGCCTTTATATCATCATCATTGTCGCCGCGATCTGGCGGATGAATTTCTGGCTGTTGGTGGGGCTGATGGTGCTTTTCGGCTGGACCTCGCTCGTGGGGGTGGTGCGGGCCGAGTTTTTGCGCGCGCGTAACTTTGAATATGTGCGCGCGGCGCGTGCCCTTGGCGTGTCGGACCGGGTGATCATGTTCCGCCATGTGCTGCCCAATGCGATGGTTGCCACGCTCACCATGCTGCCCTTTATCATCACCGGTACCATCGGATCACTTGCGGTGCTGGATTTCCTCGGGTTTGGCCTGCCTGCATCGGCCCCGTCCTTGGGAGAGCTGACGTTGCAAGCCAAGCAAAACCTGCAAGCGCCCTGGCTGGCGTTTACCGCATTTTCGGTATTTGCGATCATGCTCTCGCTTTTGGTGTTCATCTTTGAGGGCGTGCGCGATGCCTTTGATCCGCGAAAGACTTTTCAATGAGCGATACAGTCCTTTCTGTTGAGAACCTGAACGTCGGCTTTCGTCAGGATGGCCGGGTTATTCGTGCCGTCAAAGGGGTGTCCTTTACCGTGGCCAAGGGCGAAACCGTGGCGCTGGTCGGCGAAAGCGGGTCGGGCAAATCGGTGACGGCGCTGTCGACTGTGGCATTGTTACCGGGCGCGGCCGAGGTTGAAGGCTCCATCCTGTATAACGGCACGCAGATGATTGGCGCCGATGAGGCCGAGCTGCGCCGTGTGCGTGGCAATGACATCAGCTTTATCTTTCAAGAGCCGATGACCAGCCTTAACCCCCTGCACACCATCGAAAAGCAGCTTGGTGAAAGCCTGTCTTTGCATCAGGGGCTTGATGGTGTGGCTGCGCGCGCGCGGATATTGGAGCTGTTGGAAAGGGTGGGCATCCGTGATGCCGAAAACCGTCTGGGCGCCTATCCGCATCAGCTTTCGGGCGGGCAGCGCCAGCGGGTGATGATCGCAATGGCGCTGGCAAACGGGCCGGAGTTGTTGATCGCGGATGAGCCGACGACCGCGCTGGATGTCACCATTCAGGCGCAGATCCTTGAGCTTCTGGCCGAATTGAAGCGTGCCGAGGGGTTGAGCATGTTGTTCATCACCCATGATCTTGGCATCGTGCGCCGCATCGCGGACCGCGTGTGCGTGATGCAGGGTGGCGAGATTGTGGAGCAAGGCCGCACCGCGGAAATCTTTGACAACCCGCAGCATCCTTATACCAAAACCCTGCTGGCGGCAGAGCCGAAGGGCCGCCCCGATGCCGCCCCGACCAAAGGCGCGCCGGTGGTGGAAACCGACAATCTGCGGGTCTGGTTCCCCATCCATCGCGGCTTTTTGCGCCGCACGGTTGGCCATGTAAAGGCGGTGAACGCGGCCAGTATTTCGGTCCGCGCCGGTGAGACTTTGGGCATTGTCGGCGAAAGCGGGTCTGGCAAAACGACGCTGGCCCTCGGCATCTTACGTCTGATCGCATCCGAGGGTCGCGTGGCCTTTATGGGCCGCGATATTCAGGGCCTGACGCCCAAGGAAATGCGACCCCTGCGCAGTGAAATGCAGGTGGTGTTCCAAGACCCTTATGGCAGCCTGTCCCCGCGTATGACGATCGAGCAGATCATCGCCGAGGGCTTGGGCGTTCACGGAACCGCCTCGGGCAAAAGCCACCGCGATATGGTCGCCGAGATCATGGGTGAGGTGGGCTTGGACCCTGCCATGATGGGCCGTTACCCGCATGAGTTTTCGGGCGGCCAGCGCCAGCGCGTGGCGATTGCCCGCGCGATGATCCTGCGCCCGAAACTGGTGCTTCTGGATGAGCCGACTTCGGCGCTGGATATGACGGTGCAGGTCCAGATCGTGGAACTGTTGCGCGATTTGCAGCGCAAACACGGGCTGGCCTATCTGTTCATCAGCCACGATTTGCGCGTGGTGCGCGCGCTGGCGCATCAGGTGATCGTGATGAAAGAGGGCGATGTGGTCGAGCAGGGGCCCGGCACCCAGATCTTTGACGCGCCGCAAACCGAGTACACGCGCGGGTTGATGGCGGCAGCCTTTGGGCGCGGCGCATGAAAATCCTCTTTGTTCATCAGAATTTTCCGGGGCAGTTCCTGCATCTTGCCCCGGCGCTGGCCGCGCGCGGGCATGATTGCCGCGCCCTGACCGATTTCAAGAATGACCGCAAAAGCCAGATCCCCGTTTTGCGGTATAAGCACAACACGCCGCCCCCTGACCCTGCCGCCACCCGGCTGGGCCGCAACTTTACCCAGATGTCGGATCGCGGGGTGTCGGCGGCCCGTGCTTGCCTGCAACTGCGCGACAAGCACGGCTATGTGCCGGATGTGATCGTTGGTCATTCCGGCTGGGGTGAGACGTTGTTTTTGAAAGAGATCTGGCCCGAGGCGAAGTTGATCGCCTATGCCGAGTTCTACTATCGCGGGGTGGGGCGGGATGTGGGGTTTGACCCGGAATTCAGCCGCTCCGGCTTTGATGCGGTAATGATGGCGCAATCGCGTGCGGCGCATCTGGGGCAATCCTTGCTGCATGCCGATGCCGCCCTTGCGCCGACAAAATGGCAGGCAAGCGCCTATCCCCCCGCCTTGCAGCCGATGATCAGGGTGATCTTTGACGGGGTGAACACGGATGTGATGGCCCCCAATTCGCAGGCCAGCCTGACCCTGCCCGATGGCCATACATTGCGCGCGGGCGATGAGGTGCTGACCTTTGTGAACCGCAACCTTGAACCTTACCGCGGCTATCACAGTTTTATGCGGGCCTTGCCCGATGTGATGGCCGCACGCCCCAAGGCGCAGGTGGTTTTGGTTGGCGGCGATGATGTCAGCTATGGGGCAGCTGCGCCCAAGGGGCAGACGTGGAAACAGATTTTTCTGGATGAGGTGGCGGACCACTTGGATATGGCCCGCGTGCATTTCCTTGGCAAAGTACCCTATCCCGATTTCGTATCGCTGATGCAGATTAGCCGGGTGCATGCTTACCTGACGTACCCTTTCGTGCTGTCGTGGTCGATGCTGGAGGCAATGTCGGCGGGGGCCTATGTCGTCGGCTCCAGATCCGCCCCAGTGGAAGAGCTGATCGAGGATGGCGTCAATGGCCGCTTGGTCGATTTCTTTGATATCAAGGCGTGGTCTGCGGCCCTGATCGAAGGTCTGGCCGAGCCGGAACGTTTCATGCCCCAGCGCCAAGCCGCGCGGCAGACGATCCTTGACGGCTACGACCTGCACGGCATCTGTTTGCCGCGCATGATCGATTTTGTCGAAAGCTTCGCGCCAAAACCGGCTTAAACCGCCGACGAATGTTGTGCTTTGGCATGGTCATAGGCGTCAAAGGCCCGCGCGATCAGCCGTGTTAGCGGGCGCGCACGGGGCGGGATTGTAAGCCCCTCGGCATCCAGATGCAGCATATCGCCGAAATGCGTGACGGCGCTTTGGAACATCTCTTCCAGCACCACGGGATCGGCGCCAAAATCGCGGATCAACTCGGCCCGGCTGACATGGAAGTCACACATCAAAGCCTCGATGATGCGGGCGCGCAGCAGGTCATCCCCGCCAAAGACATGGCCGCGGTGGATGGAAAAGCGCCCTTCGCGGATGGCTTTGGTATGGGCCGCCGTGGCGCTGGCATTTTGCGCGAACCCCTGCGGGAACCGCGAAATAGAGGATGCCCCCAGCCCGATCAACGCGGTCGCGGTATCATCGGTATAGCCTTGGAAATTCCGGCGCAGGGCACCCTTGTCTTGGGCAATCGCCAAGCCGTCGGTGGGGCGGGCAAAGTGATCGATGCCGACCTCGGCATAGCCGTCATCCACGAACATCTTGCGCGCGGTCTCAAACAGGGAAAGCCGCTCTTCCGGCGTCGGGATTTTGTCGGATGGGATCATTTGCTGGCGGCGGCTCATCCATGGCACATGGGCATAGCCGTAAAGCGCCACACGGTCCGGCGAGAGCGTCAGCAGCTTTTCCACCGAATCGGCAATGCGGTCATTGGTCTGATGCGGCAACCCGTAAAGGATATCGGCGTTCAGGCTTTTGACGCCACGGTCGCGGATCATATCCGCCACCTGTTTTGTCAGCTCATAACTTTGCTCGCGGCCAATGGTTTTCTGGATCTCGGGGTCGAAATCCTGCACCCCGATAGAGGCGCGGTTCATACCAGCCGCAGCCAGCGCATCAAGCCGCGCGGCGTCGATCTCATTAGGGTCGATTTCAACCGAAAATTCGCCCCCCTCGGCCAAGGGCACCACGTCAAAGACCTGATCGGCAAGGTTGCGCATCAGGTCGGGCATTAGCAGCGTCGGCGTGCCGCCCCCCCAATGCAGGCGCGACAGCGTGACACCGGGGGCAAGATGGCGGCGCAATAGTTTTATCTCGGCGGCGAGCATCTCGGCATAGGCGATGACCGGCGCATCCGAGGATGTGCCTTGCGTTCGGCAGGCACAAAACCAGCACAGGCGCCGACAAAACGGCACATGAATATAAAGCGATATCGAGGCCTTGGCGGGGATTGCCTCTATCCAGTTGGTAAAGGTTTCCGCCCCGACGCCCGGTGCAAAATGCGGAGCAGTCGGATAGCTGGTGTATCGCGGGACGCGCGCGTCAAATAGCCCAAGGCGCTTTAGCTCTGATTGTGTGTTCATATCCAATCCTTAGGCGTGTATGTAGGGGGTGGACCTTGACCTAAATCAATCGGAACACGGATATGCCGACGCCGGACACACATTCATTTGCCCACGATTGTGACGAATGCCCTATTCGTCACCGTGCGGTTTGCTCTCGGTGCGAGGGCAAGGAATTGGACCGTCTGGAAGAGATGAAATACTACCGCAGCTTTCAGGCCGGGCAGACGGTTATCTGGTCCGGTGACCGGATGGATTTCGTGGCCTCTGTGGTCAAGGGTATCGCAACCCTAAGCCAGACCATGGAAGATGGCCGTCGCCAGATGGTGGGCCTGTTGTTGCCTTCTGATTTTCTGGGCCGTCCGGGGCGCGATAATGCCGCCTATGATGTGACCGCGACGACGGATTTGGTGATGTGTTGTTTCCGCAAAAAACCGTTTGAGGAAATGATGCTACACACGCCACACATCGGGCAACGTTTGCTTGAGATGACGCTGGACGAGCTGGATTCAGCGCGCGAATGGATGCTGTTGTTGGGTCGCAAGACCGCACGTGAAAAGATCGCAAGCCTGCTTTCGATCATCGCGCGGCGTGATGCCAGTTTGATGTTGAAGCGCCCCTCGGGCCGAATTTCCTTTGACCTGCCGCTGACACGCGAAGAAATGGCCGATTATCTGGGCCTGACGCTGGAAACTGTTTCGCGGCAGATGACGGCGTTGCGCAAGGATGGGATTATCTCATTGGAAGGCAAGCGCCATGTGGTGATCGAGGATTTCGATGTGCTGCTGGAAGTGGCCGGTGACGATAATGACGGCGGCATGTTGTCGTAGACGCAGATGCTGGCTTTTCACACCCTTGATGTTTTCACCGATACGCCCTTTGCGGGCAACCCTTTGGCTGTGGTCTTGGGGGCGGATGATCTGACGGATGCGCAGATGCAAACCATCGCGCGGGAATTCAACCTGTCCGAGACGATCTTTGTCCAGCGGCCGGTTGATCCGGCCAATACCGCCCGCGTGCGCATCTTTGTCCCAATGGCTGAGATCCCCTTTGCAGGTCATCCCACCATTGGCTGTGCCATTTTGCTGGCCGAGGCCGCGATGGGTGATGATCCCGTCCGTATCGTTCTGGAAGAGGAGGCGGGCTTGGTCCCCGTAACCTTGACCCGCAGCCAAGGCCAGGTAACCGCCGAGCTGACTGCGCCGGTTACGCCCTTTGCGGCCAGCGGGCCGGATGTTGCGCAGGCCTTGGACCCTGCGCTTTTGGCGCGCGCATTGGGGGTGGAGGCCAGCGATATCGGGTTCGGTACGCATTGCCCCGGCTTGTGGCAAGGGGGGTCAAAGTTTCTTTATGTTCCGCTGCGGGATGCTCGGGCGCTGGCACATGCGCAGCCATGCGAACCGGCGTGGTCACAGGTGATGGCGGCGGGCGGTGTGGGTGGCGCTTATCTTTATACCAAAGCCGCAGGCGCGGATTATCAGGCGCGGATGTTTTCGTCCAGGGCGGGCATCCGCGAAGATCCCGCAACAGGCTCTGCCTCGGCCATTCTTGCCGCCCAGCTTTGGGCTGCGGGCGCGCTGACGGTTGGCGAATCCCGTTTGGCCCTGCTGCAAGGGGTAGAGATGGGCCGCAAAAGCGAGATCGCGCTGACGGTGGTGTGCGATGCCAATGGGGTCACGTCGGTGCGTGTTGCAGGCCAAGCCGTACGCATCAGTGACGGGCGCATCCGGATCCCCGCCTGACGTAAACATCATGCGCAGGCCTTGGTTCGGGCGCACCGACTGCTTAGGTGAAGCGCTAAGGAGACTGCTATGCAAAAATTCTCACTGCTCGATCTATCGCCTATTCCCGAAGGTGAAACCGCTGCCGCTGCCCTGTCCAACACGGTGGATCTGGCCCGCGCCGCCGAGGCCGCCGGTTATCACCGCTTTTGGCTGGCAGAGCATCACAATATGCCCGGCATCGCCAGTGCGGCGACCTCCGTGGTGATCGGCCATGTGGCGGGCGCTACCAAGACGATGCGTATTGGCGCAGGCGGTATCATGCTGCCCAATCACGCACCTTTGGTTGTGGCCGAACAGTTTGGCACGCTGGCCACGCTTTACCCCGACCGAATCGACCTTGGCCTCGGGCGCGCACCCGGAACCGATATGGCGACCGCCCGCGCGCTGCGCCGCCATATGGCGCCCGAGGACAGCTTTCCACAAGATGTGCAGGAGCTTATCGCCTATCTGGGGGACATGCCCGACAATGCGCCTGTGCGCGCCATTCCGGGGGCGGGGACGCATGTGCCGGTCTGGATACTTGGGTCCAGCCTTTACGGCGCGCAATTGGCGGCCTATCTGGGGTTGCCCTATGCATTCGCCTCACATTTCGCACCCGACATGCTGGCCGAGGCTTTGGCGATTTACCGGTCGTCGTTTCAGCCGTCCGCGCATCTGGACCGCCCCTATGCGATGATGGCGGCGGGTGTCTGTGCGGCGCAAACGGATGCCGAGGCGGATTACCTGCGCTCCTCGCAATTCCTTGCCTTTGCAAGACTGCGTACTGGCAAACCGGGCAAGTTGCCCTATCCGACAGATGATCTTGCCGCCCAAATCTCCCCGCAGGTTATGGCGGGGGTCAAGCAGGCGCTATCGTGTTCGGCGACCGGATCAGCGGCAACGGTAAAAGAGCAGCTGGGCCGCTTGATCGACACCCATCAACCGGATGAGATTATGGTGACAGGGATGATCCATGATAGCGCGGCGCGGATACGCTCATTCCAGATCGCGGCAGATGTTTTATCGGATCTGTGCGCGGGGGCGGCGTAACACGACCCTCTTTCAGGTCGGGGCGGTAAATCCCGCCTCGGCCATCAGGGCATCGGATGCCGCCTCCACCTCACGTTCCAACCTTTCCATAAACTCGGGCTTTGGCAGGCCCGGCGGAATGGTCGGCAAGAATTCCACCACGGCGACGCCACGCTTGCGCATGATGCCGTGTTTGGGCCAGAGCACCCCGACATTGGTCGCAACCGGCACGCAATCCTGCGCGAGCTGGGCGTATAACGCCGCAGTCCCAGCCTTGTAGGGCGCCTTGACGCCGGGGGCGATGCGGGTGCCTTGGCTATAGATGATCAACTGCCCGGCCTGTTGCACGCCGGATTTCACATCTGCCATCATCTTCATAATTGCCGCCCCGCGTTTGCCCCGGTCCACCGGAACGCAGCCGATGCGCAGTCCGAACCAGCCGACCACCGGCGCATACATCAATTCCCGTTTCATGATGAACCGGCCGCGTGGCATGGCATGAAAAATCATCAAGACATCTAGAAAGCTCTGATGCTTGGCCGCGACAAGTGCGGCATGGGTGGGCGGTGTGCCGCGAACCTCGGTGCGCATCCCCGTTAGCCACCGCAGCGAAAACATCACCCAAGCAGCAAAGGCATGACAGCCCGCCAGCGCACCTTTGCGCGAGACAATCGCATAGGGCAGGTACAAAATACCTACCACAAACAAGGCGATATACATCTGCACGATGAAGATCAACGAAAGCAGCCATTGCAGGGCATAGCGCATCAGGTCAGTTCCTTGAGTTTACGAAAAGCGGCAAATCGGGTGGCAAAGAAGGCCACCATAGCGGCGAGCAGCGGCAGAAGAAACGGCCAAAGCCATCCCGCCCCCTGAAAGCCTAGCCCCGTCAGGAACCCGCCCGCCATATCAGCGGCAGGCAGAAAGGCCACACCGACCATCCCCAGCACCGCCCCCACAACCGATCCCGCCAGCGCGCGCAGGGTAAAACGCCGCACAAAGGCGCGCACGATATAGGCGTCCCTTGCCCCCACCAGCCGCAACACCCGGATCACTTGGGAATTTGCCGCCAGCGATGCATTTGCGGCCAAGGTGATCATCGCCGCCATTGCCCCGCCGATCAGCAAGATCGAGGTCACACCCAAAAGCCGCAACCGTCCCGCCGCCACCGCCAAAGGTCTGCGCCAGCGGGTGTGGTCATCAAGCACCGCACCGGGGGCCTCGGCCGCCAGACGTTGGCGCAATCCCTCGCTGTCATAGCCCTCGCGGCTTTCGGTGACCTCTATCAGCCTCGGGATGGGCAGCGCGTCAAGCGGCAGGTCGGGGCCGAACCACGGTTCCAGCAGGGCGCGTTGCTCGGCGTCGTCCATTGCGCGGGCGCGGGCGATGCCGGGGGTCGTGGCCAGCACATCCAGCACGGCTCGGGTCTGCGCATCCAGCTGCCCGACAGGTGCGGAAATGCGCACCGTGGCGCTGCGGGCCAGTGCATCACTCCAGCGATCGGCCAAGCGTCCGGTGGCCAGCGATAGTGCCAGCGCGAATACCGCCAGAAAGGTCATGGCCGCGGCGGTAAAGCTGGTCAGCCATGCGGTATGACCCGAAGGCGGCACCACACGGTCGGCCTGTTTGTCGCCGCGCAGGATATCGGTGATCGCGGAAAGCTTCACAGATCTGCCCCCGCCAGTTGCAAGCGCCGCTTGGCAATCCGCAGCACTCGCGCCGGAATTTGCTGTTTCGCGGCCCGGATCAGGTTGAGGTCATGCGTCGCCACCAGAATGGTCTTGCCCATCTTGTTCAGCTCTACCAACAGGGTCAGCAGACGCAGCGACATTTCCCAGTCGAGGTTGCCCGTCGGCTCATCCGCCAGCACCACATCTGGCGACATAATGACCGCGCGGGCCAATGCGGCACGCTGCCGTTCCCCGCCTGAAAGCTGCGGCGGCAAGGCATCACCAAGGCGCGACAGCCCAACCCAGTCGAGCAGATCCTTAAGGTCGGCAGCCTCGGCCTGACGTCCCGATACGGCTGCGGGCAGGGTCAGGTTGGTTGTCAGCGGCAGATGGTCAAGAAACTGGCAATCCTGATGCACCACACCCATGCGACGGCGCAGCATGGCGACCTCATCGCGGTCCAACCCGTGAACATCGCGGTCGAAAAGGGTGATATGTCCCGCCGTCGGCAGCAGTTCTGCATAGCACAGCTTCAACAGCGTGGATTTGCCTGCGCCGGATGGTCCCGTCAGAAAGTGGAACGATCCCGGTGCCAGCCGCAAGCTGACCTCGGACAACAACTCCCCCCCGCCATAGGAATAGGCGACATTTTCAAATGCGATCACGCAGGTACCTCGGTTGTGCGCACCAAAGGGTTACGCATTCGGCACAGTTTCGCGCAGTGTCAGGAATGTTTCAACGCTATTTTGTAAACGAATTGTTCGCAAAGGCTTGGATATAACGGACTTCGGGTCTACAAACTGAGTTAGGAAAAGCGGTAATGGGGGCTGAGAAAAAGCAGATGAGGCTGGTTTGCCCGAATTGCGGCGCGCAATATGAAGTAGATGCGGGGGCAATCCCTGATTCCGGGCGTGATGTGCAATGCTCTGATTGCGGTCATGCGTGGTTCCAAGGCCCTCTGGATATTGATTTCGAGGCGGAAGAGATGGCTTTGGCGCCCAAGGCAGCTGTGCGCCCGTCCCAACCGGTCGCGCCGCCGCAAGAGGCCGATCCGGAACCCGAACCGGTTCCCGCACCCCAGCCGTTTGGAAGCCCCCCCCCGCTGGCAGAGGATGAGGACGAGCCCGAAGCCGAGGATGCGCCTGCACCTCCGCCCGCCGCGCCTCGGCGTAGTATGGATGATAGCCTGCTGTCGGTTCTGCGCGAAGAGGCCGACCGCGAAGCAGCTGTGCGCCGTTCCGAGGTGCCGCGACCATTGGAAATTCAACCCGATCTGGGGCTGGAGGAAACAGCAGGTGCCGCCAAGGCCGTGCGTGATCGTCTGGCACGCCTGCGTGTTCCCGAACCTACGCCTGATGATACCGAAAAGCCGACTGCACGCCGCGATCTCTTGCCTGATATCGAAGAAATCAACTCCACCCTGCGCGCCAGCAGTGAGGACCGTCATGGCGAGGCGGACGATCTTTCCCAAGACGCCGCACCTGATGCCGAGCATTCAAAGGCAGCATTCCGCAGTGGGTTTTTCTTGATCCTCTTGGTCGCTTTCCTGCTTTTGGTGACATATATGGCCGCGCCAAAGTTGATGGGGCAGTTCCCCGCCGCCGAAAGCGCGCTGCAATCCTATGTCGATGCCGTGAATGGTGCACGGCTTTGGCTGGATCGTAACTTGGGCGGTGCGCAATCCGCGAATTAAGGCACTATTTTTACGTCTTTCTATGGGATCAATACAGATCCAAGAGACGTTTCAGGTAGTCGCGTTCGCTGTCGGGGCGTGATTGATCGCCCTGACGGCGGCGAATCTCATCCAGCAAATCCTGCGCGCGGCGATAGACGTCATCGCCTTGCAGAAGGTTCTGATCCGATCCAATGCGCGCACCCTCGCCTTGTTCTCGGCCCAAGGGATCACGCGGAGAGCCGGGCTCTGCCCGGCCAACGGTTTCGCCCTGACCATCAGCACCTTCCTCGCGGCGATCCTGCGCCAGTGCTTCGCCCAGATTGCGCATGCCGTCACGCAGGTCGCGCATGGCTTCGGCTTGCCGGTCCAGCGCACCGGGCAGGTCGCCCTCTTCCAGCGCACGTTCGGCATCTTGCATCGCGCGGGCGGCATCATCTAGCGCTTGCCTGCCAGCCTCGCCCGCCTCGGATCCTGCACCGGGCAGGGGGCCACCGCGCAAAAGCCCAAGACGTTTGCGCAAATCGCGCTGCCGCTCGGCAAGCCCTTCATCCCCGTCCTGAGAGGGATCCCCATCGGGATTTTGCAATTCAGAAAAACTGTCATCTGACAGGTCTTGCTGGTCGCGCATCGCATCGCCAAGGTTTTTCATGGCCTGCTGGCCGGGGCCACCACCTTGGCCGCCCTGTCCTTGCGTGACCTGCATGTTTTCCATCAGCTGCCGTAGCATCTCCATCAGCTCGGCGGCCTCTTCCATCCGGCCTTCTTCCAGCAGCTTTTGCAGCTCTGCCAGCATTTCGGAAAGCTGGTCGCCGGTCATCTCCATGGAGTTTTGCTCATCCGCGGCGGCGCCATCGGGGTTGCGCTCCGCTTCCTCGGCCAGCAGGCGCATGTAGTCGTCCATGGCTTCGCGCAGCTCTTGCATCAGCTCTTCGATCTCGGCGGGGTCGGCACCGTTGCGAATCGCTTCATCTAGCATATCCTGCGCGCGTTTTAGGCGTTCGCGGGCGGATTGCAGGTCACCTTCCTCGATCAGCAGGGCAATATCCCAAAAGGCATCGGCCAGTTCATCGCGGACCTCTGTGGACAAATTTCCGGCATCCGCTTCAAGCCGCCGCAGGGCAACGCGCAGACGCAAATAGGCTTGCTCATTGCGAAAAAGCCCCTCTGGCCGGTGGGTGATCGCCTTGAAGATTTGCACCGTGCGCGGGGCATTGCGGCGTGACCAAAGCAGATCGCGCCGCATCTCTACTACGGCCGCCGCAAGCGGATCAAAGAAACGTTTGCCAGGCAGGGTAACGGAAAGCGGCGGCGCAGTTCCGGTCTGACCGGGGGCATCGCTGGCCGAAAGCGTGATGGTGACGGGCAAATTGGCAAACACATGCTTCGACAGATCCTCCACCAGTGTTTCGGTAAAATCGCTGCGCTGACCCGAGATCGGCAAAGGCAGATCAACGGTAATGGGATCGGTATCTTCGGGCGCTGCGGCCAGCCCGTAGCGGCGATCCACAGCAGTCATATCCAGTGCAATCACGGCCTGGCCTGCGGTCACGCCAAAATCATCCTTGGCCGAGAAGGGCATTTTCAAGCGTCCGTCGGCCTCACGGGTCAAATCGCCCTCGGCGCTGATGCTTGGGGGGGTGTCGGGGGTGGCGGTTATCGCCCATGTGCGCCCGGCTGGGCCAGAGATGGTGACTGCCCCGCTTTGCGCAACCTCAAAATCGCGCAGATTTGCGGGTTCATCGGCCGGTGGGGGGCCCGCCGAGACGGTCTCGGACAGGCTTAGCGCGCCCACCTCGCCGTAAAACCGCAACTGGATGCGGCTGCCGATGGGCACCTCAAATCCGGTGCGGTCAATGTCGTTAAGGTAAAGCGTCGGCTTGCCGGTATAGGGCGGCGGCTGGACCCAGCCTTCCCAGCTGGGGCCATTGGCAAGGGTTTGGGCATCGGTGGGGCCAAGCCCGCTGATCGAGGCAATGCGCCAAAGCGATCCAAACATCAGCGCGATCACCAGCGCGGTCAGCGCGATGTAGCGCAGGCCAAAGACATCACGCGTGGCCAGCCGCAAATCGGGGGCCACGGCGCGGGCCTTGGCGGCAGCGCGGGCCATGCGCGCTTGGTGCGCGGCCCAAACCGCCTGCGATCCGCTGTCACCCGCGCCGATTGCTTGGGCATCGGAAAGGCTGGCAATGGGGCGTCCGGGCAGCGTGGCATCAAGCCGGCTCAGCGCATCTTGATGTGTCGGGCGTGAAAACGTGCGTATGCCGCGCCAAAGTGCTGCGATGGCAATAATACCCGCGACGCCAAGCCCGCCCCAAACCGCCCAAAGCGGGGCCACGTCCTGCACACCGAATGCCAGCACGGCCAGCACGATGATAAAGACCGTCCAGACCGTCCAGAAATTCTGGATCAGCCGCTCTGCCCACAGGCCCGCGAGGGTCAGCGTTACGGGGCGCTTTAGCCGGGACCCAATATCATCTGGCGTCTGCGTCATTTACCTAAACTTTCGGGCCGTGAGGATCACAACCATTCGGGTATGGTATCGCGGGAAAGCATTTCGTCAAATGTCGGACGCGCACGGATGACCGCAAAGTGATCGCCACGCACCAAAACCTCGGGCACCAGAGGGCGTGAATTATATTCCGAGGCCATTACCGCGCCATAAGCCCCCGCTGAGCGGAAGGCGATCAACGCGCCCTCGGTCACGGCGGGCATGTTGCGGCCCTTGGCAAATGTATCGCCCGATTCGCAGATCGGGCCGACGATATCAAAGGCGCGCTGTTCGGCGCCGGCCTCGGCTTCGTTCAGCGGGATGATATCGTGATGCGCGCCATACATTGCGGGACGAATCAGGTCATTCATCGCGGCATCAATGATCAGGAAGTCGCGGTCCTCGCCCTCTTTCACATAGATCACAGAGCTGACCAAAATCCCCGCATTGCCGGAAATCAGGCGACCGGGTTCGATTTCAATCTCACAGCCCAGATCACCCACGGTGCGCTTGACCATCGCGCCGTAATCCATCGGCAAGGGGGGCGCGGAATTGTCGCGCGCATAGGGGATGCCCAAACCGCCGCCAAGGTCGAGCCGCCGGATGTTATGGCCATCAGCGCGCAGGGCGCGGGTCAGCTCGGCCACCTTCAGATAGGCCGCCTCAAAGGGTTCCAGTGCGGTCAGCTGGCTGCCGATATGCACGTCGATGCCGACCACCTCCAGGCCGGGAAGGGCGGCGGCCTCGGCGTAAACTTCGCGCGCGCGCGAAATCGGGATGCCGAATTTGTCGCCCTTCTTGCCGGTAGAGATTTTCTCATGGGTTTTCGCATCAACATCGGGGTTCACGCGGATGGTGATGGGTGCGATTAGGCCAAGGCCATGCGCCACCTGCGACAGGGCGCGCATTTCAGGTTCCGATTCGACGTTGAATTGGCGGATACCGCCTGTCAGCGCCAGATGCATTTCCTCGCGGGTTTTGCCAACGCCGGAAAAGACGATCCGCTCGCCCGGCACGCCAGCTGCTTTTGCCCGCAGATATTCACCGGCGGACACGACATCCATCCCCGCGCCCAGATCGGCGAGCGTTTTCAGCACCGCCAGATTGGACAGCGATTTGATCGCAAAGCACACCAGATGGGGCAGGGGGGAAAGCGCCTCGGTAAAGAGTTGGTAATGGCGGGTCAGCGTGGCCGTGGAATAGCAGTAAAACGGTGTGCCCACCTGCGCCCCAATATCGGAAAGAGCCACGTCTTCGGCATGCAATACGCCGTTTTTATAGAGAAAATGATCCATCCCAGGCCCTTTGGCTGCTTGCGTTTTATGTCTCTACCACGAATGGAAAGCCAAGGAAAAGCCACGCACTTGGGCGGCGGCAGATTTCGGGTATTTTCGGGGCCGCTTATGGCGCGCGCGTGCGCAGGAAAAGGTAAAGCGGCAGCCCGCAAGACAGCCCGATGCAAAAACTTGCCGGAATGGCGATCAGGGCCAGCCAGTTGCGGCGCGCCAAGGTTTCCGCCAGAATCCATAGGGTAAGCGCGACTGCCGTAATCGTCAGATCCCACGCAAGCCCCGTGGTTGCGGCATTCACGTACCACGCATCAATCAAGCCGCGCAGCCCACCACCTGTTTCCCGCATATGGACGACGAACCAATACATCGGGTGCAGCGCGCCCCAAACCGCCAGCGCCAGATAGATCATGCGCAGGGGCGACATTACTTGAATATCACGCCGATACGCGCGTCCTGCGAGGCGTTGGGGGCGGGCGCGGTTGGCGCGCCATCGGCGCCACAGGCGGCAAGGATAAGGGTGACAAGCAAAGCAGAGAGGATGCGCATTGGGTTTCCTTTTAGGGGCGGATGGAAACGCGCGCGCCGCCGACGCGGGCGGTGGCGACAGGCGTTACGCTGACACCATTGGGGCCGATGCCAACCCCGGCGTAAATGCCGGGATCGGTGCAGGCGGTCAGGCCCAGAAGAAACGGGGCCAGCAATATGAGGGGCAAAAGCCTCATGCCAGCTGCTCTTGCCAGCGGGCAACCTGCGCGCGCACCTGTTCGGGCGCGGTGCCGCCATAGGACATCCGGCTGCGCACGGAATTATCCACGCCTAGCACGTCAAACACGTCCTTGCGGATACCCTCATGTACCGATTGCATCTGCTCCAACGTCAGGTCGGGCAGGTCGATCCCTGCTTTTTCGGCCATGGCCACAAGGCTGCCGGTGACGTGATGCGCGTCGCGGAAGGGCATGCCCAGCTCGCGCACCAGCCAGTCGGCCAGATCCGTCGCGGTGGAAAACCCCGAGGCGGCGGCGGTTTTGAGGTTGTCGCGCAACGCCTCCATATCGCTGACCATGCCGGTCATCGCGGCAAGGCCCAACATCAGGCTATCGGCGGCGTCAAAGGTTTGTTCCTTATCTTCCTGCATGTCCTTGGAATAGGTCAGCGCCAGCCCCTTCATGATTGTGAACAGCGCCACCGTGGCCCCCAAAATCCGCCCCAGCTTGGAACGCAACAGCTCTGCCGCGTCGGGGTTTTTCTTTTGCGGCATGATCGACGAACCGGTCGTCCATTTGTCCGACAGTTTCACAAAGCGGAACTGGGATGAGGACCATATTACCAGTTCTTCGGCAAAGCGCGACAGGTGCATCGCACAGATCGACGATGCCGACAGGAACTCCAGCGCGAAATCGCGATCCGAGACCGAATCAAGGCTGTTGGCCGTGGGGCGGTCAAAGCCCAAAGCGGCGGCGGTGGCATCACGGTCAATCGGGAAAGAGGTGCCTGCAAGGGCGGCGGCGCCCAAGGGGCATTCGTTCATCCGCGCGCGTGCGTCGATAAACCGCGAGCGGTCACGCGCGAACATTTCGACATAGGCCAGCATATGATGCCCCCAAGTCACCGGCTGCGCGGTTTGCAGATGGGTAAAGCCGGGCATCACCCAATCGGCGCCGGCCTCGGCCTGCGCCAGAAACGCCTTCATCAGCGCTTCAAGCCCTGTAATCGCGGCATCACATTGATCGCGCACCCACAGGCGGAAATCGAGCGCCACCTGATCGTTGCGCGAACGCCCCGTGTGAAGGCGGCCCGCAGGCTCTCCGATGATCTCCTTCAGGCGGGCCTCCACATTCATGTGGATATCTTCCAGCTCGACCCGATAGGGGAAATTTCCGCCCTCGATCTCTGACAACACCGTGAGAAGGCCTTCACGGATCGCCTCGGCATCACTAGAAGTCACGATACCCTGTGCCGCCAACATTGCCGCATGGGCACGAGAGCCTGCAATATCTTGCGCGGCCAGACGGCGGTCAAACCCGATAGAGGCGTTGATCGCTTGCATGATCGCGTCATTGCCGCCTTCAAAGCGGCCGCCCCACATGGCATTCGCAGGGGCGTTTGCGGGGGAATTTGCGGGTTTGGAAGATTGGGTCATGGGGCCTGCCTTTGAGGGGAAGAGACTATGCTGCGGAAGATGTTATTTTGTCTTTATACCGGCTTGATGCTTGGTGCAAACATGGCGCAGGCCGATGTTGTGGCGGCGCAGGCGGTGCTTGCGGGCGATATGCGTAAACTGGCCTTTCATGATGCCGCTAAACCCCTGCCGGATATGGGGATGCAGGATCTTGACGGGGCTGACAGGTCGCTGGCGGAATGGGGTGGCCGTTGGGTTGTCTTGAACTTTTGGGCGACATGGTGCGCGCCTTGCCGCCATGAGATGCCAAGCCTTGAACGTCTGGCCGCAAGTTCGGCGGAAAGCGGCGTGGATGTTGTGACAGTGGCGACAGGACGCAACCCGCCCCCTGCCGTAAAGCGGTTTTTTGCCGAGATTGGCGTGGAAAACCTACCGGTCCTGCTTGACCCGAAATCAAAATTGGCGCGGCAGATGGGCGTGTTTGGCCTGCCGCTGACCGTGATCCTCAACCCCGAGGGGGAGGAGGTCGCGCGGTTGATCGGCGATGCGGAATGGGACAGCGCGGATGTGCGGGCCATGCTGGCGGCGCTCACGCAAGATTAAGGGCGCGCCATTGCCGCCACCTGTTCGTGGCAAGGGCAGCCGAGGACATGGTCATTCACCATCCCCGTCGCCTGCATGAAGGCATAAACGATGGTCGGGCCGCAAAAGGTGAAGCCTGCCTTTTTCAAATCCTTTGAAAGCTGCGTGGACAGCGGCGTAAAGCCCGGCACCTCGGCCATGCTCTGCCACCGGTTCTGGATCGGGGTGCTGTCGACATAGGCCCACATCCATTTGGCAAACCCCGTTTCCGCCTCGATCTTCAGGTAGGCGCGGGCGGATTTAATTGTGCCCTCAATCTTGCCACGGTGACGCACGATGCCGGGATTGGCCAAAAGCCGCAGCACATCCTCTTCGCCCCATTCGGCGATGATCTCGGGGTGAAAACCTGCAAACGCCTCACGAAAGGCGTCGCGCTTGCGCAGAATCGTGATCCACGACAACCCCGCCTGAAACCCGTCAAGGATGAGTTTTTCCCACAGCGCGCGGCTGTCCCATTCAGGCACGCCCCATTCGGTATCGTGATAGGCAAGATACATCGGGTCGGTGCCGGGCCATGTGCAACTGGTCATTGGGGTGCTTTCGTTAGGGGAGCGGAATTTGTCTAAAATTGGAACAAACCGCGAATTTTTACCAGCCCTTTACTTTAAAGGCGGCATTGTGACGGCTGAACAGGGGATTTCCGCCCGGTAGCTGAGGTATAGATATGGCACTAATTTCACGGATAGATCGGCAGATCGAAGATGAAAGCCCGCTTGCGGCTGTCGTTGCGGCGCGTGACGCGGATACGATGGATATGGTGCGCCAAGCCATACATGAAAAACGTATCCGCCTTGCCTATCAGCCAGTGGTGTTAGGGTCGGATCCCTCACGCACTGCCTTTTATGAAGGATTGGTGCGGGTGATTGACCCGACGGGCCGTGTGATCCCTGCAAAGGATTTCATCCATGCGGTGGAGGCAGATGAACTGGGGCGCCAGATCGACTGTTTGGCGCTTGACGCCGGATTGACCACGCTCGCGCGTTTCCCGCATGTGCGGGTGTCGGTGAATATGTCGGCGCGCTCGGTCGGCTATCCGCGCTGGATGCGGATTTTGCGCAAAGGGCTGGCGGCGGACAATACCATCGGCGAGCGGCTGATACTGGAGATTACCGAGACCTCTGCCATGATGGTGCCGGAACTGGTCGTGGCCTTTATGGATGACCTGCAAACCTTTGGCGTGTCCTTTGCATTGGATGATTTCGGGGCCGGGCAGACTGCTTTCCGCTATTTCCGGGATTTCTTTTTCGATGTGGTCAAAATCGACGGGCAGTTCATTCGCAACATCCATCGTGATCCGGACAATCAGGCGCTTACCCGTGCGCTGATGTCGATTGCGAAGCACTTTGAAATGCTGACAGTCGCAGAATCGGTCGAGAGTGTTGAAGATGCCGAATGGCTTCAGGCCGCAGGGATCGATTGTATGCAGGGTTACCTTTTCGGTGCGCCCACAGTGCGTCCCAAATGGAAAGAGATCACCAAATAGCGCGCAGCCGGATTTCCTTTCCCAAAACCCGGCATATCCATTCCCTTACGTGAAAACCTTGCTTTTGGGCAGGTTTGGCCTTAGCCATGCTGCAGGGCGGCGAGGGCATTCCTCGTCGGTATTCCGGCAAACGGGCCGGCACAGGGGAAGGATCAAGCATGACCAATGTTGTAATCGTTTCAGCAGCACGCACTGCCGTAGGCAGCTTTAATGGCGCGTTCGCGAACACACCCGCGCATGAGTTGGGGGCCGCCGTTATCGCAGAGGTGGTTGCCCGCGCAGGGATCGACAAAGCTGATGTGGATGAAACTATTTTGGGGCAGGTTCTGACTGCGGGTCAGGGCCAGAACCCGGCGCGTCAGGCGCATATTCTTGCAGGTTTGCCGCAAGAAAGCTCTGCCTGGTCATTGAATCAGGTGTGCGGTTCGGGCTTGCGGGCTGTGGCGCTTGCAGCCCAGCATATCCAATTGGGTGATGCGTCCATCGTGGTTGCCGGTGGTCAGGAAAATATGTCGATGTCGCCCCATGTCGCAAATCTGCGCCAAGGCCAAAAGATGGGCGATATGAAGTTCATCGACAGCATGATCAAAGACGGTCTGTGGGACGCGTTCAACAATTACCACATGGGGCAGACCGCCGAAAATGTTGCCGGTAAGTGGGAAATTGACCGTGCAGAGCAAGACGTCTTTGCTGTGGCCAGCCAGAATAAGGCCGAAGCCGCGCAAAAAGAGGGGCGCTTCAAGGATGAGATTGTTCCCTTCACCATCAAGGGCCGCAAGGGCGATACCGTCGTTGATGCCGATGAATATATCCGTCACGGCGCAACGATCGAGGCCATGCAAAAGCTGCGCCCAGCCTTCACCAAGGATGGCAGCGTGACGGCAGCAAATGCGTCGGGTCTTAATGATGGCGCTGCTGCTGTTTTGCTGATGACGGAAGAAGAGGCAAAGAAACGCGGCCTGACACCGCTGGCCCGAATCGCGTCTTATGCCACGGCGGGTCTTGATCCGGCGATCATGGGCGCTGGTCCGATTTACGCCAGCCGCAAGGCATTGGACAAGGCTGGCTGGTCGGCGTCCGATCTTGATCTCGTCGAGGCGAATGAAGCCTTCGCGGCCCAGGCCTGTGCTGTGAACAAAGAAATGGGCTGGAACCTCGACATTGTGAACGTGAACGGCGGGGCGATTGCGATTGGTCACCCGATTGGCGCTTCGGGTGCGCGAATCCTGAACACCTTGTTGTTCGAGATGAAGCGGCGCGATGCGAAGAAGGGCCTTGCCACTTTGTGCATCGGTGGCGGCATGGGCGTTGCAATGTGCCTTGAGCGGCCATAACATCAGCTTAATCATTAATAATGGTAAAAATACGGGCGCAACATTGTTGCGCCCCATGCACTTTCTGGATAACACTTGGTAAAATAACAATGTGGAGGAGGTCATATGTCAAAGGTTGCTGTTGTCACTGGGGGAACGCGTGGGATCGGGGCTGCAATTTCGGTCGCGCTTAAGGCTGCAGGCTATACCGTTGCTGCAAATTATGCGGGCAATGATGAGGCCGCGGCACAGTTCACCGCAAAGACCGGGATCAAAGCCTACAAATGGTCGGTTGCCGATTACGACGCCTGCACCGCCGGTCTGGCCAAGGTAGAGGCCGAGCTTGGTCCGATTGCCGTTCTGGTTAACAACGCCGGCATCACCCGCGATGCGATGTTCCACAAAATGACGCCTCAGCAGTGGAAAGAGGTGATCGACACCAATCTTTCCGGTGTATTCAACATGACGCATCCCATTTGGGGCGGGATGCGCGACCGGAAATTTGGCCGTGTTATCAACATCTCGTCCATTAACGGCCAAAAAGGGCAGGCCGGTCAGGCCAATTACTCTGCCGCGAAGGCGGGGGATCTGGGGATGACCAAAGCACTGGCCCAAGAGGGTGCGCGCGCGGGGATCACTGTGAATGCCATTTGCCCCGGCTATATCGGCACCGAAATGGTTCGCGCCATTGACGAAAAAGTTCTGAAAGAGCGGATTATCCCGCAAATCCCCGTTGGGCGTTTGGGGGAACCGGAAGAGATTGCGCGCTGTGTGGTTTTCCTTGCCTCGGATGATGCGGGCTTTATCACCGGCTCCACGATCAGTGCGAATGGCGGGCAATACTTCGTCTAACGCCGCTACCTGACACGACAAGGGGCTGGCATTTTGTCGGCCCCTTTTTCATTATGGCCCAGATTTTGGCCCGCAACGCGATAAGCAGGTTCCCGAAGATGACACGCAACAAGGCCACGGCCATCGGGTTTACTGCGGTTCTGATGTGGGCGCTTCTGGCGCTTTTCACCATCGGTTCTGCTCCGACGCCTCCGTTCCTGCTTTCTGCGATGTGTTTTGGCATTGGTGGGGTGATTGGTCTGGTCTGGACTGTGCGTGGTGCGGGCCTGGGGGTATTGGCTAAGGTTGACTGGAAGGTCTATGCCTTTGGCACGCTTGGGCTTTTCGGGTATCACTTCTTCTATTTCACGGCGTTTCGCTGGGGCCCCAATGCCTCTACCGGGCTGATTGCCTATCTTTGGCCGCTGTTTATTGTGCTGTTGTCAGGGCTTTTGCCCGGCGAAAATTTGCGTAAGGGCCATGTTCTGGGCGCGGTTATTGCATTGGTCGGGGCTGGGGTGATTGTGGTCACGGCTGATGGCGGCGCGGCGGGTGCCTCGCTCCCGGCGTTGGGGCTAGCGTTTTTATGCGCGCTGACGTGGTCGTGCTATTCAGTCGCCTCGCGCTATTTCGGGGCGGTCCCGACCGAGAGCGTCACCGTCTTTTGCCTTGCCACCGCTGTGTTGTCGCTGCTCGCCCATTTGGGGTTGGAGCAGAGCGTCTGGCCTGAGGGCGCAATGGGTTGGGCATCGGTTCTGGCATTGGGTTTGGGGTCGGTGGGGGCCGCATTTTTTACCTGGGATATGAGGATGAAGCAGGGCGATATACAGCTTCTTGGCGTGGCATCCTATGCGGCGCCCTTGCTGTCTACGCTGGTGCTTGTTCTTGCGGGGGTGGCAGAGGCGACGTGGTCACTTGCACTGGCCACAGTGCTTATCACGTCCGGCGCGGCACTGGCGGCTTACGCCAGCGCCGCGCGTTAGGGCGGCTTTTTCAAAAACCGCTGCGGGGCTTATTGCGCCAGACGGGCAATTTCTTCTTTCAGCCTGAGCTTTTGTTTTTTCAATTCGGCAATCTTCAGGGTATTGGTAGCGGGGCTACGTTGTTCCTTTTCAACCATAGACGAAAGGTTCTCATGCTTGCGGTTCAATTCCTGCAAATGCGAAGCGATAGTCATCTGTATCCTCCTAAGATCGGTTGCCGTCACATCAGTGCAACACAACTTGCATGCGTTGTCACGAGAAACCGGAGGCCTGCGGCGGTGGATTGCTGACAATTAAGTGAAACTTATGAATTTCCTGCGGGACAGGGTGCACTGATGCTTGCGGCATTGTGCCGCGTGCAAAGGCCGTATCGAGGGAAATATGGCAAAGGCCGCGCCCGGATCACACAACCACCGCCAGCTGTTTTTCACTGCCCTGTCGGGATATTATTATCGGCAAGGACGGCGCGCGCGATGAATAAATCCTTGTCGCCGACCATCAACCGGCGGGGCAAGATTCCCATGGAACCATCAAGTACGCTCATATGGACGTCCAGTTCAAACGTCTCTATACCTTCGCCCTGCAAGATGGCGGTGGCCCATGGGATGATCGTGGGGTCAGTGGTGCGTAAAAGCTCTTTCATACCTCCGACATAGCCGTTAGGCCGTGAACTGTCGAGGTCGTTGATCAAGCTGTTGGCGAGACCGGAATAAAGGCGGAGTGGAAGATGGATCGGGATGTGTTGAAGCCGCAAGATCAGTTGGCCGCATGGCTGGCGGCGGATATGGCGGAGGTGAATGCGCTTATCCGCACCCGCATGGCATCTGAGCATGCGCCACGCATCCCTGAGGTGACGGCCCATCTGGTAGAGGCGGGCGGCAAGCGTTTGCGCCCGATGCTGACTTTGGCTGCGGCACGTCTGTGCGGTTATGACGGGCCGTATCATGTACATCTGGCGGCGACGGTGGAATTTATCCATACCGCGACTTTGTTACATGATGATGTGGTGGACGAAAGCGCGCAACGGCGCGGGCGGCCCACTGCCAACCTGTTGTGGGATAACAAATCCTCGGTTCTGGTCGGCGATTACCTTTTGTCGCGCAGCTTTCAGTTGATGGTGGAGACCGGCTCTTTGCGGGTGCTGGATATTTTGGCCAATGCATCGGCGACGATCGCAGAGGGCGAGGTGCTACAGCTGACCGCAGCGCAGGATCTTGCCACGACCGAGGCCACATATCTGCAAGTGATCCGCGGCAAAACGGCGGCTCTTTTCTCGGCGGCGACGGAGGTGGGCGGCGTTATTGCAGGCGCATCCGAAGATCAGGTCAGCGCTTTGTTTGCCTATGGGGATGCCTTGGGCATTGCCTTTCAGATCGTGGACGACCTGCTGGATTATGGCGGCACCGAGGCGACCGGCAAGAATCTGGGCGATGATTTCCGTGAACGCAAGCTGACGCTGCCGGTTATCAAGGCCGTGGCCTTGGCCGATGACGAGGAGCGCGCCTTTTGGCAGCGCACCATCGCCAAAGGCAAGCAACAAGAGGGCGATCTGGCGCAGGCGATGGCGATCATGGCCCGCCACGGCGCGATGGATGCGGCCCGTCAGGATGCGCTCGACTGGGTAGCAAAGGCCAAAACGGCGCTGGAGGTTCTGCCCGAACATCCCTTGCGCGATATGCTGACCGGCCTTGCGGATTACGTGGTGTCGCGGATCAATTGACCTTACCTGCCGCCGCCCACCAGTCGGGCGTTTCAGCCGCAATCTGCGCTTGGGCGGCCTTGGCGCTGTAGCCATCGGGTAAAAACAGTGCAAAGCACGTCGCGCCCGATCCCGACATCCCTGCAAACAAACAGTTGCTTGCACGCAAGCGGTGCAGCACCGCGTCGATTTCAGGGGCAAGCTGCATGGCGGGGGCTGCAAGATCATTGCGCTGCCGGGCCAGCCAGCCCGCGAAATTCGCGGCGTCGGGCCAATCGGGCAGCACCTCGGGCATTGGCGGGTGTGCCTTTTGCGTCAGGGCCTTGAAGATGGCGGGCGTGGATACGCTAACCCCGGGATTGACCAGAAGAATATCCAATGCGGGCAGGGTTGGCAGGGGAGATATCCGGTCCCCTATGCCTTGCAAACGCAAGGGTTTCCCATGCACACAGGCCGGAACATCCGCACCCAAAGCGGCCACGTCTTGTGGTAGTGGGACATCCCACAGCCGCGACAACGCTCGCAAAGCTGCCGCCGCATCGGCCGATCCCCCCCCGATACCAGAGGCCACGGGCAGGTTTTTCGTTAGGGTGATCCTGGCCTTGCGCTGCGGGCCTAGAAACCGCGCAGCCTGCAGCACAAGGTTGTCATCCCCTTCCAGTCCCGCCGCAAAAGGGCCGTCAACCCTAAGGCTTAAGCCGCTTGCGGGGGATGCTGTGATCTGGTCGCCGATATCGGCAAAGACCACGAGACTGTCGAGCAGGTGATAGCCGTCTGATCGCTGCCCCGTCACATGCAGCGTCAGGTTGATCTTGGCAGGGGCCGTCTCAGTTATCATCGGTCGCCAGTGGTTTTGCGCCTTCCTCGGCCAGAACCGCATCAAGACCGATCTCCAGCTTGCGGCGCAGACGCGTTGCAAGCTCTTCCTCGGGGTTGAAGGACAGCGCGCGCCGCCATTGGAAGTTCGCCTCCAGCTTGCGGCCCACGGCCCAGTACACATCACCCAAATGGTCGGTTACGGTCGCATCGACCGGCTCCAGCACCGAGGCGCGTTCCATCGGTATCACTGCATCTTCATAGCGGCCGGCAAGGAAATACCCCCAGGCCAGACTGTCGATGATATAGCCGCTGCCGGGTCGCTGGATGACAGCGCGCTCGATCATCTCCAGCGCCTCGTCGTAATTCTCCCCCCGCTCCAGAAAGCTGTAGCCAAGGTAGTTCAAGACCAGCGGTTGTTCGGGCTGCAAGCTAAGCGCCATACGGAAATCCGCCTCGGCACGATCCCAAAGCTTCTGGCGTTCCAGCGTGATGGCGCGGGAATAATAGACCGCCCAATATCCGGCAACGGGTGGCTGGGGGATAAGGTCCACGGCGGCGTCATAGGCGGCGGAGGCCTCTTCCCAACGTTTGGCACCGCTCAGCATATCCGCAAGCGCCAGACGTAGGGGCAACTGTTCGGGATAGGCGCGGATTTGGGTGTTGAGCACCTCAAGCGCCGCATCCAGCTTGTCAGAGCCTTTCAATGCCCGCGCACGGCCGATTTCAGCAGCCAGAAAGCTGCCGCCTGTTTGAGGCACAGCGGCATAGGCTTCGGTTGCCAGCGTAAACTGTTTCTGGTTTTCCAGCATCGCTCCCGCCAGCAAGATCGCCTCGCTGTGGTCGGGGCGCAAGTAGGCGGCAACGCGGGCGTATTGCAGGGTAAAGGCATCCGAGGCCTCGCCGTTCAGGGCCAGCGCAAGGGTAAAGAACACCTCGCCCAGACCGTCGGTGACGTTGCGCACGATGTCATATGGCACCGTCTCGCCTGCCACCAGTTTTGCGCGCAGGGCTTTAAGCTCGGGGTCGCTGTCATTGCCAAGGGCTTTGTCCAGCAGGGCAATCGCATCCTCGTTCCGCTCTAGCTGGCTCAGGATCTGGATATGCGCCAGAACCCCGCGCCGCATCACATTGATGGTGCCTGCCGCCTCGCCAGACAGGATGCTCTCGGCGGTCTCGTAGTCCCCGACCGAGGCGAGGGCCAGCGATTTGTGAAACAATCCAAAGGCTTGCATGCCGTCGGTCTTTGCAAGCGTGTCAAACTCTGCCAGCGCTTCGGACATTTTGCCGGCGCCAAGCTCTGCCCAGGCATTGACCAGCCCGTCCAGCAAGCGCGCGCCGGAGTTTTCGGATTGTGCGGTTTCTTGCAGGGCCGCGTAATCGCCGCGCTTGGCTTGATCCGCGATCAAGACCAGATTGGCCGTGGGCGATGTTGCACCGGTTGACTGCAGCTGTTGCGCCACGGCCAAGGCCGCCGCCATATTGCCAGCGCCCAGCTGGGCGGCAATCGCGCCCTCCATCAGCCAGACATCTTGGGGGGAGGCGATAAGCGCGCGGGTGAACCAATGCGCCGCCTCGCGGTAGTCATCACTTGCCCCCGCCACACGCGCCGCCAGATAGGCCCCGCTGTCGATATTCTCGGCCTGCACGATTGCGGGCTGCGCGGATAGGGCGAGCAAGACGGCGATAACGGGGCGAAACTTCATCAAAAGGCCTCCAACAGGTTCTGCGCAAAGCTAATCCTTGGCGGGGGGCATGGCAATGCGCCAAAACGGCGAAAGGCGGGGATTGCCCCCGCCTCGCGTGATTGTCAGATATCTATTGCCTCAAGTCTTAGCGACCTGGGCATTACATATTGGGGTAGTTCGGGCCGTCGCCACCCTGCGGGGTGGTCCAGTTGATATTCTGGCTCGGGTCTTTGATGTCGCAGGTTTTGCAATGAACGCAGTTCTGGAAGTTGATCACAAAACGCGGGTCCTTGCCGTCCTCGGTCACCACCTCATAAACACCCGCCGGGCAGTAACGCTGTGCCGGTTCGGCATATTCGGGCAGGTTGACGGCAATCGGGATCGACGGGTCCTTAAGCTTGAGGTGGACGGGCTGCGATTCCTCGTGGTTGGTGAAGGAAAACGCCACATTGGTCAGCCGGTCGAACGACAAAACCCCATCGGGTTTCGGATAGGCGATCGGCGCGAAATCCTTGGCCTTGCCGGTCGCCGCCGCATCGGTTTTGCCGTGGGAAAGCGTGCCGAACAGCGGGAAGCCCATCGTGTTCGTCCACATATCCAAGCCCCCGCCCATCAATGAGGCGACAAGCCCGAACTTCGACCACAACGGCTTGACGTTGCGCACTTTTTTCAGGTCGGCACCGATTGCACCACCGCGCACATCGTCCTCATAGGCGGTCAGCTCGTCACTGGCGCGGCCTGCACCGATTGCGGCAAAGGCGGCCTCGGCTGCGGCCTTGCCCGACAGCATGGCGTTATGGTTGCCCTTGATGCGCGGCACGTTGACCATACCCACCGAACAGCCCAGCATTGCCACGCCGGGCGCGACCATCTTGGGCATCGACTGCCAGCCACCCTCAGAGATCGCCCGCGCGCCATAAGCCACGCGTTTGCCACCCTTCAGCAGTTCGGCAACCATGGGGTGATGCTTGAAGCGCTGGAATTCCATGTAGGGGTACAGATGCGGGTTCCGGTAGTTCAGGTGCACGACGAAGCCGACGTAAACCTGATTGCCCTCGATGTGATAGATAAACGAGCCACCGCCCGCATTGCTGCCCAAAGGCCAGCCCATCGTATGGGTGACGGTGCCCAGCTTGTGCTTGGCAGGGTCAATCTCCCAGATCTCTTTCATGCCAAGGCCGAATTTCTGCGGCTCCTTGCCTTTGGAGAGGTCGTATTTCGCAATCACCTCTTTGGCCAATGACCCGCGCACGCCCTCGGACAGGAACACATATTTGCCGTGCAGCTCCATCCCCGGTTCATAGTTCGGGCCGGGGGTGCCATCGGCAGACAGCCCCATTTCGCCGGCCACAACGCCCTTAACCTCACCCTTGTCGCCATAGACCAGTTCGGAGCACGACATGCCGGGGAAAACCTCAACGCCCAGCCCTTCGGCAACCTCGGCCATCCAGCGGCAGACATTGCCCATAGAGACGATGAAATTACCGTGGTTGTTCATCAAAGGCGGCATTGGCCAGTTCGGGATGCGAACCTGCCCGCCTTCGCCCAGCATGTAGAAATTATCCTCGGCAACGGGCGTTTTGATCGGGGACCCCATGTTGCGCCAATCGGGAAGCAGCGCGTCCAGCCCGCTGGGGTCCAAAACCGCGCCCGACAAGATATGCGCGCCAACCTCGGACCCTTTTTCCAACACAACCACATTCAGATCAGCATCAAGCTGTTTGAGGCGGATTGCCGCTGACAGGCCGGCAGGGCCAGCCCCCACGATTACAACATCATATTCCATCGCTTCGCGCTCAATCTCGGCCATGTGGCTTATCCCCTCGCTTCAATTCTGGCGCATCCCTGCGCTGATCCGACATTTTCTTTCGTGAATGGCTATCGCAGCCGGACCGTGGTTTCAATCATAACTGCATCAAATCGTCGCAAAGTCATACAGGAAGCGGCGAAGCATTGCGCAAGCCCTGCCATAATGCTTGCATTTGCCGCACGGCTGCTGTTGGGTAGCGATTAGAAACCCGAAACAAGGTCATGGCCCGCAACGGCTGTGACTTTCTTGCTTTTATGAGTAGGCCAATGGAAAAAATTCCGATGACACGCGCGGGCTATACCGCGTTGGACGAAGAGTTGAAGCAGTTGAAGTCAGTGGAACGTCCTGCCGTGATCCGCGCGATTTCGGAAGCACGCGAGCATGGCGATCTGTCGGAAAACGCCGAATACCACGCCGCCCGTGAAAAGCAGAGCTTTATCGAGGGCCGCGTAAAAGAGCTGGCAGCGATTCTGTCGCTTGCCGATGTGATTGACCCGTCAAAGTTTACGGGTACGATCAAATTCGGCGCCACCGTGACGCTGGTCGATGAAGACACCGATGAAGAGCGCACCTACCAGATTGTGGGTGAGCCGGAGGCAGATCTGGAAAAAGGTTTGCTCAACATCCGCTCGCCTTTGGCCCGCGCCTTGATTGGCAAGGATGAGGGCGACACCGCAGAGGTGAAAACCCCCGGCGGTCAGCGCAGCTATGAAGTGATTGCGATCAAATATATCTAGGATCTGGCAAAGCGAGAGAAACCGATGACCGGACAGCCAAACCCCATGCCTGCGACAGATCATCCCGGCCCTGCGCCATTTGAAAAACTGGCGGCAGGTTTGGCCGTGATCTGGGTAATTACGGTTGTCGCGCAGGTTAGCCTTGCGCCCGAAAGCATGCTGACGGGGCCGCTGTCATTCTTGATGATGATTTTGGTGGCGCTTTTGCCGCTTGCGTTGCTTTGGGGTATCGTGATCACGGCGCGCACCATCCGCAGCTTGCGCGCCGAGGCGGGACAGCTACGCATTGCGGTCGATCAGATGCAGCACGCCTATGAAGGCAGGCCGCAAGATCCGAACGCCAAACCGATGTTGGAAAAGAAGCTCGATGAAATCGCCGCCGCGCAGCGCAAGACCGAAAGCGCGCTGGCGATGTTCACATCGCGCCGCGATACCGCGCTGACGGTGCCATCGGCCGATCGTAAGGCCGCATTGACCATGCCGGTCAAGGTGCAGGGTGATGAGCAGGCGGCGCTGGCACTTGGCACCCCCGCCGAGGATCTGCGCGCACCGCTTTCGGTGGGTGATTTTGTGCGCGCCCTGCATTTCCCCGAAAGCGCCGAGGATAAGGCCGGTTTCCGCGCACTGCGCTTGGCGCTGGAGGATCGCAAAACCTCCCGTCTTATCCGTGCCGCGCAGGATGTTCTGACCCTGCTAAGCCAAGAGGGCATCTATATGGATGACCTCAAACCAGAGCGTTGCCGCCCCGAGGTTTGGCGCCGCTTTGCCAGTGGTGAGCGGGGCCGCGAAATTGCCTCTCTCGGGGGGATCAGGGACCGCAGCAGCCTTGCGCTTTCATCGGCCCGTATGCGTGAAGATCCGATATTTCGTGACGCGGCACATCATTTTCTGCGCAGTTTTGACAAGACATTTGCAGAATTCGAACAAAACGCCACGGATTCCGAATTGGCTGATCTGGCAGAAACCCGCACCGCCCGCGCCTTCATGCTGTTGGGGCGTGTGACGGGCACCTTTGACTAGGCCTATACCTGTTTGATCATCGAGGTGGACGCAGCAAAGCCGAAGATATAGCGCAGCGGGCCAAGCTGGTCCGTCTGTTCGGCCACAAAGCCGAACCGCTCATAAAGAGCGCGCGCGCGGGGGTTGCGGTCGATCACATCCAGCCGCACAGCCGGATAGTTTTGCGCGCGTGCCTTATCGCAAATCGCGATCAACAGTTGGGTGCCAATCCCTTGGCCTCGTGCAGCGGTCACCACGCAAATCCCATCCAGCAAGAATCGCTCATTCTCGACATCGCGTTCCAATAGGGACATCAGGCCCATCCGCCAAAACGCACCGAAAAGGCCGTAAACGGCGCGCATTTCTGCCGCACCACCGCCCGCAAATGATGCGATATGGGATTTGAACGCGACAAGCCCCAGCAATGCACCGCTTTGCGAAAGGGCGCAAATGGCATGATCCGCGCGCATTGATTTCAACAGGAATGCGATTGCCTTATGCCGTGGCCCCATGACCCGCCCAAGCTTGCTGCCGAAGGCATCCCAATATAACTCCGCGGCCTGATCACGCAAATGGTCCGGCAGGCCGTGGCAGAGGGTCACACTCATTTCAGGCGGGGATCACCGGCTTGCACCAATAGGACGCCGTGATTATCGTTGGTGTCGGTATCGGTATAGGTGCGGCTTTTTACGCCCGGAAGCTTGCCAAAATCCTTCATCAGGTTCTTTGGATACCATGTGTTTGGCATCCTCTCAAACCCCGGAACACCGCGCAGAATGGACGAGATCGCAACCGTGCATTGCGCCTTTGGCACTGCGCCATATTCCATGGCGCGCCGCATCGCAATTTCGGCTACCTGAGGCGACACGATGATGGTTTGTTCAACAACATCATAGGTTTCGCGGGCGTGGTAGTCGATGTAGTAATCCACCATAAGTGGTGTCATGCCAAAATGCACATCGTTGCGCTCGGGCAGGTTAGGGTGGTGCCATGTGCCGGCGGGATCAAACATCACCCGCTGCGATCCGTTGATCAACAAGCCCGCATGCGCGCCGGAACCGTCCCGCGTTGCCAGCACCGTAAATAGCGTGATGGAGGGCGGGCCACCGTGGACATAGCGCGCCTGCGCCACCGCCTCATCCGAGGCCCATTTCGGCTCTGCGGTTCCGCAAGCGGCAACAAACAGCACAGCAAGAAGACTGAGTAGAATACGGCGCATGTTCACCCCTTTGGGCGCAACATCCGCGCGCCGCATCGTTTGTTTTTACGATCAGCCGTTGGCCAGCGCCAAAAAGATAAGCACACCGATAGAGATACCGGCCCCCCAAGAGACCAACCGCAAAAAGCCGTCAAAGGTTTTTTCCTGAACCTTGGTGTCCATGCTGCCGTGTTTGTATTCGCTCATTGCTGACTCTCCCTAACATAATCTTGCTTTGGCTTTAGCCCAATATTCCCACGCTGTCACGGGGGGATGGAGGGCTAATTGTCGGATGTTTCTTCGTCTTCGCCCAAATCCTGCGCCAGACGAAAGCCGATGCGGCGGGCGGGTTCTTCCTCGGGCGTCTTTTTGGAAATGGCGCGCAAGGCGACGTTAAGCTGGGCGACATTCTGGATAAGCTGCATCCGCGTGCCGGTCTCATCAGCGCCGTAAAAGGTGATGATGTCGGGGTCGAAATAGCCCAACCCTTCGATACGCAACACCCCGGCAGAGCTGCCGGTAAAGCCCATCGCCACCTCGTGGTCCTTATCGAGCTGTTCCTCGAAGTTCTTGAGGTAAAGGATAACCCGCTCATAGGCCCATTCAGCAGGGCTTTTGTCGCCCACGGGCTTTTTCGCCACGGCTTTTGGCAGGGGCAGCTGTTCCGGCGTTGCGCGGGCCTTGTCGTCACAATGGACAACGCGGGCGCGTGGCATTGCGCTGGCTTCCATCGCTTCGGCAGCGGTCATAATTTCTTCAGTCATTCATCACCCATTGCCAAGCTCCATCTTCCCCCATCGTCCGGGAAACCTCTCCGCGATGCAAGAGGTGGTTGAGGTGTGCGACGGCCTCTACCAATGCCATGCCATAAGCATCACCGGTAATTTCACGTTTAAACACAGGCAAGAAACATTGCGCCGCTGTGTGGGGTGCTGTGAGGTGTTTGCGCAAACGATTGAGTGCGCCGATGTGGTTTTCCACCATTTGGTGCAGGCGCAGGGGCAAGCCGGTAAAGGGCAGTTTGTGACCGGGCAGCACCATGTGGCTGTGGCGTGCCATCGGCTGGAACCGTGCGCAGCTGGTCAGCCATTCGGCCAAAGGGTCGGCGTCCGGCTCGGTCGGGTAGACGCCGATATTGGCGGATATTGACGGCAGAAGCTGATCACCGCCAAGTATCAGATGATCGTCCAGTGACCAAAAAGTTGCATGTTCAGGCGCGTGGCCATCGCCCGTATGGATGCGCCAGCGCCGACCACCAAGGGTAATTTCCTGGCCCTCTTGCAGGCGGGTAAAGCCGACGGGCAGGGGGGCCACTACATCCGAAAAGTTGAAGGGCCGTTCCTTTTCGCGCTGTGCCAAAAGGGCAGGGGGCATGCCCGACGCGCGCCAAAACGCAAGCTGCTCGGGCAGGGGAGCGGCCTGTTCGTCAAGGCAAAGCATCCGCGCATAAAGCCATGAGGTGCGGGTCGTCAGCAGCTCGGCGCCTTGGGCCTGAAACCAGCCTGCAAGCCCGACATGGTCGGGGTGGTAATGGGTCACCACGATGCGCTTTACGGGTTTGCCCGCCAGCGGACCGGCAAGCAGACGCGTCCAGATCCCACGGGCGCGTTTGCTGTCAAAGCCAGTGTCGATGACGGTCCAGCCGTCGCCCTCATCCAGTGCAAAGACATTCACATGATCCAGCGCCATCGGCAAAGGCAGGCGCATCCAAAGTACACCCTCGGCAACCTCCAGCGCCTCGCCCTCTGCTGGTGGCACCTCGAACGGATAGCGGATGCCGCCGGTCATGACATTCATGCCAACAGATCCGCATCCGACAGGGCATAAAGCTCCTCTGCCCCAAGGGAGACTTGCGCCAGAAGGGCCTTATGCTGCGGCAACAGCCGTTTGATCGCGACCCGCGCCAATGCGGTGCGCGGCCCGTCCTTGCCTTCGGCCATCGCGGCGCAAAGGTGGTAATGGCTGCCCAAAACCCGGGCAAAGGCCTGTTGATAGGCTACAGCACCGGCAAAGCGGTCGTTCATCTCTTGGGAGATCAGGCCTTCGGTGGCCTCGCGCAGGCTTTCGGCCGCATCCCAGACGGCGGTGGCCATATTGGGGTATTGCGCGCGCACGCCGTGGGCGTTGGTCTCGATTTCCTCGATCAGGCGAAAGGCGGCCTCGCCCTTGTCCATCATTTTGCGGCCCACCAGATCCATCGCCTGAATGCCGTTGGTGCCCTCATAAATCGCCGTGACGCGCACATCGCGCAGATACTGCGCCGCGCCGGTTTCCTCGATAAAGCCCATGCCGCCATGGACTTGAATGCCCATATCGGCCACGGCGATGCCGGTATCGGTGCCGAAGGCCTTGGTGATCGGGGTCAGTAGGGCCGCGCGGGCCTTCCATTCGGGGGATCCGGTTGCCTTGGCCATATCAATCGCCACGGCACAGGCCAATGCAATAGCACGGGCGGAAAACACCTCGGCCTTCATCGTGGTCAGCATCCGGCGCACATCAGCATGGCCCGAAATGGCGTCATTGCCCGCCGTTGGCGTTTTGCCCTGCTTGCGTTCCATCGCATAGGCGAGCGCATGTTGATACGCACCCTCGGCCACGGAAATGCCTTGCACCCCCACGCCCAAACGCGCGTTGTTCATCATCGTGAACATCGCCGCCATACCTTTATGCGGTTCCCCGATTAGCCAGCCGGTCGCGCCGTCATATTGCATGATGGCAGTGGGTGATCCGTGCAGGCCCATTTTGTGTTCCAGACTGACCACGGACAGGCTGTTGGTCGCGCCGGCGTTGCCTTGGGCATCGGGAATGAATTTCGGAACCAGAAACAGGCTGATCCCCTTGGTGCCCTCTGCACCACCCGGTAGCCGTGCCAGCACAAGATGGCAGATGTTTTCGGCAAAATCGTTGTCGCCCCAGCTGATGTAGATCTTTTGCCCCGTGACCGCATAGGTGCCGTCGCCATTGGGTTCGGCCTTGCTGCGCAATGCACCGACATCCGATCCGGCCTGCGCCTCTGTCAGGTTCATGGTGCCGCACCATTCGCCGGAAATCAGCTTGGGGATATAAAGCGCCTTGATCTCATCGCTGGCGTGATGCTCCAGCGCCTCGATCTGGCCTTGGGTCATCAGGGGGTTCAACTGCAACGACAGACAGGCGGAGCCCATCATCTCATTCACCGCGGTGGTCAGTGTCATCGGCAGGCCCATGCCGCCAAATTCGGGGTTGGCCGCGATGCTGACCCAGCCGCCATCCACAATCGCGCGGTAGCCTTCGGCAAAACCTGGCGACGTGCGCACCACACCGCTTTCCAGCTTGGCAGGGTGCAGGTCGCCGGCGCGCTGCAAGGGGGCCAGCACGGTTTGCGCCAGTTTTGCCGCCTCGGACAGGATGGCCTCTACGGTGTCAGGGCTTGCATCGGCATAGGTCTGGGTGGCGGCAACCTGATCGAAGCCGACGATATGATCCAGCAAGAACCGATATTCGGTCAAGGGGGCGTTGTAGGGCATCAAACTCTCCTGCGGCAATGGTCCGGTCTGGCTTGGCAAAAGAGTATTGCACAAGTATGTCGGGTCAAGTCCCGATTTAACCGCGCCACCCGCGCCGACAAGGTCAACGCTACGTCACCATGCAAATAACAACCCAAAGTTTTGGCACAACAGCTGACGACATCGCCGCCGCCGCCGGAATTTTGCGGGCGGGCGGGTTGGTCGGCTTTGCGACGGAAACGGTTTATGGATTGGGAGGGGATGCGCGCAATGATCGCGCCGTCGCCCGCATATTCGAGGCCAAGGGCAGGCCGCATTTTAACCCGTTGATCGTGCATCTGCCCGATTGGCAAAGCGCGCAAGCCTATGCGGTGTTTTCCGATCAGGCCAAGGCAATAGCGGCGGAGTTCTGGCCCGGCCCGTTGACGCTGGTGCTGCCCTTGGTGGAAGGGTCCGGTCTGTCGCCCTTGGTGACGGCGGGACTGGACAGCGTGGCGATCCGCGTGCCGGCACATCCCGTTGCCTGTGCCTTGTTGCGCGCTTTTGGTGGGCCGCTTGCCGCGCCTTCGGCCAACCCTTCGGGGCGGGTGTCGCCGACCCGTGCGGCGCATGTCATGGCGGGATTGTCGGGTAGGATCGAGGCGGTTCTGGATGCAGGCGCCTGTGCTGTGGGCGTGGAAAGCACGATTCTGGGGCTGGTGGACGGACCCGTTCTGCTGCGCCCCGGTGGCCTTGCTGCCGAGGCGTTGGAGGCGGCTTTGGGCACCCCTTTGACCACGGGCGGCAATGCGCATAAACCCAGCGCGCCGGGGCAGCTGGCATCGCATTACGCCCCCGAGGCCGCTGTGCGGCTGAATGTGACCACCCCCGCCAAAGACGAGCTTTGGGTTGGGTTTGGCCCGCAATGTGCGGGGGCACAGATGTCGCTTTCCCCCTCGGGGGATCTGGTTGAGGCGGCGGCAAACCTGTTTCACATCTTGCGAGAGGCCGACAGCCGCGCAGGCGGTAGCATCGCTTTTGCGCCGGTGCCAGAGGTCGGTCTTGGGCGCGCGATCAATGACAGGTTGCGGCGGGCGGCAGCGCCTCGCCCTTAGGTATGGTTGACGTTACGGGACAAGGATTGGGCCTTTTTTCAAGGCTCAAACTGGGATACTACGTCTTATTGCAGATTATTGCCACTCTGCCGAAACAAGTTCTTTTTCGCTTCTTAAAAGGTTTTGTTATGTGGCATAGCGTTTTTGTGAGCGGGACTTAAAAGGCCAGAACCGGCCGTAAATAAGAAAAGGGACAGAATATGATCCAGGAATTCAAAGATTTCATCGCCAAAGGCAACGTGATGGATATGGCCGTCGGCATCATTATCGGCGCGGCGTTCACGGCAATCGTTTCGTCGCTGGTCGGCGATCTGATCAATCCGATCATTGGCCTTGTGATTGGCGGGATTGATTTCTCGAACATGTATGTGGTGCTGGGCGGCGAAGTCGCGCCGGGAACCGGTCTGGAAGCGGCTCGTGAAAGCGGCGCTGCTGTGTTTGCCTATGGGTCCTTCATCATGGCAATCATCAACTTCCTAATCATCGCTTTTGTGGTGTTCATGCTGGTGAAAATGGTCAACCGCGTGAAAGATGCGGCTGTTAAGGAAGAAGAGGCTGTACCCGGTGCGCCCGCAGGCCCGACCCAAGAAGAGCTGTTGTCGGACATCCGCGATTTGCTGCGCAGCCGCGCCTAAGATTGTGATCTGAGACGGGCGGCCCGGCGGGAAAACCCGGCGGGCCGTTTTGTTTTGTCAGAGGTCCAGCGCCTCTGCGCCCGTGATGGAGGGCAGGCCCAAAGCCTCGCCCACGGCCGGATAGGTGATATGCCCTTGATGGGTGTTCAGCCCCGCCAGCAAATGCGGGTCCTGCCTGCAGGCCTCTTTCCAGCCCTTATCCGCAAGTGCCAGCATGAAGGGCATTGTCGCATTGCCCAAGGCAAGCGTTGCCGTGCGCGCCACAGCCCCCGGCATATTGGCCACGCAGTAATGTATAATGCCGTCCACCTCATAGATCGGGTCTTGGTGGGTGGTGGCATGTGAGGTCTCGAAACATCCGCCCTGATCAATTGCCACATCGACCAGCACCGCGCCGGGCTTCATGCTGGCAAGCTGCGCACGGCTGACCAGCTTGGGCGCTGCCGCCCCCGGTACCAGCACCGCCCCGATGACAATATCAGCGGTTTTCAACAGCTCTGCGGTATTCGCGGCCGAGGCATATTGCGTCATCAAACGCCCCTGCCAGAGATCGTCCAGCCAGCTAAGCCGGGGCAGTGATTTATCCAGCACGGTCACATTGGCCCCCATGCCAATCGCCACCCGCGCCGCCGCAGTGCCAACCACCCCGCCGCCGATAACCACGACATTGCCCGGCAAAACCCCCGGAACTCCGCCCAACAAAATCCCGCGCCCGCCATTGGCCTTTTGCAAGGCCCAAGCGCCCACTTGTGGCGCAAGCCTGCCCGCCACCTCTGACATCGGTGCCAGCAGGGGCAGGCCGCCGCGGGCGTCGGTCACGGTTTCATAGGCAATCGCGGTCACGCCGGATTTTAGCAAGTCCTCGGTCTGCGGGCGGTCGGGGGCAAGATGCAGATAGGTGAACAACACTTGGCCCTTGCGCAGGCGGGCGCGTTCTACGGCTTGTGGTTCCTTTACCTTCACGATCATTTCCGCGTTGGAAAAGACCTCTGCGGCACTGGTGGCGATGGTGGCCCCTGCCGCGATATAATCGGCATCGGTGAAACCCGCGCCCGTGCCGGCATCGGTTTCCACCATGACCTGATGGCCATGTGCGATTGCCTCTCGCACGGCGGCGGGTGTTAGTCCGACACGGTACTCTTGCGGTTTAATTTCCTTTGGACAGCCGATTTGCATGCCAGATCTCCCTTTGATGTATGGGGAGTATTGCGCGGGACGGAGTTAAATTCCATGCTTTCCGGCAGGGGCTGGTCGATTTATCCTTAGCCGCGCAGGGCCTTCGGTTTGCGGAAATGGCGGATCACAGCGACCAGCGTAATTGTGGCATAGGCCAAATCCAGCAGCACCAGCAGCAACCAAAACCGCGTGACCATCAGCCCCACAACCACCGCCGCCGCCAGCAAGACCACAACCTGCCATTCGCGCTTTACCCGGATCGCCTTGGAGGACAGCGTCGGAACCTTGCTGATCATCAGCCAAGCAACCAGTACGATCCAGATGCCGAACACTTCCGGGTAGCTGCGGGCATCCAGAACGTTTTGCTGTGTCAGGAACAGCGGAAACAGCGCCAGCATCGCACCGGCCGGCGCAGGGACGCCGACGAAATGCGGCTTGCCCACGGGTGGCGTTTCATCGCGCGAAACGTTGAACCGTGCCAGCCGCAAACAGGCGCAACACACATAGATCAACACAAACATCCAGCCGGTCACGAAATCGCGGCTGAGGGCGAATTGAAATACCAAAATGCCGGGGGCAACGCCAAAGCATAGGAAATCGGACAGGCTGTCCAACTCTCCGCCAATATCGCTTGCCGCATTCAGTCGCCGTGCCAGCAAGCCGTCCAGTCCGTCGATCACCGCGGCAAAGATTATAAGCGCTGCGGCAATGTCATAACGCCCCACCAGCACATAGCGGATAGAGGTAAGCCCCGCACAAAGCCCCAGAATTGTCACCATATTGGGCAACAATAGGATCAGAGACAGGCTCTCGCGTTTGTGCAGTGGCTCTTTCATTATCGTGTCCGTCCTGTGCGCGCAGGCTCGGCCGAGGTGATATCAGCCAAGACAGTTTCCCCCGCGACCATGGTTTGCCCCAAAGAGACCAGCGGCTGCACCCCTTCGGGCAAATAGACATCCAGACGGGAGCCAAAGCGGATCATGCCGAAACGCTCGCCAGTTTGCAGGCGCGCGCCCTCGGGGACCTCGCAAACAATCCGCCTAGCTACCAACCCTGCGATTTGCACCACTGCCAGATCGCGCCCGTCCTCCATGCGCACAACCAGCGAATTACGCTCATTATCCACGCTGGCTTTATCAAGCGAGGCATTGAGGAACTTACCGGGCCGGTAGGAAATTTTGGTGATCTCGCCGGCAATCGGCAGGCGGTTCACATGGCAGTTGAAAACATTCATAAAGACCGACACCCGCATCATCGCATCCGGGCCCAGCCCCAGCTCCTCTGGCGGGACGGCGGGTTCCAGCAGGGAAATCACGCCATCGGCGGGGCTGATGATCAGGCCTTCGCGTTCGGGCGTCACACGCATCGGGTCGCGGAAAAAGTAATAGCACCAAACCGTAAGGCCAACCCCGATCCAGCCAAGCGGCTCCCACACGAAAAACAGGACCAGCGCCACAACGGCAAAGATCGGGATAAAGCGCCAGCCCTCACGGTGAATCGGCTTGATAACGGTGGACATCATACTTGCGGACATAGAAGGGGCAGCCTTTGTGAATGCAGAAGTAACCATAAGGTTTTACACAAAACCGGGGCCGAAACAATGGCGCGCGGTTGCCCAAAGAAAAACCCCCCGGCTTGCGCAAGGGGGTTGATCAACAAAGCGGGTTGCCCCGCCAGAATTCGCTAACGTCGAAGTCGGGTTTTACAACCCGTTCTCGCGCTGGAGCTTCTTACGTGCGAGCTTGCGCGCACGTCGGATAGCTTCTGCTTGCTCACGGGCTTTTTTGACGGAGGGTTTCTCGAAATGCTGCTTGAGCTTCATTTCGCGGAACACGCCTTCGCGCTGGAGCTTTTTCTTGAGGGCCCGAAGGGCCTGTTCGACGTTATTGTCGCGGACGCTGACCTGCATGTGGTTTTCACCACCTTTCTAGGTTAAATTTGCACGGATGTGCAGGCTTGGGTCGTATAACGATGCAAAATGGGCTTGTCTACTATTGCAACGGTCGGAGGCACGGATGACAGAGGCGCAAACCACGAAAAACCCTGATGACAACGGGGTAGAGCGGGCAAAACAGGCGATTTTGGACGCGGCCCTCGCGCATGTGCCGTTTGACGGCTGGTCCGAAACCACGTTTTGCGCGGCCATTGCTGATTCGGATGTGGCCGAGGGATTGGCGCGTGCGCTGTTCCCGCGCGGCGGAATTGATCTTGCGCTGGCCTTTCACTGGCAGGGAGATGCCGAAATGTTGGCGCGGCTGGCGGCGATGGACCTGACGCAGCATCGCTATTCCGACCGCGTGGCGCTTGCGGTGCGCACCAGGCTGGAGCTGGTAGAGGACAAAGAACTGGTGCGTCGTGGCACCACGCTGTTTGCCTTGCCGCAAAACGCGACCGAAGGGGCCAAGGCGATCTGGGGCACCTCGGATGCGATCTGGCGCGCGTTGGGCGATAGCAGCACGGATTTCAACTGGTACAGCAAACGCGCCACCCTTTCGGGGGTTTACGCATCGACGGTGCTGTTCTGGTTGGGGGACGACAGCCTTGACCACAGCGCCACGTGGGAATTCCTTGACCGGCGTATCGGCAATGTCATGCAGATTGAAAAGATGAAAGCGGGGCTGCGCGATAACCCCATGTCCAAATTCTTGAAATCGGGGCCATTTTCCGGCGTTGTGAATGCTATGGAAAGGTTCAAGATGCCCGATGCGCCAAAAGCATCTGATGATCTTCCGGGCAAGTTCCGGTCCTAAGAAATCCCGACCCTGAATAAGAAGTGAGGTGATATGAACGTTCCCGACGCGATGCTAGCGATTGAAATTACGCAAGCAGGGGGGCCCGATGTGCTTGCCCCCTGTTCTGTTCCTGTGCCGCTGCCGGGGCATGGGCAGATCTTGATCCGTGTGGCCTATGCCGGTGTGAACCGCCCCGATGCATTGCAGCGTTCAGGGGCCTATAACCCGCCGCCCAATGCCTCGCCTCTGCCGGGGTTGGAGGCATCGGGCCATGTGGCGGCTGTCGGATCGGGCGTGACGCGCTGGAAGGTGGGGGATGCGGTTTGCGCCCTGCTGCCCGGCGGCGGCTATGCCGAATACGCGCTGACGGCGGCCGATCACGCCCTGCCAATCCCCGAGGGCATGTCCCTGCGGGAGGCTGCTTGCCTGCCCGAGACCTGCTTTACCGTTTGGTCAAACATGGTCATGCGCGGCGGCTTGAAAGCGGGAGAGCGGTTCCTTGTACATGGCGGCACCTCGGGCATCGGCACCACCGCGATCCAGATCGCCAAGGCACTGGGCGCGCGGGTCTTCGCCACCGCCGGATCGGACAAGAAATGCTCTATTTGTACGGAATTGGGGGCAGAGCAGGCGATTAACTACCAAGAAGGTGATTTCGCCGCCGCGATGAAATCGGTCGGCGGTGCTGATCTGATCCTTGATATGGTTGGCGGTCCTTATTTGCCGCGCAATGTTCGCAGCCTTGCCGATGACGGTCGCCTTGTGCAGATCGCCTTCCTGTCCGGCGCGAAGGTGGAGCTTAACTTTGCCGAGGTGATGATGCGCCGCCTTACGATCACCGGCTCCACGCTGCGTCCGCAATCCGACCTTGCCAAGGCCCGGATCGCGGCAAAGGTGGAACAGCACGTCTGGCCCATGATTGCCCGGGGTGCCTTCAAGCCGGTGATGGACAGCGAGTATCCGCTTGATCAGGCCCCCGCGGCCCATTGGCGGATTGAAGCGCCCGGCCATATTGGCAAAATCGTTTTGAAAGTAGCGCCTTAGCGCAGTTCTTGGCCGTGCCTCAGGAGGCGCGGCCAATGCATTAGCGTACCGAGCTTAAAACCGCGTCTTTCAAGGTGCAGTCGCGGATGGTATCCGTGCCACAACGGCGCGGCTCCAAATCTTTGGTTAGGCACAGGCGGACTTCTTGGATCATCCCCGCGCGGCAGGTCACGGTGATCATGTCCTTTTCCAATGCGGGATTGGCGGCAAGAAACGCCTCCTCGATAACGGCGGCGGGCACTTCCAAGGTCTTGTTGATCTTGGCAAAGACATCCGGTTCTTGCACCGAATTGAACGCCTTGCGCGCGGTTGCGAAATAATCCGTCGCCGAAAGCCCCGCGCAACGCCCGTGCTTTTTCCACTGATACCACGCAAGTCCGGCCCCGCCCATGATATCGGCCATTTCGGCTGATTGGCCCCGCGAAGGGTCCTGTGCCGTGGTCCGGCAATACGACGGCCAGCCGCTTTCATATTGCGGCCAAAGCCCGTGCAAGGTGAAGGTCAGACCTTTTCCGGGCAGGCATTGATCCTCGCCGCGGGCATCGCCTTGCAAGGCACACCAATTCGATGACCAGCTTAGCGCCATCACATAATAGTCGAAATCTCCGGCTTTTTCGCCATCCGCCCGTGCCATGCCCCCCGAAAAAGCCATCACAATACCAATCAACGCTGCAAAAACACGCATTTTCTCTTTCCTCTGACTGCATGGCCTATTATACGCACTATGACTTCCCCGAAAACGAGAAGACGCGCGGCCTCGGCCCGCAGCCGTTTTCTCGGCATGGGAGGGAATTGTAAAGGAGTGTTGCAATGAACAAGCCACTGATGTCCAAAGCAACCGCCGTGTGGCTGGTGGACAACACGACCCTGACCTTCAAACAGGTTGCGGATTTTTGCGGATTGCACGAGCTTGAAGTGCAAGGCATTGCCGATGGCGATGTGGCCATTGGCGTCAAAGGATTTGATCCCGTTGGCAACAACCAGTTGGAGCCGGGCGAGATTGAAAAGGGGCAGGCCGATGCGGCTTACCGCCTGAAACTGAAATTCAACGCCTCGGCTGTTGGTGAGGAAAAGCGTCGCGGTCCGCGTTATACGCCGCTGTCCAAACGGCAGGACCGTCCGGCCTCTATCTTGTGGCTGGTGAAGTTTCATCCCGAGCTGACCGACGGCCAAGTGGGCAAGCTGGTCGGCACCACCAAGCCGACGATCCAGGCGATCCGCGAGCGGACGCATTGGAACATCAACAACATCACGCCGATTGATCCGGTGGCGCTTGGCCTGTGCAAACAGACCGAACTTGATGCGGCTGTTCAGGTTGCCGTGCGCAAAAAAGCTGCTGAAGGCAGCGTTATGACCGATGACGAGCGTCGCAAGCTGGTCTCGACCGAGCAATCGCTCGGCATGCCGGATGAGCCGAAAATGCCTTCCTCGATGGCGGGGCTTGAAAACTTCTCCATGTCGGAGAAGGAAGAAAAGAAAACGGATTATTCCGATGCCGACAGCTTCTTCAACCTTCCCGATGCGGATGACGCCGAGGATGATGACGAGAATAAATAAGGGCCTTAGATCCTTGGAAAAGCACCCTTCGGGGTGCTTTTTTTTATGCGCTTTGCAAAATGGCCTCGGCCCAAGGTCGGACATTTGCCTGACGGTTACGGGCCACCGGAACGTCGTGTCCATTGTGTAGGTCCAGCCGCCAGCCGCTTCGATGACGGTGCAAAGCTGCCAAAGCCTCTGCTGCGATCCAATGGCTGCGATGCACCTGCATTCCGCAATTTTCGGGCAGCTGGGCAATGGCATCCACCAACCTTCCGCGCGCCAAAAGCGATTGCCCGTCCCGCAGGTGGATGGCGACATAATGTTCCTCTGCTTTCAGATGCCAGATGTCATCTGCCTTTAGCCGGTTGCCCAAGATTTCCAGCCACGCGGGGCATTCGACCGGTTCCTCGGGCGTTGCGGTTGATGGTTCGGCTGGTGGTTGGGCAGCAATGGGAAGGGCCACCATGCCGGTATCGCGCACGATGGCCTTGAGCAGAAAACTTGCCAGAAAGATCTCGCCCAGGGTGGTGAAAACAGTGTTGAACGCCAGCAGCTGCAGCCACTCCAACGGACCAAGAAAATGCCCGCCCGCCAGTGAACTTATGCTGACGCCCCAGACCGACGCTATGAGCACCGCGATAATAATCACCGGCAAGGTCCGCCGAAAGATCCGCCATTGGTTGGATTGCAAAAATAGTACAACCAGTACCGCCAGAAACACAATTACACTGCTTACAATGATCAGTTTCCGGACGATGACGTCTTCGGGCATGAACGGATCATAGGGCCGCAGAATAAAAATGATTGCTGTCATGCCCAATGCCTGGGCAATAAAAAGGGGGTGCCACAAAGCACGCCTCAGGTCGTGCCCCGTGCCCCTAAACTCGTTACCATTCAAGAATAGGATGTGCATTTCATACCAAAATTAATGATTTTATCAGACACTCGCGTTAGTCTTTCGCAGGGCCGGGGGGCATATTTGCCCGTGATGAGTTTTTGTTTGCGAATGCCGGCCCAATTCATTCAACATGCGGCATGAATATTATTCTTGAAGGTAATTTTCTTGCTTGTCCAGTTTTATGGACTGCATAGACGCCCTGATGCCCGAGCCCGATCAGGGGCAGGCTGGGATTAATCCTGAAATGCCAACTATTTTTGCGCGGTGACCAGCTTTTAGAACTGCCGCCGTGCGCGCAATGCCGCGCCGATCGTGCCGTCATCAAGATAATCAAGCTCTCCGCCGATGGGCACCCCTTGGGCGAGAGAAGTAATGGAAACCCCGCTGCCCTCCAGCGCTTCGGCGATGTAATGTGCGGTGGTCTGGCCGTCTACGGTTGCATTCAGCGCGAGGATCACCTCGCGGGTGCCCTCATCCTTGACCCGTGCCACAAGCGCGGGGATGCGCAGATCATCCGGCCCGATGGCATCAAGCGCCGAAAGAGTGCCGCCCAAAATGTGATAGCGACCCTTAAAGACCTGCCCGCGTTCCATCGCCCAAAGATCGGCGACATCTTCGATCACGCAAATCTCGCCGGTGGCGCGGCGGTCGTCGCTGCAAATGGTGCAAACCTCGGCGCCGCTGATGTTGCCGCAAATCTGGCAGTCGCGCGCATTCTCGGCCACGCTTGCCATGACCCGCGCCAAAGGGGCCATCACTTGCACGCGCTTTTTGAGCAGCATTAAAACCGCACGGCGCGCCGACCGGGGGCCAAGCCCCGGCAGACGCGCCATCAGGTCGATAAGCTGCTCAATCTCTTTGGGGGCCTGCGCCATGGATCAAAACGGCAGCTTCATACCGGGCGGAAGGCCCAGACCTTCGGTCAGCTTGCCCATTTCCGCCTGCGCCCGCTCGCTCGCCTTGCCTTGGGCGTCTTTGATCGCGGCAAGGATCAGGTCCTCGACCACCTCTTTTTCCGAGGCGACAAAGATCGACGGGTCAATATCCAGCCCCGTCAGTTCCCCCTTGGCCGTCGCGCGTGCCTGCACAAGGCCAGCGCCGCTTTCGCCGGTCACGGTGATCCGTTCCAGCGACTCTTGCATTTCGGCCATCTTGCCTTGCATTTCCTGCGCGGTTTTCATCATCTTGGCCATATCGCCAAGCCCGCCTAGACCTTTCAGCATCGCATATTCTCCCATTACCGGTTTTCTTTGACCTAAGGTGCGCGGCCTGCGGCTTCAACCCTCTTCAAAGGGGTCCCATTCATCTTCGACCTCTGGCAAGGCCTCAAAGGCGGCTTCCAGTTCAGGCTGGCGCATTTCGCTGATTTTAGCGCCGGGAAAGGCCATAAGCACCGCCTGTACCAGCGGGTTCTCCATCGCCTGCGCCTCGGCCACGATCCGGTCTTTGTCTTGGTCTTCGGCGATGGTGGCGCCGCCGCCGGTATTGACGACCGTCACCGCCCAACGCGCGCCGGTCCAGCCCTGAAGCCGTGCCGCAAGCCGTGCCGCCAGATCGCGCGGGGCGGCGGGAGTGGGTTCAAACTCAATCCGTCCCGGAGAGTATTTTGCCAGCCGCAGGTTGGTTTCCACCTCGACCAAAAGCGCCATATCGCGCCGATCGCGGATCAGATCGACGACATGGGCAAAAGTCACATAGTTTGCCAAAGCATTGGGGGCGAGGGCGGTCGCCGTGGCCTGCCCACCCTGCATGGTGGGGCCGTGGCTTGGCCCCATCGCGGGTGCATGCAGACGGGTGGTCGCATGAACCGCCCCGCCGCCACCGCCCGCAGGCGCGCCGCCAGTGGGGGCGGGTTGGGTCGATTGCAGCTTGCGGATCAGGGTTTCGGGGTCGGGCAGGTCGGCCACATGGGTCAGGCGGATCACGGCCATTTCCGCCGCCATCATCGCGTTGGGGGCCAGTGCCACCTCTTCCAGCGCCTTGAGGAGCATTTGCCACATCCGCGTCAGCACCCGCATCGGCAAACGTCCTGCCATATCGAGGCCACGCTTGCGTTCATCCGGCGGGGTGGTCGGGTCTTCGGCCGCCTCGGGGGTGATCTTGATCACCGAAAGCCAATGGGTGATTTCCGCCAGATCGCGCAGCACCGCCATCGGGTCCGCCCCATCGGAATATTGGCTGGCAAGCTCGGTCAAGGCGGCGGCGGCATCCCCGCGCACCACCATATCAAACAGGTCCAACACCCGCCCCCGATCGGCCAGCCCCAACATGGCGCGCACCTGATCGGCGGTGGTTTCCCCCGCGCCGTGGCTGATCGATTGATCCAAAAGTGAGGTCGCATCGCGCGCCGACCCTTCGGCCGCCCGCGTAATCAGCGCCAAAGCATCATCGGAAATCGTCGCGCCTTCGCCTTTGGCGATCTTTTGCAGCAGCGCGATTTGCACTTCCGGCTCAATCCGTTTCAGGTCAAAGCGTTGGCAACGCGATAGAACCGTCACCGGAACCTTGCGGATCTCGGTTGTGGCAAAGATGAATTTCACATGGGCAGGCGGTTCTTCCAGCGTTTTAAGCAGCGCGTTGAAAGCACTTGTCGACAGCATGTGAACTTCGTCGATGATATAGATCTTGTAGCGGGCTGAGGTGGCACGATACGCGACCGAGGCGATAATCTCGCGGATGTCATCAACCCCTGTGCGTGACGCCGCATCCATTTCCATCACATCGACATGGCGCCCCTCCATGATGGATTTGCATTGGTCGCAAACGCCGCAAGGTTCGGTCGTCGGGCCGCCGGTGCCATCGGGGCCGACGCAGTTCAGCCCCTTGGCGATGATTCGCGCCGTGGTGGTTTTGCCCGTCCCGCGGATGCCGGTCATGATAAAGGCCTGTGCGATCCGATCCGCCGCAAAGGCGTTCTTGAGCGTGCGCACCATGGCATCCTGCCCGACCAGATCGGCGAATGTCTCGGGCCGGTATTTGCGGGCGAGGACCTGATAGGCGGGCTGGGCTGTATCGGACATGGGATTCCCTTGGATGGCTTGCGCGCCAATCTAAGCACTCGCTTGCCGCCCGTCCACCCGCCGGAATAGGATGGTTGCGAAACGGGGGGCGGAATGGCGTTCGAACTGGCAGAAATCGCGGTGGGTGGCGGGGTTCTGGGACTTTGTGCCTGCCCGCAGGCCGCTGATGTGCCTGCGTTGCGCGCCGATCTGGTGCTGACGCTGTTGGAGGAGATGCCAGCGGGGCTGGCCGCTGCCTTGGCCGGTGCGGCGATTGCACAGCGTCATTTCCCGATTGCCGATTTCTGTGTGCCGCCGCAGGATTCCATGGGGGAATGGGCAGCCCTTTCGCATGATTTGCACGGGGTTTTGGCGCAAGGCGGTCGGGTGATCATCCATTGCAGGGCAGGCTGCGGGCGCACAGGGATGATCGCGCTGCGCCTGATGGAGGAGGCCCGAGAACCCGATGCGCTGGCCCGCTTGCGCGCCGTGCGGCCCTGCGCGGTGGAAACCGAAGCGCAGATGGCTTGGGCGCTGGCCTAGCGTTTCTTGTGCTTCTGCGCGGTCTTGATTTGTTTGGCCAAGGCCCGCCCCTTGGAGCGTTTGGTAATCCCGTAACCCTTGCCCATCGCCGCACCGGAGCTGGCTGTATTGGCCGTATCTTCCGCGCTTAGCTTGCGCCAGCGGGCAAGGCGTTCTGGGTCGACCTCACCTGCGACAATGGCGGCTTGCACGGCGCAGCCTGGCTCTCGCTCATGCAGGCAATCGCGGAATTTGCATTGGGCGGCAAGGGCGGTAATTTCGGCAAAAGTCACCTCGATGCCGGTCGCCGCGTCCGAGACGCCAAGCCCCCGAATGCCGGGGGTGTCGATTAACCAACCACCCGTAGGCAAAGAATAAAGATGGCGCGCCGTGGTGGTGTGGCGGCCGCGCGCATCATCCTCGCGAATTTCCTGGGTGGCGACGGACATGCCGGTCAACGCGTTGGTCAGCGTGGTTTTGCCCACACCAGATGACCCCGAAAGCGCCACTGTCTGCCCTTCGCCCGTCCATTTCGCCAGCAGCTCAGGCACATCGGGCGCATGGGCATCCAGCAACAGCACGGCAAGATCCGCGCCCAAGGCCTGCGCTTGTGCCAGATAGGCCACAGGGTCCTCGGCCATATCGGCTTTGGTCAGCAAGATCACCGGCTCCACCCCCGCATCATGCGCCAGTGTCAAATAGCGTTCCAGCCGTGCGACGTTAAAATCGGCGTTGCACGAGGTGGTGATGAAAAGCGTGTCGATATTCGCGCCGATCAGGCGGTATTCGCCAATATTGCGGCTGCCTGCACGGGAATGAACGCGGCGTTGCAGCAGGCTCCGCCGTTCAAGGCGGCGTTGCATGACCGATTGGCTGGCCGAGATCAGCACCCAATCGCCCACGGCAAAACTGCCCGAGGGGTGGCCGTTGGGCAAGGCAACCTCACATGGGCCGCCCTCGGTCAATACGCCAAGACGGTCGCGGTGCACTTGGGCCACGCGGGCAGGCACATGTGCAAGGTCTTCCTCGGTAAGCTGATCCGCGAAATATGCGTCCCAGCCGAGGGTTTTGAGCGTTGGAATGTCGATGCTATCAGAGGGAATAATATGCGTCCCGTTGGCGGCGGCACGCAGGCCGCGAATAGGGTGAGAGGCTGGACAACTCACTTTGTCCAGAAATTTAAATAAAATCAATGACTTACTGATCTTGTTTGTGTCGGTTTGTAGCAGGTCTTGTAGGCGTGATTGTAGCAGTTAAGACACAGTTCGAATTCTATTACATACATAGTGTCTAATGTCTACATCGCGCAAGCAACCCCGCATCGGGTACGAATGCACGACGTGATCCGAAGCAGCCGTTATTTCCGGGGAACGGCTGACTTTCCACTGCTAAACGCCTCATCCCGCGTCGAGAAGCTCCCTGAGCGCCTTCACCCGCGCTGGTGTGACCCGTGGATCACAACCGCAGCTGATGACCCTGATGAACTCAATCCATGCCTTCTCATTCTCGGTTAGCTGATCCCACGGTCCAGCTGGGGCTGTTGGCAAAGTGAAGATTGGTTCGCTCATTTGTTGAAGATCCCTCTCAGCACAGCACGCGAGCGTCCTGTCAGACGTGGATCGCTGTTGCCTGACGCATCGCGAAGCTCATCAAGCCAACCGCGTTCGTTCTCGGTTGCTGGTGTTCCAAAAATATCTGTAATCGCTTTCGCCGCCGTCGCACCAACGGCTTGGTCAAGGGCGAGGCGCATCAGGTACGCTGGGTCAACTTCCAGCGCCTTCGCAAGCGATGGTACCCGGTCGAGCGGCACCTTGTTTTTACCGTTCTTCAGAAACGTCATCATGTTGGCATTACCAAAGCCTGCCTCGGATGCGATTTCAGCTTGTGTCTTACGATGCGAAAGATCACGGATACGGTCGGTGATCAGTCTTGCAGTTGCGGTGTTTTGATATGGGTTTGTCATGTTTCTCTCTTGTGACTGGTTACATGACTTACTTACCGCGTCGTATAGATGCGGTCGGGTGGGACTTTTATTGCCCGTTGAAAACTGCGAAGTCCTAGAGAAGAATCGTCTTCTTGATGGGGATGCAGCCTGTGTCGGCAGATCGGGGACGACTCAATCCTCCGGGTTGCATACCGAGCGGTTATTGGAGAGGTAGTAGCGGAAGCTTTTGTGCTTTCACGGTATTAGATGGCTTCTTTTGCAGCATATGGATGAACGAAATCACTTTCGGCGTAAACTACTATTAGCTTAGGGTGATCACGCGTCGTTAATTTGAAATCATCTCGCTTAATATTCGAAGGCGTCAAATAGGATAGACACGTCAAAGGAGGAATCGTAGCCTGGTGCTTGCACGCCCTCTAGACCGAAGGTGAAAAAGTGCTTTCTTGCCGCGCGCCATCCACGCACCAAACTGGGAAAAACAACTTCAACTTTGTCGTCCTCTTTTCCGTCGGAACGCCAAGCCGAAGGTGCTATCCAATTTCCCAATATTAGCTCTTCATTCGATGGAGTCGGGCAGTCGCGCTGGTACCGGCTACCCAACAAACGATTGCGCTCAACACACGCTCGACGAACAACATTTACTGTCCAACCGTCGAGTGCTTTCAGAACAGTCGGGTCTTCGATCAGGCAATAGAAACCCATCAGCCCACGCATTTTTTTCAGGCGTCCATCTTTGTAGAGAAAATCCTGTATTTCTTGTTCTTTAAGACCTCCGTAAAACCCCCTGCGAAGTTCATAGACCAAACCTAGCAGGTCCCAGTCATAACCGTATCTCCTGTTGGCTCTACTGCGATTGAACCCGTATTTCAGAGAGTTGATCAGATATATATTTATAAGCCGAGAGACTTTCTGCTGAAGTTTCTTCTCGGTCTTTGTGGGAAGAGTTAATCCTTTGTCACTGAACCCATACCCCAAATAAGTAAAATCGTTGATCGTGCGGATTTCATGTTGATGGTCAGATATAACGGCAATGCCTGGCGATTTTTTACGATTAACAATTAAGCCGCTTTCGGAGCAGTGTCTGTCAAAACACCGCTCAAGGCGCTGGGCCTCTTCGTAACTTCCGCAGATCGCGACTACATCGTCAGCAAATCTGACAAACTTACCCGATTCCGCTGACAGTTTTCGGTCAAGGTCGTGGTTTGCGAGATTGGCCAAAAATAGCGATGCTGATGAACCTTGGGGTGTTCCCTTGATTTTGCGCCGAAAGGTTTGAGTTCTGTGCGCATCGGCATCGCCCAAACGGTGATGAAGAAACGCAGAAAAAATATGACGCTCATGAGGAGTCAAGCCAACAACAGACCGATCAGAAATCTTCTTTTTCAGGTAGTTGGCTGGGATGTTGTCAAAGTATTTTTCAAAATCAATCTGAACGGCAAATAGTTTTCCATCTTTGTCGAAATCGCGTAGGGCTAAAATCGCATCAAACACGTTCTTTTCTGGGTGATAGGCATAGGAATGCGGAGAGAGCCGTTTCTTGTTTCTATTCAAGGTTCGTCGCAAGAGCACATTTGCCAATGCAGCATCCGGAATGCCAAATGCCGTTACATCGCGTTTTGTTCCGTCTGGCTTTGGTATCTGAAAATTTATTGCGGGTTCAGGATCATATTCGTATCGAAGCACTTTTTGCCAAATGGCAGTTGCAATAACATTCGCATTACGCTTGCAGTGACGGGGATCAAAGTGTCTATGTAGCGGTTGTCTATATCTAACAGGCGGCATCGTCGCATCGACATTCGTGCGTCGTGTAAATTTTTCACGAAATTTGGCTTCTTTCTCGAACTGAGATCGTTCCTTATCAAAGGATTTTTTGCTTAACCGTTTGATTTCTTTCCTAAGTGCGTTTCGCATAAATACTCACGTATAATATTCGGTGGGGCGCATAGAGTAAGGGGAACGGCAACTTGAAGCTGCCGCACCATCCGGTAGAACTTTCGAACCACCGTCGTCAATTCGGTTTCCCAAAATAGACGTCGTCGACCCCATAAGAGCCAGGTAGGTCGCGCCCCACCTAGGCTTCGCGCCATGGCTTGAGTAAGTCTTACTCGTTTAGCATAGTCAACTTGAGATTGAAGGTATTTACCAAGATTGCCTGTGATGCTCGCTAAAAACTTTCAGTATTGTCACTTACAGCGAAGGTCCGGGTTCCGTCTGTTCTGTCAGAACACCTCTACAATGCGCCAGTTGAATTTGACCATCCCAACCAACAAAAGCAAATTTTTTGCGTAGAGACTTAGCATGTTGACCGGAGACCAAACATGCTGACCCAAAAACGCTTGCGCACCGTTCTGAGTTATGATCCGGAAACGGGAGCCTTTACCTGGAATCAAGGTTTCAGAAAGGGAACGACCGTAGGCACCCTGCACGATGGTCGAGGGTTTCTGAAAGTCAGCATCGATGGTCAGCGCTATCTGTTGCACCGGTTGGCATGGCTGTGGATGACGGGCGCGATGCCGACATCGAATATCAAGCACCTTGACGGTAACCGCAGCAACAACCGATGGTGCAACTTACGATTGGGTGATCGGATGCAAAAGTCGTCTCATCGAGGTCCACGGCGGAATGAAACGTCCATACCCGGCGTTTGGGAGGTGGGTGACAAGTTTGAAGCGACGGTTGGCGTCGATGGCTTGATCTTGTCACTTGGTGAATTCGAGACAGCGCGAGCCGCACAAGACGCCATCATTCGTGCCATTCGTCGGGGACAGGAAAGCCAGCGCCGAAAGCGTCCCAATGCAGCGGTGATATAGAACATTCGCCGTCAACAATGTTAAATTAAGTGTCCACAACTGCTCATAGGTGACGTCAGAGGGTCAATTTCAGCATGAATTGCGCCCGAAATGTAACGTTTTTCACGCTAAAACGTCGCATATCTTGCCCTAAACGCAACGTCTATGTACACGAAAACACTTTATTTTATTGGGTTTGATGGTTTCATATGTAACGCTATGTTGACAAAACCACCCCAAAAAAACGTTTCTGACCGAGAGATGGACTTGGTATTGCATTCATGCGGATCGAAAATCATGCGAAACCAATTGAAATAGTCTCGCATCGCCGGATGTGGTCCGAAAGGTCTGGACGCTGAGTAATGGTCTCTGACAGTGCTGGGCGTGCTCTGACGCCTAACTGGTTTGAAGTTCGCACATCAACCGTCTCGCATTAGTCCATCGTTGGTTTCGTGCGTGTTCTTCACGCTAACAAGGATAGCGGAGTAGAATGATATACAGGGTCGGCTTGAATGCCTTGTTCAGGGGCGATCGTAGGCAGCGATAGGTCATTGCCCGCACCTAAGTGACCTGAGACATTGAGGATGCGTCTCAGCGGTCGCCCTATTGAGCCTGGCGGTGGTCTGAGTGACGACATCTGCTGATGCGAGTTTATGTTGGTGATAACGCAGCACGTCCAGCGTGCGGCGGATAAATCGAAATGGTGGAGGTCCATTTGCGATCTCCGCTTCATGTGCGCCCAGTGAAAGCTTCCGCTCTCCTCCACCTTACTGCCGGAACCGCAACATGACGTTTGTTGTAGTTCACGCTCTTCACCAAGTTTCGGCGACCGTGAGCTGGCTTTCGTTGGTTCTCGACGGCGCACACGGTGGAGAGTATTTATGCAACGCCATGTTGCAATTAGGCAACTAAGGGCGTAACATAGTGTTGCCGACGACCCGAAGTGGTCTGAGGGCAGCGCAAAGCAAAAAGCAAAAAGCAAAATCTTGTCGGCACGGGCCTGCGAGGTGTCGTGCGGATTATGCACGTTTTTCTTTGTTCACCCTCCCCATGACGGCTTTTTTCATGAAACCACACCTGACCTGTGATCCTATGATGGATCTAGAAGCGACTCGTGCTGCACAGTCTGCTGAAGAATTGAAGCAAGTGCACGCGCATCGTATCGAAACAGCTGCCGATCCACTCGCTCCGAACATAACCTTAAGACCTAAAATTGTCGCGGGCGCTGATGCCGGTTTTGTTAGAAACAGCCAGTGCAGCAAGGTGTTTGACGTATACGGCGATGATGCGCCTAAGTATGCAATACCTACCACCTTAAACACCACTCTCCTAAGCACCGAACGCTCATACCCTGTACACAGCATCGCAGGCAGAAAGCTCACGGAAACAAAGACCAGTTCTTCTCAACAAACACGTCAACCACGTCGCGCAGCAGCCAAGCTCGATCAGGTTGCTTTGGCGAAGACGTGGTACGGTCTCAAAAGCAAGGGGAGAAAAGATAAGCTGACCGATCATGAAAAGCTCTCGGCAGCGTTCTGGCAGACGGCTTCCAAAGGAGGCATGGCTATCTCTTTGAATTTTGGTGTTCGGCGTGAGAATATGCTTGCGGCAAGCGCCGATCCAAAGCGCAGATTGATGCAGAACCTGCACCGTCATCTTTCGGAGGCAGGCTTTGGTCAAATACCCTATGCATTGGCTTTTGAGATTTCGCCTGAAAGTAGCGGAAATAGGTTACACTTGCATGGTGCAATCGACACGTCCGGACTTACAAGCGAAGACATCCGGTGTCTTAGCACAGCTCTACGCAAGGCTGCCTCTTTCGCCGAGGGTCCGCCGACTGACTTGACCACGTTAAGCCGTGCCAATGGTGGTACGTTTCCTGCAACGCGCGCGCTTGCCTACATCTGGGGTGATCCAAAGCAGAGCCACCTCGCACGCGTTATGCCGCAATTCGCAGGCGCGATGGCTGATGACTTGGTGCCGGTCAAACTCGATGGTGTTTACACGCCCACACCAAGGGCGCTTGCAGGGTTGCTCGCCTATCTTGAGAGCATCCAGCGCTAAACTGGACGATTAACAGCTGCTTGCGCCTCGTGAATGCTTCAAGCCCATTATTTTGACCCAACAGGAACGGAAGGAACACGCTATGACCAAGGAAACGAAAGCTCAGTCGTCTACCGATTTTATCGGCATGCTCGGTAACATGCCGTTCAACCCGATGAATGACCCGCAGCTGAAAGCCTGGTCCGATCTGGGGGCTGACATGATGAAGTTCGCGGCGTCTCGGATACAGCAAGATCTTGAGGCGCAAAAGTCCATGCTGGCATGCAAGAGCCTTGAAGAGCTTCAGAAGGTTCAAGCTGAATTCTTTAGCGAGGCGGTGAAGGGTTATAATGCGCAAATACAGCGCGTCGCAGAGGTTATGTCGGGTGCTGGGAAGGCGCAGGCAGGTGCCGTCGTCTCATCGACAAAACGTGGGTACGACGATGTGCCGCTGTAAGGCGTAACGGTGTAATCGGCATGTAAACCGAGCACGTCCTCATCCGGGAGTTGGGGGTTATTGTTGCAAATCGCAGCACGCCCACACAATAGCCCTACAGGCTCACGGAGAGGCGATTTAAAGGGGGTATGCGCCCTGCCTGCTAGGTTGGGTTGGGTCCGGCGCGCATGGCGCCCAGTGACTCGCTTCTGAGCTGTTTGCAATGGTGACATGGTTCTGTCGGGGTGGGTATTTGATTTGAGTGCAATGGGCGGTCGGTTGGATGGTGGCGCTGTGAGGAAGCCTTCAGAGCGTTCCGCACCGACATTCGCGCTTGCGGTAGCAAGGTCAGTTAGGCAGAGTCTATAATGTTGACCTCAAGATTAAATGCGGGTGCCGTCCGCAGCAATTGAAACTTGAAAAGTATAGCACTAAGTGATAGGGGTGATGTGCGAGTATTTTTGACTAAGCAGTTCTCGAAGTGGGCTGTTGACGAGGCAATCGACGATAATACGCTCTTCGATACCGCTGAAAAAGCCTTCGGTGGCGAAGTAAGCGCAGATCTTGGCGGATACCTGTTCAAACAGCGGGTTGCACGTGAAGATGGAGGAAAGTCAGGCGGGTATCGCACGATACTCTGCTTTCGGAAGTCCAATGACAGCAGGATCTTTTTCCTGCACGGTTTTCCGAAGAGTAACAAAGGCAATATCACCTCGAAAGAGGAGAAGGCGTTGAAGAAGATTGCAAAGTCCTTGGTTGATCTGTCGAATGAACAGGTTGAGGGACTGAAAGCAAAGATGGCGATCCGTGAGTTAGGGAACGAAGATGGAAAACCGCAGTGATATCCTCGACATGGCGCTCGACCTTGCGCTTGACCTCCATGACGTTGGAGCAATGGATAAAGCCACCCTTCGTGACATCGAGGAGCTGGCAATCCCAAAGGTCCCTGAGTATAGCGCCAAACAAATTCGCTTGATCCGAGAGCGGAACCACGTGAGCCAGCCGATCTTCGCAAGTTATATGAACGTTGGTCGGACAACAGTCGCTCAATGGGAGCAAGGTAAAAAGAAGCCAGGCGGGTCAGCCGCTCGGTTGCTTGATCTGATTGCACGCAAGGGCATACGAGCTATCGCTTAACGGCGGGCGCGATATTGATCCGTTGGCGCTTTTGCACGCGCTAATCCGGTTCATGCGCCGAGCTACCGTGTGACCTCATCACCGTCGAGCACAAGCAGCCCCAAAGGTCGTGGATCGGAAGTGTTGCAATCATGTTCAGGGGTTGAAAGAGCTTTAAGAGAAGGAATTAATGCAGCGAATGGCGGTGTGAGCCCAGATAGCAGAATGCTGCGAGTCAACCCATTGTCGGTTTTCATTGTTGAACCAAAACCCCTCAAGAACAGCCAAGGTTTTGAAGTGGTTTTTTGACGTATCTGCATTGCTAGCAGGCAAATATCGAAAGCCGCCATTCTGATGGATTACCGGTGTTCTCCAAAATTTGAAAAGGTGGCCCAATCTGCTGCTGTTCGACCAAACTTAGTATATTTGGAATTTCGTTCCGTTCGTCGTGCTGAAAATCATAAACGACAGTCAGATAACCATCCAAAATACGCGCTAATCGCCTTGTGGGTTGAATTGTGGCAAGCTTGACTGATCCAAACCGGCCGTTCAAAGCTTCTCTGATTAAACCAGAGATCGTTGAGGTAGAAGTTGAGCTGTTTTCGCAGGTCAAAATGGTGAGATCAGTAAATTCGCTGTCTTGATCCGCCGAGGGATTTTGCTCTTCTAAATCAGTTATGATAGTAAAATCATCAACGCCACCATTCTTAGCCATAGAAGCAAAAGCAGCTTCCTCACCAATCCTCAATGCTCGAACCGCGTACTCACCAATTAGAGAGGCGACTATCGCGCCTAATAAAAATGATCCGGCCCACATCAGATTTTTCATGGCTTTCCCGTCTTGGTCTGGATTTTTAGTAAAAATATGGTTTTTGCAGCATGTGCTGCGGCAGACTGAAACTATCCTCAGAAGACTATCATAGCAGATTGCGGCGTACCGAAATAGTTTTTTAACCTACTGTTTTGTGGTATAGTTGGTTCATTGTTATAAGTGATATCCGGCAATTTTTTTGGAGGGACTTCGATTGTCAAAATACCGTTTCAGGGTTTTATTTTGTATCGCTGCTGGAATGCTGACCGCATGTCAGAATGCCGATGTTTCAGATAGTCGGGCGGATCCAATTAGCGCTTCAACACCGATGCTTTGGTTATCTGCTAATTCGGAAAGTCAGCCTTGGGAGGGCTTTGTTACAGGAGCGATCAATGATTATGGAGCCTCTTTGGTGAACTCAAATCCAGAAGATATTGGTGATTGGTGTCCAGCCTATGAACACCAGTCCTCAGAACAGAGGAGGGCATTTTGGGCGTTTCTAATGTCATCCTTGATGAAATACGAGAGTAATTATGATCCCTCGGTAACTTACACTGAACCCTTTGAGGATGCGTCAGGAAATAGTGTCATAAGTCGGGGCCTCCTTCAGCTTTCTATTGAAAGTTCAAACGGATACGGATGTGGCATAGTTGACGCTAACGAGCTGCATGACCCAAAAGATAACCTTTCTTGCTCCATACGCATTATGGACAGATGGATTGGAAGAGATAACGTGATTGAATCCAGAACGACCACTGGAGAATGGCGTGGTATGGCAAGATATTGGTCTCCTTTCCGCCGGTCGCAACAAAGAGGCGCAATGCAGGCTCAAGTTAGCGCATCTAGCTATTGCCAATCGTAGAGTTGGAAACGCACAAGTTAACATTCATAGCGTGCTAAAAGCGGCTGTTTTAGAACATGCTGTGAACCGTACATTGGCGCAATTGCAGTGAAGGTCGGTAAAAGCCGCATAGCTGACCTCTGCGCAGACCGCAGCGAGTGGTGAACTTCGACGTCCAGACCATCACCTAGATGGCTTTTACAGTCGCGCTGGGTGTTTTTTTGGCGACGTGCCTGTGTGCAAGGCAAGCCACTTAGAACTGCATAACTTGGGGGCTCACCGGGTGACGCAAGTAGGCGGGCTTTGACGCCTGCGCAGCACACCCACACAATATCTTCCTAAAAGCGCTTGTGGATCTGTCATGTAGAACGACTTTTTGAATGGCAACGGTTTGCTGCACCCGTGTAAGTGTCTGCTTTCCTTACGTCATACTCAAAGCTATATGGTTCTGGAACGGTTCAACAGGGGTGCTGCAATGCCAAATGCGGATGAACAAGCGACGATGAAAAACATTAATCCCGTATTGTGGAAACTTGGAGGGCCAATCGGTAACTTCATCTCTATTCTAGGCGCGTTTTTTCTATTGCGCGATATTGCTTGTGGGGCGACGAAACTCTCATGGTACCTTTGGGGCGGTTGGTTGACGCTGATAGGGGTCACACTGTTAATTTTGCTTACTCATGCTTGGGCTGATGAGCGCTACCCGGGCTTCTTGATTGCTAGATTATGCATCACTGGTGGTATCCTGATCGGAATCGTCGTTTTGATTTTTCCGGGCGGACTGCTATTAGCAAAAACCTGCTAGACACTGAGCGGCAGGGAGAGGTGTCGACTTATCACTTGATTCGCTTGATATGGCTTAGGCACCTCGGATGACGTGCCTGATTGCACACCAAGCCGGTTAGAAATGACACAGCGTAGGGGGGCTCTGAGCGGCGCAAGGAGCTCTGAATCAGTACCTGCGCCGCCCTTCCTGCTGAGAGCTTCACAGGCTCGCGGAGGAGCGATTTGAAGGGGGTATGTGTGCTGTCCGTCAGGTAGGTTAGATCCGGCATGTGTAGCGCTCAGCGACCTGCTCCTGCGCTATTTGATTTGCGGGCGGTGACGGGTGTTACGCACACAACCGACCTCGTATGCCACCTTCACGAACAACCACTTGCGACCAGCGTTGAAAACGCCGACAAAACAAGTACCATCCGGGACGCAGGCTGTTATCCGGCATATTCACTTTTTGAGCGGAGACGCTGGCATGACCGACGAACAAAAGAAAAAGCTTGAGCAAAAGCTGTGGGACATCGCTAACACTCTGCGCGGTAAGATGGGTGCTGATGAGTTTCGAGACTATATCCTCGGCTTCATCTTCTACAAATATCTGTCCGAACGCATGCACAGCTATGCCAACACGCTGTTGGAGGCTGAAAAGCTGGACTTCACTGCCATAGATGAAACCACAGCTGACGGTCAGGCGTTTCTCGATGCGGTCAAAGACGCATCGGTTGAGGCTCTGGGGTACTTCCTTAAACCGTCCGAACTGTTCAGCGCCGTTTCCAGACGTGGCGAAGATGGTACGTTTATCCTCGGCGATCTTGCGACCATCCTGTCGAACATCGAACGCTCGACGATGGGCACCGAGTCTGAGGATGACTTTGACCACCTTTTCGAAGACCTCGACCTGACATCAACCAAGCTCGGTCGTTCCGAAGAAGCCAAGAACGCACTGATTTCCAAGGTGCTCGTCCACCTCGATGCCATCAACTTCCGGCTCGATGATGCCGAAGCAGACGTGTTGGGTGACGCATATGAATACCTCATCGGTCAGTTCGCATCTGGTGCGGGCAAGAAAGCGGGTGAGTTTTATACACCACAACAGGTGTCGACCATCCTCGCGCGTATCGTCACCACCGGCAAGACGCGGCTGAAATCGGTCTATGATCCGACATGCGGGTCGGGGTCGTTGCTTCTGCGGGTCGCGCGTGAAGTGTCGGACGTGTCCGACTTCTTCGGTCAGGAGATGAACCGCACCACCTACAACCTTGCGCGCATGAACATGATCTTGCACGGCGTGCACTACCGCAACTTCGATCTGCGCCAGGAAGACACGCTGGAACATCCGCAGCACGAAGGTCAGCTGTTTGAGGCAATCGTCGCGAACCCGCCGTTTTCAGCGAAATGGTCGGCGCGGTCGTTGTTTTTGCAAGATGATCGTTTTGCACAATATGGCAAGCTCGCACCTGCATCCAAAGCCGACTATGCCTTTGTCACGCATATGCTGTCGCATCTGGATGATAACGGTGCGATGGCGGTTGTGCTTCCGCATGGCGCACTGTTTCGCGGTGGTGCCGAAGGGGCTATTCGCGAGTTCATCATTCGCGAAAAGAACTGGCTGGATGCGGTCATCGGCCTGCCTGCGAATATCTTTTACGGCACGTCTATTCCGACCTGTATCATGGTGTTCAAAAAATGCCGTGAGGTGGATGACGTGCTGTTCATCGATGCCTCGACCTGTTTTGAAAAAGGCAAGAATGAGAACCGCCTGCGGGATGAGGATGTTGACCGCATCACCGCCGCTTACCGCAACCGGACCGCAGAGGCAAAGTTCAGCCACCGCGCGGGTTTGGATGAGATCGCCGGTAACGACTATAACCTGAACATCCCGCGCTATGTCGATACGTTTGAGGCAGAGGCTGTGATCGACCTGTCAGAGGTCACGCGTGAACTAAAGCAGGTCGAGGCAGACATGGCAACGGTAGACGCCCAGATACGCGCGTTTTGTGCCGAGTTGGGACTGGAGTCACCGGTATGAATGCGGCGGTGCCGAAGCTACGGTTCGACGGGTTTGATGGTGCTTGGACAAATGAAAGGATTTCAAATGGGGTCACCTTAATATCTGGTCAACATTTGGGACCAGATGACTATACCACATATCAGTCTGGAACGCCGTATTTTACCGGCCCGTCTGATTTCACAAACGATGAGCGTGCCTTGACGAAATGGACGCAAGCCAAAGCGAAAATCGCGCTTCGTGGCGATGTGTTGATTACTGTAAAGGGTAGTGGTGTGGGCGAGTTAATGCTTCTTGAATTGCCAGAAGTCGCTATGGGGCGGCAACTCATGGCTATCAGATCAGGAGCGTTTGCAGCCGACCTACTTTCGCATGTCCTGCAAGGAAGACGTAATAAGTTTCAGGCGCTTGCGGCTGGTAATATGATTCCAGGTCTATCGCGCGACGACATTCTCACGATGAAAGTCTCACTTCCTTGTGCCGCGGAACAACAGAAAATCGCCGCCTTCCTTGGTGCGGTGGATAGCAAACTCTCCGCGTTGCGGCGCAAGCAGGCGGGGTTGGAGCGGTTCAAAGCGGGGCTGATGCAACGCCTCTTCTCGCAAAAACTGCGCTTTACGCAAGACGACGGCTCGGCCTTTCCGGATTGGGAAGAGACGGCTTTTGAAGATGTGGTGTTTGCCATCTCTACACGAGGGCACCAAATTCTTGCCACTGCGATTCAAGAAAATGGCAGGCACCCTGTTTTAGATCAAGGTAAGCAGTTCATAGCGGGATATTCCGATGAAACTGAGCGTCTACTCAAAAACAAGGGTGCGATCATTTTTGGCGATCACACGACAGAGTTGAAATGCTCTGATTTTGATTTCATCGTAGGGGCGGACGGGGTCAAGGTGCTACGCACAAACGAAAATATCCGTTTCATGTATTATGCAATTTTGTCTAATCTGCCGAAGCAAGAAGGTTACAAACGGCATTTCTCTATTTTGCGCCAATCGCAGCTACCTGTTCCTCACCCCGACGAACAACGCAAAATCGCCGACGCGCTCACAGCACTCGATACGAAAATCACAGCCACAGCCGCGCAGATCACTAAGATCGAGCTGTTCAAGCAAGGCTTGTTGCAACAGATGTTTGTGTAAGGGCGCGTTATGAGCGGTGAAGTGATCCTCTATCAAACCGAAGACGGTCGCGCGCAGATCAGCCTGCACGCGGTAGACGGCACTGTCTGGCTGACCCAAGCCGAGATGGCGCAATTGTTTGACACCACCAAGCAGAACATCAGCCTGCACCTGCGGAATATCTTTGCTGACGGCGAGTTGGTGGAAGGGTCAGTTGTCAAGGAATACTTGACAACTGCCGCCGATGGCAAAACCTATCGCACCTTGCACTATAGTCTCGATATGATCCTTGCGGTTGGCTTTCGTGTGCGTTCCGCGCGTGGAACACAGTTCCGGCGTTGGGCGAATACGATCTTGCAAGACTACTTGGTCAAAGGTTTTGCGATGGACGACGCGAAGCTGAAAGCGGCTGACCAATGGGATTATTTCGACGAGTGGCTTGCGCGCATCCGCGATATCCGCGCCTCGGAAAAGCGGTTCTATCAAAAGATCAAAGACCTGTTCACCACCGCCGTTGATTACGACAAAGGGTCGGACACCGCGCAACTGTTCTTTCAGAAGGTGCAGAACAAGATGCTTTGGGCGGTGACGGGAATGACGGCGGCGGAGATCATAGCCGCCCGTGTCAAACCGGATGCGCAAAACATGGGCTTGACCAGCTGGAAGGGTAACGTGGTCCGTAAGGGGGATGTTGGTACTGCCAAGAACTATCTTGCGGCTGCTGAGGTCGAAGAGTTGAACCGGATTGTGACGATGTATCTTGATTACGCCGAGGACCAAGCGAAACGACGCAGCGCGGTGACAATGGCGGTATGGGTGGAAAAGCTGGATGCGTTCCTGAACTTCAACGACCGCGATGTGTTGACCCATGCAGGCAAGCTGCGCATGGAGGTGGCACAGAGGCTGGCTGACGACGCTTATGCGATGTTCGATATCGCTAGACGGTCGGCAGATGCGGTTGAAGCTGATGAAGACGATTTTCGCATTATTGAAGCGTTGGCGAAGAAAAGCACCTGAGGGGCACGTGTAGATGACCATCCAGTCCGAAGCGCAGTTAGAGACCAGTCTGATCGAACGCTTGAAGGCGAAAGGCTGGATTCCAGTGCGGTTGGCGGATGAGGCAGCATTGTGGGAGAACCTACGTTCGGAGTTGGGTGCGCATAACGGCACCACCTATTCGACAGCGGAGTTTGTCAAAATCCGCAACCATCTGGAAAAGGGCAATGTGTTTGCCAAGGCGCACACCCTACGCGACCGCTTTCAGATGACGCGCGACGATGGGTCGAGCCACTACGTGCAGTTCATGAATGCAGAGCACTGGTGTCGTAACCGCTATCAGGTCGCGACACAGATCGGGCTGACAGGGCGCCGTAAGAACCGCTATGACGTAACCTTGTTGGTGAACGGGCTACCGTTGTGTCAGATCGAGCTGAAGCGCCGTGGTGTCGAGCTGAAGGCGGCATTTGATCAGATCAACCGGTATCAACGTGACAGCTTTACCGCAGCGGGTGGGTTGTTTCAGTTCGTGCAGGTGTTCGTCATCTCGAACGGGGTAAACACGCGCTATTACGCGAACAACCGCAGCCAGAGCTTCAAGCAAACCTTCACATGGTCGGATGTCGATAACAAAGCGATCAACCGGCTGGAGCCTTTCGCAGATTTCTTTCTTGAAAAATGCCATCTGTCAAAGATGATCGCGAAATACGTTGTGCTGCACGAAAGCGACCAGATCCTGATGGTGCTGCGTCCGTACCAGTACTACGCCGTAGAGGCTATCACAGCGCGTGTGGAGCAGGGTCGCGACAATGGCTATGTCTGGCATACCACAGGGTCAGGTAAGACGCTGACGAGCTTCAAGGCGGCGCAAAACTTGTGTGAGAACCCCAAGGTCGAGAAGGTACTGTTCGTCGTGGACCGTGCCGACTTGGATTACCAGACCACACAAGAGTTCAACTTCTTCTCCCCCGGCTCGGTCGATGGCACCGACGACACCCGCGCGCTGGTACGGCAATTCAACGAGCCAGGTCGCAAGCTGATCATCACCACGATCCAAAAGCTGAACACAGCGATTTCAAGCGAACGGTTCAACGCGGCTTTGCAGTCGATCAAAGACGGTCGTGTCGTGATGATCTTCGATGAATGCCACCGTAGTCAGTTCGGTGAAGCACATCGCAAGATCCGAGAGTACTTCTCACGCGTGCAGATGTTCGGCTTTACCGGCACACCGATTTTCGCTGACAACTCGGTCGGGCGACGCACCACCGCGGACTTGTTCGGCAAGCGGTTGCACACCTATGTCATCACCGATGCGATCCGCGATGAGAACGTCTTGCGCTTCTCGGTCGAATATATGTCCACGTCACCCGCGATCCCTAGCGAAGACGCAACTGCACGCGCTGAGCGTGAAAAGCAACTGGCGTCGCGCGAGGTGATGGAAGACCCGAGGCGCATCGATAAGGTCGTCGATTGGGTGATCGAAAACCATGACCGTAAGACAAGACAGCGCCAATTCGGTGCGATGATGTGTGTCGGCTCGGTCGACGGGCTGATGCGCTATTACGACTGCTTTGAAGCAAAGCGAAGAGCTGGAGCGCATGACCTGAAAGTCGCGACGATCTTCACCTATGCTGCCAACGAAGCCGATCCCGAAGCGGATGACTTGATCCCCGAGACCGACTTCCCAACCGGCAACGCGTCACCTGCGCAAATACCCCGACGCGACAAGCTGGTTGAGTATGTCACCGACTACAACGCCCGCTACGGCACCAATGAGTCCGTGATGGATGGTGGCGGCTTCTACACTTACTATCGTGCCCTGTCGAAGCGTATGAAGTTCCGCGACAAGAAGGACTTCACACCGGACGCGGGTATAGACATCCTGCTTGTCGTTAATATGTTCCTGACCGGTTTTGACGCAAAGACACTCAACACGCTTTACGTCGACAAGAACCTGAAATTTCACGGGCTAATACAAGCCTTCTCGCGTACCAACCGCACGCTGGGTCAGGAAAAGAGCCAAGGGAACATCGTCTGCTTTCGTGATCTCAAAGAACGCACCGACGAAGCTATCGCGCTGTTTGCGGACAAGAATGCCCGCGAGACGATCTTGGTTGGCACCTATGAAGAACAGTTAGAAAAATTCACAGTCGCAGTACATGCGCTACTTGAACTGACGCCCACACCGGACGACGTGGATGACCTGCCACATGAAGAAGCTGAAGCCGAATTCGTCAAACGCTTCCGCGAGTTGATGCGCATACGTAACGTGCTTGCCAGCTACTCAGAGTTCAAACCTGACGACCTAGCGATCGAGTCTCAGGCTTTTGAAGAGTTCAAATCAAAATACCTCGACATTGCGCAAAAGAACAAAGAGCAAAAAGAAGACAAACCGTCGCCGCTGGATGATCTCGATTTCGAGTTGGAATTGATCCGGCGCGACGACATCAATGTCGCCTATATCGTAGCTCTGCTGGCATCTTTGAACGCATCGATACACGAAGGCACAGTTTCAAACGCAAAAGCGAAGGTTCAACGCAAACGCATCTTTGATCTTCTGCTGTCCGAGACGCAATTGCGCGACAAGCGCGATCTTATAAGCCGCTTCATTGACCAGACCCTTCCGATGCTCGGGCCTGATGACGACGTGAGCGCCGCGTTCTCAGCCTACTGGATCAAAGAACGTGACCTCGCGTTCGCTAGGTTTTGCACGACCGAACATCTTGAGCAAACCGCGTTCGGTAACCTGTTCGGACAGATGATCTATACCGGCAAAGCGCCACTTGGTGATGAGATTGTGGCGTGCATGACTGAAAAACCCAGTATTCTGAAACGCAAAGCGACCGTGGAGCGCATCATCACCGGCATGCAGAACCTGCTGTCGGTGTTTGACGAAGGGATCGGTGACATAAGCGAAGATTGAAGCGGTTGCTCAACGTATCTGCGGGCATTCGAGTGTTGGATCGAAGTGTGTAGCTAAGTTATAATCCGGGGATTGGCAGGTCGAATTTCACCTTGTTTAATTCCGTCGCCATTAGCTTGATGGGCGACGCCTGAATATAGACTGAGGCGACCTCTTGTGGAGCATGACCTGAAATCATCTTCGACAGTTCTCGAGGAACGCCAGCACGCGCGAGTTCGGTCGCGAGGGTGTGTCGGAAGCAGTAGAAAACCTTTTTCTTAGTCTTTAACCCGAGTGAGACGAGGTAGACGTCATTAAACCAATCATTAACTTTGTCTGGTCGTTGCGCCCATTCTGGGAACAAGAGGGTCTCGCCGCGTTTCTTTAAAGCCTCAACATGATCGAGAAAGCCGAGGCGCACGAGATCGTTGTGAATGGGTACGAGGCGCTTGCTGCCTTGGTTCTTCGATGCGTCGGCTAGATCGAACACCGGTATACCCTGTTCGATGTATATGTACTCAAGCTTCATACGTGCCATTTCTGAGGAGTTGCGCACGCCGGTGTAAAGCATAATCAGCAATGCCCATTGCTTCAGGCCGTAAGCCGACCTGTCTGCGAACATAGAATGCCCGAAAATTTCGTAGAGTTCAGATTTGGTGAAAGCGAGGCGAGAGGGTTCGTGGTGCGTCTTTCTCCCAGTGTCCACGCGAACACCTTTTGCCGGGTTGAATTCTATATGACCGTTCTCCTGTGCCCAGTTCAGGATGCCCGAAAGATGCGAGAGCCACTTCATGTTCACTGTCTTCGATGCCAATGTAGAAAATGGTTCTGGACGCTTTGCATTAGCCTTGATCGCTTCCGGTAGGGTCAGGCCGGGAAATCGCATCGTGTAGCGGTTGGGTGTCTTAATAAGAGCATTCTTGTATTCAATTAGGTGTTTCTTCGTAATGGCATCGACCGCGATATCCGCTCCGATAAATTCCTTGAACATACGCACTGCATTCCGGTGCTCACCCATTGTTTTCGCCGCCAACGAATGGCCTCCGGCTGTTCGTTCATTATGGAAGGCGCTCAGAGCTTCGCTGAGAAGCATGCTCTTGCCGTCGAGTGTATCCACCGGACTATTGATGTCAGGCTCTGTCGCAGGCGCTGTTAGCAATGGGTCCGAAGCGCAACCAGAAAAGTTACCGCGATCGCGTTCTAGAGTTCGTTCCAATGCTTCGATCTCAGCGCGGGCAAATGCATCGGCCAGATCCCGCCATGCCCGCGTGTCAGGCTGCACATCGTAATGATTGTCTTTGATGTATTGTTGCACGGCAGGTTCGATCCAACGCGTTTCACCCGTTCTGAAGCTTGCACGAAGAGCCGTAAGCCGTCGTACCCTGTTGTTGTGGTCAAAGGAACGTGCTCCTGCCATCAGTTCGAAGCCGGTTGTCGCATTAATAACTGAGGTTGCGGTCTGGCGGTGCTCGCGTTGCTCTTGAGCAAGCATATCGAGCGCCCGGTCCTTTTCGGACTGAATATCGGTTGGTGTTGGCATCGATGCGCGCTTTAGTTCATCTTGTGCAATCGTGACCGAGTAGTGTCTCTTGGCAGCATCCGATAGCGCGATGGGAGGCGAATTCTTGCGCGTTTCGAAAATTTCCCGCGCTTTGTCGATTGTGGCAAAGAATCGATTGAGTATTCCGTGCGCCATCTTTTCTCGCGTTCGGGTGTCTGACGGCAAGTCTCTTTCCACTAATTCTCGTTGCCCAATGATCGCCCGTAGTTCCGGCGGCACCGTGACACGAACGATCCACTTTCCTCTGACCTGTTGAACGTATTTCATAACCGACTCAATCACATGCTTTGTAGCAGATCTTGTAGCAGGTTTTGTAGCGAGCGCCCTTATAAAGTAGGGCTTCTCTGCATTTTCAATGGGATGGGAGGTAGTAGGGTGAGAGGCTGGACATCGACCCAAGTGGGGCTCGTTGTGGCTGCTTCCTTCCGGACCTGACCAAGTTGGCGAGGCACTTGCCCGCGCCAACCCCTCACCCTCTATATAGGAGCGGTAAACAGGATTGGCAAGATCACTTGGGCAGCAAACCGATTTCGCGTGCGCCGGTCAAAAGGTCGGGGGCGACCAGATGCGCAAAGCGCCCCGAGGCGGGGTTGATATCGGGCACTTGCACCACGGTCATCCCCGCAAGATGCGCCGATTGCGCGCCGGTTTCGCTGTCTTCAAAGGCCACACAGCGGGCCGGATCCACGCCCAAACGTTTGGCGGCCAGCAGATAGGGTTCTGGTGCGGGTTTGGGTTTTTGGACATCATCAACACAGACGATATGCCGGAAATAGGGCGCGATATCCGTGACCGAAAGCTTGAGGTCCAATTGCGTGCGGGTTGACGAGGTCGCCAGTGCTAAAGGCTGCCGCAGTGCCGCCAAAAGCTGATGGGTACCGGGCTTGAGCGGGATGCCATCCGCGTAAAGCACGGTGATTCGTTTGGACCAAGCTGTTGCAAGCCCCGCGAAATTCAGGCCGGGGAAACGGGCGCGGATAAGGCCCGCCCCCGTCACATCGTCAT